>CAYVHH010000525.1:0-21779 GCA_964450175.1 uncultured bacterium | reverse complement strand
GCGGTCCCGGACTGGACGCCCGTCACCATCACGGCCGGGACGTATCCGGGCCAGAACCAGGATCTCCTCGTTCCGGGGACGCACACGGCGGTTCTTGCTCACTGGCAGGCAGAGAGCGGGATGATCTACCGGATCGTCAAGACGATCATCGAGCACGGCAAGGAGTTTGGCGAGCTTCATCCGGGCGGCCGAGAGTTCACGATCGAGAAGACCCGGTACTTCGTTGAGAAACATCTGGTCCCGATGGCATTTCACCCAGGGGCCGAGCAATACTGGCGGGAAAAGAAGGTGTTGAGATAGCAGCACCAATCGCACCCTAGGTCGGTCAGGGTGTCGATCAGCCCGGAAACGCCTATCGCGCACGCGCCACGCGGTGACCTGGCGATCACCCTCAGTGGCGGGGGCGCCAGAGCCGCCTATCAGGTTGGCGTGCTCCGGGGCCTCGCGCGACACCTTCCGAGTGCCCGGCCCGTGATCCTCACGGGCGAATCGGCCGGCGCGATCAACGTGGCTTATCTGGCGGCGCATCCTGGTGCGCTCCCGGAGGCGATCGAGGACCTGGCCAGCCTGTGGAGCCAGCTCACGGCGGACCAGCTTTTCCGGATCGGCCCGCTCTCGCTGGCGTACAACGTCCTGCGCTGGGGAACGCGGTTGATATCGGGTGGCGTGGCTATCGCCCCGAAGGTGCGGGGCCTCCTCGATACCGCACCGTTGCGCGCGCTGCTCGAGCGAAGTCTGGCGTCCGCCAACGGCGAGATCGTCGGCATCACCGGGAAGCTCCAGACGGGTCTGTTGAAAGCGGTCGCTCTCACCACGATCAACTACTCGACGGGCCAGACTGTGACCTGGGTGCAGGGCGGCCAGATCATGGACTGGGAGCGACCGCTGCGGCGAAGCGTCACGACCCGGCTGACGGTCGACCACGTGCTGGCCTCGGCCGCGCTTCCGTTGATGTTCCCGGCGGTGAAACTGGGAAACGACTGGTACGGCGACGGGGGCGTTCGCCTCCACACGCCCCTCTCGCCCGCCATCCACCTCGGCGCCAGACGGATCCTCGCAGTCTCGACCCGCTACCAGCCGACCCACGAAGAGGCCGATCGCCCGGCCGCTCCCGGCTACCCGGCGCCCGCCCAGGTTGCCGGTCTTCTCCTGGACGCGATCTTCCTCGACCTCATCGACTATGATGCGCAGGTGCTCGAGCGCCTGAACCGGCTGCTCGGGATGGTGCCGCAGCAGGAGTGGGGAGACTTGCGCCCGGTGGATCTCCTCGTGCTCCGCCCGTCTCAGGATTTGCCCCAGCTCGCCGCGGACTACGAATCGCGTCTCCCCCGGGGGCTCCGATTCTTGACCCGCGGCCTGGGCACCCGCGAGTCGTCGAGGCCTGAGTTGCTCAGCCTGCTGATGTTTCTGCCGGAGTACCTCCAGCTGTTGATCCGGACCGGGGAGTCGGACGTCGAGGCCCGCCTGGATGAGATCACGAAGTTCGTGACTGACTAGCCGGATTGCGCCTGGACGGCATGGCGGAAACCGTGCGAGTGAGTCGCGTGGATGCATGTGTGGAACGGGTTCTTGCGTGGGCCGGCCGCGATTTGCGAGTGGCGGCGCCACTCGGGCTCGGCAAGCCGAACGTGCTGCTCAATGCGATCTTCCGCCGTGCCGTCGCGGATCCTGGACTCACTCTGCACCTCTATACCGCCCTCTCGTTGACGCGGCCGGCGGCTGCGTCCGACCTCGAGCGGCGTTTCCTCGGGCCTTTTCTCGAGCGCCACTTCGCCGCCGGTTATCCCGACCTGGAGTACGCCGAGGCGCGCCGTGCCGGTCGGTTGCCGGCCAACGTGCGGGTCAGCGAGTTCTATTTCCAGTCCGGCGCGCTGCTCGGGAACGAGGATGCGCAACGCGAGTACGTCAGCCTGAACTACACCGACGCCGCGCGCGACCTGGCCGAGATGAGCATCAACGTCATCACGCAGCTGGTGGCGCGGCGGGACGAGTCCGGACGCGAGCGCTGGAGTCTCGCATGCAATCCCGACGTCACGCAGGATCTGCTGGACGCGATCGCGGCGCGCGGGCAGCCGCGGCCGCTGATGGTCGGAGTGATCCATCCCGAGCTGCCTTTTGTCGGCAACGAAGCCGAGGTGGACGAGCCTTTCTTCGATGTGTTGCTGGACGATCCGGGCTGCGCGCACACGTTGTTCGCGCTGACGCGCGAGCCGGTCGAGGTCGTCGAGTTCGCCCTCGGCCTCCACGCCAGCACGTTGGTGCGCGACGGCGGCACGCTCCAGATCGGCATCGGTGCCTTGTCTGATGCCCTCGTGCACGGGCTGCTGTTGCGACACCAGCGCAACGCGGACTACCGCGCGGCGGTGGACGCCCTCGGCGGAGCGCATCCCCGGGCGAGCCATATTGGAGGCCTCGATCCGTTCGCACGTGGACTGTACGGCGCCAGCGAGATGGTCATGGACGGTTTCATGCACCTGGCCCGAGCCGGCGTGCTGCGACGGCGTGTGTACGACGACGCGGCGCTGGAGCGGGCCCTGGCGGAGGGCGTCATCACGGACACCCTGGACGGTGAGGCTGCCGAGCGCCTGTACGCCCGCGGCGCGCTGGCGCCGCGCATCGACGAGCACGAGCTGGCGCGCCTCATCCGGTTCGGCCTGTTGCCGGCCGATGCGCACCTGGTTCACGACACGTTGGTGCTGGCCGATGGTAGTCGTCTGGACACCGATCTGCGCCAGGCCGCGACCAGAGTCGCGATAGGTCGGGCCTTCGACCGACGGCGCCTGCGCGAGGGCCGCTATCTCCGCGGTGCCTTCTTCCTCGGCTCCAAGGAATTCTACGCCTGGCTGCGTGGGCTGAAGGGTGAGGAGTTCGACGGATTCTCGATGACACGGGTCTCGGACATCAACCAGCTATCGGGTGGCCGAGAGTCGCTGGAGGCGCTGCAACGACGCGGCGCGCGTTTTTTCAACACCTGCATGATGGCCACCGCGCTGGGCGCGGCGGTGTCGGATGCGCTCGAGGACGGGCGCGTCGTCAGCGGCGTCGGCGGGCAGTACAACTTCGTGGCTATGGCGCACGCGTTGCGTGACGGTCGCTCGGTGCTACTGCTACGATCGCGCCGCGTCGGGGCCTCGGGTGCGCGGTCCACGATCTTGTGGAACTACGGCCACACGACGATTCCCCGTC
Organism: uncultured bacterium; assembly: GCA_964450175.1. Taxonomy (GTDB): domain Bacteria; phylum Methylomirabilota; class Methylomirabilia; order Rokubacteriales; family CSP1-6; genus AR31. The sequence continues at coordinate 18,593 of CAYVHH010000525.1, read as the reverse complement.
ACTTGCGCGACGTCTTCGTCACCGAATATGGGATCGCCGAGTTGCGCGGCAAGTCCGACGAAGACTGCGTGTTGGCGATGCTGGCGATCACCGACGCGCGCTTCCTCGACGGCTTGGTCGCGCAGGCGAAGAGAGCCGGAAAGCTTCGAGCCACGTTCACCGTGCCGGACCGTTGGCGGCAGAACACGCCGGCGCGTCTGCAGGAGGCCCTGCGCCCGTTTCAAGCGCGTGGGCTGTTCGCCGACTTCCCCTTCGGCAGCGATTTCACTGCGGAGGAACGACGCCTAGTGCCCGCGCTCCAGTGGCTGAAGAGGCGCTCTGGCGGTACGGCGGCGAAGGCTGCGCTGGTGGCGCGCGCACTGCTGGCCGATCGTGCGGCGCCGGAGGACGAGGGCGCGCTGCGGCGGATGGGCTTGGCGCCGCCCCACGGGATGGGCGAGCGTCTGCTGCGCCGGCTCGTGGCGCTTGGGCTCGCCGAGACGCGCTGAATAGGAAACGCTCGGACAGGTGGCCTGTACGAACTTCCGAATCTTGGCGTCGTGGACTCGAGCGCGGCTAGCGAATGCGCAGGTCGCGCAGCGAGCCCAAGACACCGAACGCCTGCAACACCGCGACGGTTACTCTCAGGACTTTCGAGCTCCGACGATGACCAACGCCACGCCGCCGGCAAGTGCCAAGACGCCGACGATCGGAGGCAGGGGAATATTCTTTTCCTTGTCGACCGAGGCCTTGAGCGGACCAAGGTCAATGACCTTCTCACGCGTCGTGTACGTGATGCCCTGGTAGGCCAGGGCGAGCACGCCGAGAACGATCAGCGCGATGCCGACGAGAGTCACGGGTTTCATGGCGCTCTGCTGTCCCTCCTGGTCAAGGCTTTTTGGCTTGGGGTGCGGGACGAATCGCTTCCTGCCCTGCCCGGAGAGCCTCACTGACCTGCACCTTCGTGTCCTGCAGGAATTCGTCGGCCCGACGCAGGGCATCCCCGCCGCGGTCCAGCACCTTCCCAGTCTTCTCCTCGACTGCCCGAACGCCCTCCGCCGCCTTCATGCGCACCCCACGCGTTTTTTCCTGCACGTACTCCTCCATCTTCCGACCCCACAGCCACACGGCGGCTGCGCCGATGATCGCCCCCAACACAAAGGCCTCACTGGTTCGCATCGAAGTCCTCCTCGTTTGTGATTTCAGGACGGGTTCCGCCCGCCTCGGCGCTGGCGCGCTCGCGAGCAATTCAGGCCAATGCTTGAACTGGCAGTGGCCGGCGACGATGCGACTACGACATGATCGCCATAGCCCGGCAAGCGCCCGCAGCACCCATGTCTTACCGACCCCGCTTTCGCCTACGATCACTTGGTTCTCCCCAGCGCGCGATCCATTCTCGTTCGAAGCCTCTCCGATGGTCATACGACGCTCAGCGCCTTCAGATTCGGCCCATCAGGAACAGAATCAGGACAACGATCAGGACCGCCCCGACGATGCCTGAGGGACCGTACCCATACGAGTGATAACCGCGTTCTTGACGGACTTCACGCGACGTCGATCGCGTTAACGTTCGCTGCAACCGATGCGCCAACCCGATATTGCAGCGGATTCGGGATGTTTGCGGGCGGAACGAGTGTCTCAGTGAGACAGTGTCGCTCCAGACCGCGGCATGGCTGCCCCACACACACGCCGCCGGCCCACCCTCTTTCGATGGGTCTCGCCGCCTCGGCACTACGTGCAGTCAAAGTGCGCGTCGGATGGGCGCAAGAGGCCCGAGCTTCGAAGATCGAACGCACTCGTTCACATTGGGATGTCGACGCTCACAGCCGAGGACGTCTCGACCGGGGGATTCGAGCATCGCGGCAGCCAATGAACGGCACGGGCCGACGAGCGCGATCACAGTTGCGACTCGTGCCGACAGCGCGGAAAATCCGCAGGTACTGGAGAGGGCAAGCGCTGTCCCAGTGGGGCGAAGCCGGGACAATTCAAGACCAGCGCTCGCGCACGGACCCATGAAATCACTGGGGTTCAGCGTGGCACAACCAATGCTCTGGGCAGTCGCCAGTATGGACACGTACAGAGTTATCCTCGGCTACCTGTTCGGCCTGCCGAGGAACGTGTCCGACGCGCCGACCAGCGCGTCGCTCGACCCGATCGCCGGAATTCCCGAGCTCAAGGTTTGTGCCGTCGGAACCGAGCCCACGGCGGAGGCGGCGAAATGAGCGACTCGACGGAGGACGTCTTTCGCTTGGCGGACGATCTCGGCCCCGCCAAGGTCATCCACGTGTACGAGCCGGCACTGGCCCTGAAGGCCGTGCTCGTCGTCGACAACGTCGCGTGTGGGCCCTCGATCGGCGGGCTGCGCATGGCGCCTGACGTGAGCACCGAGGAATGCGCTCGGCTCGCGCGCGCGATGACGCTCAAGAACGCGGCGGCGGGCCTTCCCCATGGCGGAGGAAAGTCGGTGTTGTACGGGGACCCGCGGACACCGCGCGAACAGAAGGAGCGGCTGATCCGCGCGTTCGCTCACGCCCTGCGGAACGAAGCGGATTACATCTTCGGCCCCGATATGGGAACCGACGAGAGCTGCATGGCCTGGGTCAAAGACGAGATCGGTCGTGCGGTTGGCCTGCCGACCGCCCTCGGCGGCATCCCGTTGGACGAGATCGGGGCCACCGGGTGGGGGATCCGACACGCCGCCGAGGTGGCGGCGCCGTACTGTGGCTTCGACCTGTCCGGCGCCCGGGTCGTGATTCAGGGCTTCGGCGCCGTGGGTCAGCACAGCGCGCGGTTCCTGGCGGAACGGGGCGCCCGACTCGTGGCGGCCTCCGACTCACAGGGAGCGATCCACAATCCTATGGGCATCTCGGTCGCGGATCTGATCGCGTGGAAGGACTCCGGCAAGCCAGTCTCCGACTACCCGGATGGTCGCAGGCTCGATCGCGACGCGGTGCTCGATATCGAGTGCGAGATTTGGATTCCCGCCGCCCGCCCGGATGTCGTGCGGGAGGACAACGTGCATCGATTGAAGACGAAGCTCGTTCTGGAGGGGGCGAACATTCCGGTGACGCCGGGCGCCGAGACGGCGCTGCACGAGCGAGGCATCGTGGTGGTCCCGGATTTCATCGCGAACGCGGGAGGTGTGATCTGCGCAGCGATGGAGTATCAGGGCGCCACCCGGGCGGCGGCGTTCGCGACCATTCAGGACCGGATACGCGATAACACACTGGCGGTGCTCGAGATCACGAAGACCAAGCGAATCGCGCCGCGCCGGGCGGGCGTGGAACTGGCGACCGCACGGGTTCGGGAGGCGATGAGCTATCGCCGGTTTTCGATCTTCTGATCCTGCGGTGTCGCACTCACCGCCGTTGCCGCACGACGAGCACCGGACACGCGGCGTGATGAAGCACGTACTCCGACACGCTCCCGAGGAGCAGCCGTTTGAACGCTCCATGGCCCCGCGCTCCGACCACGATCAGATCGGCCCCGACGGCGTTCGCCGTGCTCACGATCTCCTCGCCGGGCTGCCCGACGGGGGCGCGCCGCTCTATCGTGGCCACCTCCTTCTTGAAACTCGCCGCGACGCGCTCGAGCGCACGCTCGGCTTCCGTCTGCCACCGGGTGAGGGTCTCGTCCAGGAACAGCGCGCTCGAGCCCAGCTCGAACACCGGCGGAACTGGCGGCGGTGGGACGGCGGCTACCAGCATCAGTCGGAGCCCGGGGTCCAGGGGCAGCGAGCCGACGAAGGAGGCCGCGCCGAGGGAATCGGGAGAGCCGTCCACGCCGAGCACGATCGTGCGGATGCCCCGGCGCCGGCCGCGCACGACGAGGACTGGACAGTTCACGTGGCGCACCACCGCGATGGAAACACTGCCGAGGAGAGCGCGCTGCACGGGGTTGAGACCGCGCGCACCGAGTACGACGAGATCCGCGGGCCATTCGTCGGCCATCCGGACGATCTCCTCGCGCGCGTCACCCTCCGCTATGCGCTCCTCGGCGTCCGCCCAGCGTCTGCCGAGCGTGTCTCTCGCCGCACTCACGATCGAGCCGGTTCGCTCCGACCAGCGGCGGCGATACTCCCCGGCCCCCTCGAGCTCAGCCGCCATGTCTCGTGCCAATGAGGTGACGGCGAACACGCGGACGGTGCTCGACTCGGGGAGGGGAAACGTGAGCAGCCAGCTGGTCGCGGCCAGCGCTTCCTCGGACCCGTCGGTGGCCAGCAGGACGCGAATGCCTTCGGTGCCCATCCCGCGCCCTAGCGTGATCGCGGCGCTCGATGCCCGCGACGGCCGCCTCTGCACCGGTGCCGGCTTGTTGTGTTCTGAAGAAGACGCCAAGCTCTCATGCTGCCCTCCGTCTCTCGAAGTCGTGTGAGCGCGATGTCATCGCTGCCGAACGCAGGTGCCCCTCGTTCGACGGAATATACGACATGCCAATCGGTTCGATGTGCCGCTATCTTCCGACGGAATGCCCGCGACGGGTCCGGAGCTTTTACGCCTCAGTGGGGCGCTCACGCCTCACGGCCTCGCTGACCGCTCGCCAAGAAGACGCATGAATTCAAGGGTCTCGCCGTCCATCCGCCATGGCATCCCTGTTGCTCAATCTTGGAACGTACGGGCCTGAAGAGCGAGAAGGGGAGACGGCAGGAAACGCGGCGGACGCAGGCAGAGATCCCGGGTGTCGAGCAGAAGGATGTCAGCGTCTTGCTCGAGAACCACGTGCTGACCATCCAGGGGGAGAGGCACAAGGAGAAGGAGAAGGAGGAGAAGGACAAGAAATACCGCCGGGTCGAGCGCTCGTGGGGCGCGTTCCTCCGCAGCATCGCGCTTCCGGCGGGCGTGGACACCGCGAGGGTGAACGCGACCTTCAAGGACGGCGTGCTGACCATCCCGTGGGGGCCTCGACCCCGAGTTTCTCGGGCGGTCACGTCACCACGGTGCTGCACGCCGAATCCCGAAGCTTGAGACGCAGGTCGAAGTGCGTAGTGAGGTAATCGACATGTATTCGACGCTCACGGAGTTCCTTCGGGCCAAGCAGGCGAAGTACGAGCTCGTGGTTCACGCCGGCGCGGTAACCGCGCAAGAGCAGGCCGCCGTCAGCCATACGCCCGGGGGAGTGTTCGCCAAGGTCATTGTCGTCAAGGAACGAGATGGTTTCGCCCTGGCGGTGCTCCCGGCATCCTACGTGCTCGACCTCGACCGCCTGAAGGGGCTGATCCACCACGGGGAGATCCGCCTGGCGACGGTGGAGGAGATCGCGGGCGTCGTCCGTGATTGCGCCCCCGGCGCGATTCCGCCGTTCGGCGCGCTGTTCGGGGTACCGACCTTCATTGACAAGACGCTCGTGAACGCGAGGAACGTCACGATGCCGGCGGGGGATTTTGCGACATCGATACGGATGCGCGCCGCAGAGCTCCGCCGCCTCTCGGCGGCCCGTGTCGGCGATTTTGCCGTGATGGAGATGCTGGTCGCGCGGCGTGGCGGCACGGAGACGCGCCTGCGACGCCGGCGCCGTCGACTCGAGATCCCTACCCGGTGAACGCCACCATGTCCCGACGAAGGTCGGGAGCCGACTAAGGTTGGGAGGCGACTATGGTGGAGGCGGTCCGTGACAACGGAGTGATTGTCGTGGCGGCCATTGTCGTGGCGGCAATCGTGGTGTGGCTCGTGGTCGACCGCTGGATCGGCCGGGGCCAGCGGCGCGGGTGATCAAGCGCGCTGGGCTCACGCGCGTGGGGCTCGTGCTCGCCGCCCTCGCGCTCGGCGCGCTCCTGGCCGGGTGTGCGACTTCCTACTCACGCGGCGCGGAGGCATTTCACGCCGGCCGGTATGACGAAGCCGCACGGGAGTTCGAGGCAGCAGCCGCCACCGGGACCAAGCGACTCGACGCCCTCACCGCGCTCGGGATTTCTCGCTACAAGCTCGGCGACCTCGGCGGCGCGCAGGAGGTCCTGCGCCGCGTGCTCGCGGACGACCCGAAACGCGGGGAGGCGAGACTTTATCTGGCACTGGTCGAGCTCGGGCGACACGAGGACGCGCGGGCGCTCGAGGATCTCGAGACCCTCCGTCCGTTGATCCGGCACCCGCGTGTCGCGGCGACCATCGACCGCGCGATGGCGGCCATCCGCGAAGGACTGTCGGACTTGGCGCGGCGGCTCGTCGCGGCGAGTCTGGACGATGCCGTGGAGTGGGCGCGCGACGTGCGTGAGGCGAGTCAGCGCGCGGCGGTCTACCCCCTGGAGCCGTCCTGGACGACCTATCGTGACCTCTACTACCCGCGCCTTCCGTGAGGCGGGCGCGCAAGGGAGACGATCACCCGTGCGGTTCGTCACACTCGGCGTCGGCGCGCAAGCCTCGCCTCGATACGCGCCGGCCGGCCTGCTCGTGGCACACGCCGGTGTGCGCGTGATGATCGATGGCGGACCGGGTGCGATTCCTCCAGCTGAGCTCGACGCGTGGCTCGTGACTGACGAGCGGAGCGAGCTCATCACGCCAATCAGGAGGATGGCAGCGCAGCGCGGCCTCGTCCCGTATGCGGGAGCCTTCCAGCGGGGAGGTCTGCACATCGCGGACCGATCGGTGGTCCACACCAATCACCCGACTTGCGGCTACCGGATCGCGGGGGCCGGCATGACGGTCGTGTGGGCGCCGGAGTTCTACGAGTTCCCTCGCTGGGCACGAGGCGCCGATCTCATGTTCGCCGAGGCGGCGGCGTGGAATCGGCCCATACGGTTCGCCGGAGGAGTCGGTGGCCACCTCGACGTTCAGGCGATCACGCAGGCGGCGAAGCGCCAGGGCATCCAGCGCCTCGTCTTCGCCCACATCGGCCGTCCCACACTGCGAGCGCTCGATCGTGGATGCGCGCCATCGTTCGGCGAGCTCGCGCGGGATGGTCAGGTATTCGTATGCCCGCGGCGACACGTCACGCGTACAGCGCCCGGACGTCGTCGAGTGTCGCGTCTCTGAGGCGTCGTCGGTGCCGCTCACACCACCGAGGCGGCGCGGGCTTTGCTGGCGCGCAGCGCCGAGTGGACCATCATGAACTCGCCGACGTTCTCCATCGTCAGGACGCCGACCAGCTCGTGGTCGCGCAACACCGGCAGGGCTGGGCAGCCCGAGGCCTTCAGGCGCTGAACGGCGCCCTCGAGCATCTCTGAGGGGGCAGCGCAGTCGAAGTGTGATGTCATGGCCGTCGCGACGGGCGAGTTGGCGCCGGTCTGCGTCAGCCCTTTCACGAGGTCCGCCCGCGTCAGCACACCCACCACCCGCCCGGCCTCGACCACGGGGAAATCGTGCTGGAAGCCCGCGAGAACGTGCGCGAGCGCACGCTGAAGTGTATCGGTGGGCGCGAGCGTCTCGAAGCGCGTGATCATCGCGCGGCTTACCGGGATGCCACCCAGGACGGACCGCGTGAGCGCGGCGCTCGCCTCGGACGCGGCGCCCATCCAGACGAACAGCGCGATGAACACCAGGAACGGATTGCTGAAGAGGCCGACGAGCCCGAACACCAGCGCCAGTCCCTGACCGATATGGGCTGCGATCTGCGTGGCCCGCACGTAGTCCATCCGCATGGCCAGCAAGGCGCGCAGGGCCCGCCCGCCGTCCATCGGGAAGGCCGGGATGATATTGAAGACGGCCAAGCTGACGTTGACCCACAGGAGCTTCGACATGAAGTCGCCGCCAACCCACTGGACGTCGTGCCACGCCGTCGGCGTCACCACGCCAAGCAGCAGGATGGCCAGAGCCACATTGACCGCCGGGCCCGCGAGCGCGACGAGCAGCTCCTGTCTCGGGTCCTCGGGCATCCGTTCCAGCCGTGCCACGCCACCGATTGGCAGGAGCGTGATGTCGCGGGTGCGAATGCCGTAGTGCCGTGCGGTCAAGGCATGGCCGAGCTCATGGAGCACGATGATGGCGAAGAGCGCGAGGATGAACGCGACACCCGCCCCGGCGTCGGCCAGGCGATGGCGCTGAAGATAGTGGCTCATGCCGACCCAGGCAAGCAGGATCAGGAATGTCCCATGCATATAGACGTCGATCCCCGCCACCCGGCCGAGCCTCCACGACCATCCAGTCATACGTGTTCCGCCATCAAATCACGCCGAAATGCCGAAGCGCCTCTTCGATCGCCTCGCGCTTTTCCTGCGGGCACCGCTCGACGTCACGATTGTGACGGGCTCGGTTCGCCTCCCGCAGCGTCGGGATGCCGTGAGCCTCCTTGACGTGCGCGATCCATCCCGTTTTCGGGATGAAGCCGTGGTGACGCTGCACGAACTTCTGAATCTGGGCGTCCGTGGCCATTCATCTCCTCCACGATTCGTGCCTTCCTGCACGAGGCATCTATGATGCCGTCCAGTCCTCGCTCAATAGCCGCGTAACCGCCTCCGCAGGCGACGCACAATGCGCCGCGAATTGTGAACCTCAGGACTGTCGGCATCCGAGGAGTTGCCGACCGCAGTCACACTAACGACTCCCCAAACCCAGGCGGAGACTCCGAGGAGGAAACCGAAGTCGTACACGACTCCCGAGTTCGGGAAAGCATAGATACGTATGGTTCCACTGAACAGGCTTCCGATGACGGAAAACGGCGCGATGATCCCGTGTACGAGACCCATGAGGAATCCGGGGGACTCGAGCGCCGTGGTGGGCGGTTGGGTCGCGCACCCGGCATGCACGACCAGGAGGACCACCATTGCCAGGCCACCCGTCCGGTTCAGTTCACTTCCCCTTCAGCCCGCGTGGGCCATGGTGTCGATCGCTCAATGTTTGCGGCCGACAAGGCGTTTCCGCAGCTCCTCCAGCACCAGCAGACCGACGGCGAAGGGCGCGACGAACAGCCACACGTGCCCCCCGATGGGCGCGGTTGCGAGGAGGAGGTTCCCCCAGGACGTATAGTCGATCAGCAGGATCAGTACAATCTCCAACAAGACCCCCCAGAGGATCAACGGGTTCCCCAGGAGCCCTGTCGAGAATACCGACCGGCTCGCGCTGCGGCACGAGAACACGTTCACGATCTGCATGACGATGACGGCGCTCAAGCACGCCGTCGTCGCTTGCAGATAGAGCGGATGGTCTTGCGCTAATCGCTCACCATACGACCACCCCCCGCGGTGGAGCACGAAGAAGAACGTCGCCATGGCCGCGCCGGCTTCGATCAGACCCAGGAACAGGTACGCGCGCAGCGCCAGCGGCCAGTTGAACAGCCGCTCAGTTCGTGAGCGCGGCGGTTGCTGCATGACCTCCGGATCCGGGTCTTCCACGCCGAGCCCGAGCGCCGTCAGCGAATCGGTGCCCATGTCGATACTCAGCATCTGGATCGGTGTGAGCGCCAATGGGATCGGAAGCAGCGAAAAGGCGAGGTACGGGACCAGCTCGGGGACATTGTGCGCAAGAATGTACGTGAGAAACTTCCGGATGTTCTCGAACACCGCGCGCCCTTCCTCGATGGCGTTGACGATGCTGGCGAAGTTGTCGTCCAGCAACACCATGTCGGCCGCCTCCTTCGCCACGTCGGTCCCCATGATGCCCATGGCGATGCCGACGTCGGCGCTCTTCAGGGCCGGAGCGTCGTTCACGCCGTCGCCCGTCACCGCGACGACCTGGTGTTTCTGCTTCAGGGCGTCGACGATACGCATCTTCTGATCGGCGGCGACCCGCGCGAAGATGACGTCGGGCGAATCGAGGGCCACGTGGAGCTGGATGTCGGAAAGACCCCGCAGCTGGTCGCCCGTGATCACCCGTGTGTCGCCGGAACGAGCCAGCCCGACCGCCCGGGCGATCGCGAGCGCGGTCCGGGGATTGTCTCCGGTCGTCATGATCACGCGGATCCCGGCTTCGCGGCATTTGCGAAGCGCATTCGGGACTTCCGGCCGTGGCGGATCCTGCAAGCCGACCAATCCAGCACACACGAGATCCTGCTCCAATGCGTCGTGCTTCCACGGCGACTCCAGCGCGCGATACGCGAAGGCCAGCACCCGCAGGCCTTGCTCCCCCATCGCCTCCTGCGCCGCCAGGATCTTGCCGCGGAGCTCGGGCGTGAACGGGCGAAGCTCGCCATCGACCAGGAGGCGGCTACACAGCGGCGTGACCATCTCGGGTGCTCCTTTGCAGCACAGCAATGGCCCGTCGCGCAGTGTGTGGACGGTGGACATCCGCATCCGGTCGGTGTCGAACGGGACCTCGTCTGCACGATGGGGCTCGGCCATGTTCGGCAGGACCGTCTGCGCCATCGCGACGAGCGCGATCTCCATGGGATCCCCCAAGAAGACCGGCGCTCCCCCTTGCTCGCCTTCTTTGAGATCGTGACAGAGTCGCGCGATCAAGAAGAACGGCAAGTAACGCTGAGCCAGTGTTTGTCCCGCCACCGCGGCCACCGAGTAGCGTTGCTCTCCCAGGAAGATCTGGTCCACCACCATGCGGTTCTGCGTCAGCGTTCCGGTCTTGTCGGTACAAATCACGGTCGTCGCCCCGAGGGTTCCGATCGCGGGCAAGCGCCGGATGAGCACGTTCCGCCGGGCCATGCGCTGGGTGGCCAGCACCAAGGCCAGCGTCATTGTCGGCAGCAGCCCTTCTGGCACCATGGCAACGATGATGCCGATCGCGAAGATGAAGGCGTTCCAGAACGTCACGCCACTGAGCCGACCGACCGCGAAAAAGAGCACGCCGATCAGCACCGCGAGAATCCCGATCCATCGACTCAGATGCTCGATTTCCGCGCGGAGCGGTGACACGGCCTCCGCGGCCGTCTGGGTGAGATAGGCGATCTTGCCGAATTGAGTCTGCATCCCGGTGGCGAAAACAACGGCTCTGGCCTGGCCCGACACCATCGATGTGCCGGCGAGGAGGATGTTCCTGGCGTACAGCAACTCGTCGTCGATACAGGAGCCCGCCTCACGGACCTGAGGCAGAGACTCGCCGGTGATGATCGCGTTGTCGACGCGGACGCCGAACGCCTCGATGAGCCGGCAGTCGGCCGAAATATGGTCGCCTTGCTCGAGCAAGACGATGTCGCCGGGGACGAGCTGCTCGATGGGCAGCTGGACCGCCTTGCCCTCGCGCACAACGGTCGCCCGTTGGGGCAGCAGCTGGCGTAACGCCGCGAGCGTCTTCTCGGCCCGGTACTCCTGCCAAAACGAGAACACGGCGCTGACCAGGATCACCACGACGATCGCGTACCCGACCTTCGCCATCCCTGCGCCGGGCGCGCTCCATTCGGCAAAGAACGCGAGCGCTGCGGCCACCCACAAGATCAGCGCGAAGAAGTGGGTGAGCCCTTTGAAGAAGCGCAGCAGAGGATGCTCGTGACGCATCTCTTCCACGCGGTTGGGACCGAATTCTCGGAGTCGGCGGCGAGCTTCGGCGGTGGGCAAGCCCTGCGGCGAGCTGTTCAGGCTCGCCAGAGCATCCGCGTCGGAGAGATGGTCGATGCGATAGGAGCCGGAGCTCTTGGACTCGGACGGCAGCGCGTCGTCCATTCTACCTACTCATCGACCCCGGTCACCGGCGCCCGAGCTGGGTCGTCAGACCGCGCGGTGCACGAACGCTCGGAGGAGATCCGTCTCGGTGATGATCCCGACGAGATGACCGCCGTCGACGACGGGCAGCGCTCCGAACCCGTGATCGAGCATGAGCTGGGCGGCCTCCCGTGGCGCGCGATCCGACTCGATTGTGACGACGTTCCTGGACATCACCGCGCCGACCGTCAGCTTTGCGAGGAGGTAGTTGATCTCCCACACCGACAAGCTCGTCGCGGCCGATGGGAGATTGAGCCGGATATCTCGGTCTGTGATGATGCCGACCAGCTTCGAACCGTCGGTCACCGGGAGGTGCCGGATCTTGTTCTGGAGCATGAGGTGGCGCGCATCCAGCACCGGCATCGTGGGCGGTACCGTCACGCAGGTGAGGGTCATCAGATTCCGCACTCTCGTCATGGCGGCGCTTTGCGCCGCGGGCGGTCTATCGGCTGCTCTGTTCATGTGGACCTCACTGGTATTCATACCGAGCCTCGGCGCCACGCGCGTTGACGCGGCCATGATTATGCCCGACTCTGAGGTGCGCGGCTCTTCGAGAATGGGACAACGATGGCCCGGGGGGGCGCGTTCGCGTCATCCCCGTTCCGGGATCCGAGTACACTGACGGGCAGTATGGCCAGTCCCCGCTTCCTGCCGACCTCACGAGCCGACCTCGACGACCGCGGGTGGGGCCAGCTCGACATCGTCATCGTCAGCGGCGATGCCTACGTGGATCACCCGGCCTTCGGCCCCGTGCTGATCGCGCGATTCCTGGAGGGCCGCGGCTTCAAGGTCGGCGTCATCGCGCAGCCCGACTGGCGCAGCGCCGAGCCGTTCCGCGCGCTCGGCCGCCCGCGCCTCTTCTTCGGCGTATCCGCCGGCAACCTCGACTCGATGCTCAACCGCCTCACCGCCCAGAAGAAGAACCGCTCGGAGGACCAGTACAGTCCCGGCGGCCGCACCGGCTGCCGACCCGACCGCGCCACCGTCGTCTACGCCCAGCGCTGCCGCGAGGCATACCCCGACGTGCCGATCGTGCTGGGCGGCATCGAGGCCTCGCTGCGGCGCATCGCCCACTACGACTACTGGAGCGACACGGTGCGACGCTCGATGCTGCTCGACGCCAAGGCCGACCTGCTCGTGTTCGGCATGGGCGAGCGGCCCATCTGGGAGGTGGCCGACCGGCTGAGCCGGGGCGAGCGCATCGGCGACATTCGCGACGTGCGCGGCACGGCGCTTCCCATCAACGACGCCGAGATGAGACGCCACGAGGCCGACCCCGCCCGGATGGTCGCCGACCGCAAGACGGTGGTCCTGCCGTCGTACGAGGCGGTCGTCGCCGACAAGCGGGCCTTCGCGCTGATGTCGCGCGCCTTCCAACTCGAGACCAACCCCGGCAACGCGCGCCCCCTCGCGCAGCGCCACGGCCAGCGCGGCGTGTACTACAACCCGCCGGCGTTTCCGCTGGAGGACGGCGTCGGAACCGGCGGGGGCGCGGTCTCGATGGACGAGCTCTACGATTTGCCGTTCACGCGCGTGCCCCACCCGATGTATACGGAGCGGATTCCCGGCTACGAGACGGTGAAGCACTCGCTGGTTCTCATGCGGGGCTGCTTCGGCGGCTGCACCTTCTGCTCGATCACCGAGCACGAGGGGCGCGTCATCCAGAACCGCTCGGCCGAGAGCGTGCTGCGCGAGATCCGCGCCCTGCGCCGCCAGGGTGACTTCCGGGGGACGATCACCGACCTCGGCGGGCCCACGGCGAACATGTACCGGCTCGCCTGCAAGAGTCCGGCGATCGAATCCAAATGCCGGCGGCTCTCCTGCGTGCATCCGGGAGTCTGCGAGAACCTCAAGACTGACCACGGCCCGCTGATCCAGCTCATGCAGCGCGTGCGCAAGGAAGACGGCGTGAAGCATGTCTTCATCGCCAGCGGTGTTCGCTACGACCTCGCCGAGCGCTCGCCGGAATACGTCGAGGAGCTGGCCCGGCACCATGTGGGCGGCCAGCTCTCGGTGGCGCCCGAGCACGTCAGCCCCCGCGTGCTGGAGAAGATGAAGAAGCCGGGCATCGAGAGCTACGAGCGTTTCCAGCAGATGTTCGCCTGCGCGAGCCAGGACGCCGGCAAGGAGCAGTACGACATCCCCTACTTCATCAGCGGCCACCCCGGCTCCACCCTGGAGGACATGGTCGAGCTGGCCCTCTGGCTCAAGAAGAACGGGCGGCGGCCGCGCCAGGTGCAGGACTTCATCCCGACACCGATGGCGATGGCCACCTGCATGTATCACACGGGCATCGACCCGCTCACCATGCAGCCCGTCTACACCGCCACCGGCCTGCGGGCCAAGAAGCTCCAGAAGTCGCTGCTGCTCTACTGGAGCCCCGAGCAGTGGCCGCTCGCCCGCGAGGCGCTACGCGAAGCCGGCCGCACCGACCTCATCGGCAGCGGTCCCGACGCCCTCGTGCCCGCCTAGCGACGCACCGCCTCGGCCGGTTCAGAGGTCTTTGAGCCGAGGATTGAGCGCGTCGTTCAGGCCTTCACCGACGAGGCTCAATCCGAGCACCGTGAGCACGATGGCGACTCCGGGGATCGCGGAGAGATACCAGGCCGTGCGCAACGAGTCGCGACCATCGCCGATCATCTTGCCCCAGGTCATCACGTTCGGGTCGCCGAGGCCGAGAAAGGAGAGGCCGGCTTCGACGAGGATGGCGGTCGCGACCAGGATGGAGGCGACGATGATGACGGGGGCCAGGCAGTTGGGAAGAATCTGTGTCCACATGATTCGGGCATCGGTCATCCCAAGAGCGACACACGACTGGACGAAACTTCGTTCGCGAAGGCTGAGACACTCGGCGCGCACGAGTCGCGCGATCGGGGGCCAGGACACGGTGGCAATCGCCAACACGATGGTGCGAATCGACGGCTTGAAGATCGCCACGAGGACGAGGACGAAGATGAAATTCGGGATGGTCTGGAACACTTCCGTCAGGCGCATGAGCGCGTCGTCGGTCCGGCCTCGCCAGTAGCCCGCGATCGTCCCGATCGTCGTGCCGAGCCCGACGGCTGCCGCAGTCGCCGTCACGCCGATGAGTAGCGAAACGTACGCGCCGTGAATGAGCCCCGCGAGCACGTCGCGCCCCATGGAGTCCGACCCCAGGGGAAACGTGCTCCGTTCGCCGGGCCACAGGAACGGCCGCGTGACCGGGGCCCACGGATCGGATGGGTAGAGCAGCGAGCCGAAGCTCGCCGTCAGCACCACCAGCGCGAACAGCACCAAGCCGAGGACGGCCGCGCGATTGCGGCGATAGCGACGCCAGAACGTTCGCTCGGTCATCGCGGTCAGCCTTGCGCGATCCGGGGATCGAGCCACGTGTAGAGCAGATCCACGACGATGTTCACGGCCACGACCAGACACGCGGAAAGAAGCAGGATGCCCAGCAGCAGGTTTGAATCCCGCTGGAAGACCGCTTCGAACGCGAGGCGGCCGAGGCCAGGCCATCCGAAGACGACCTCGACGACCACGGCACCACCGAGGAGCGAGCCGACCTGCACTCCGAGCATGGTCACCATCGGCAGGATCGCGTTCGGGAGCACGTGCTTGTACATCACGACCTCCTCGGACAGACCTTTGGCGTGCGCGGTGCGGACGTAGTCGACTCGAGACACCTCGAGCATCGTGGCGCGCATCAGGCGCGCGTAGGTTGCCATGTAGAAGAGCGACAGGGTGATGGCCGGCAGGACGAGATGACGCAAGACATCGAGCGCGTAGCCGACAGGCCCATCGGTCGCGCCGATCGTATACATGCCGCTGCCGGGAAGCAGATTGAGCTTCAGTGTAAAGACGACGATGAGCATGAGGCCAAGCCAGAAGAGCGGCGTGGCGTATGCGACGAGCGCCAGGACGGAGATGAGATTGTCTGTCAGCGATCGCATCTTTCTGGAGGCCGTCACCCCGAGCACGATTCCGCCGAGAAACGCCACGCCCAGGCTTGCCGCCATGAGAATGAGCGTCGGCACGAGGCGTTGCCCGATGAGGGTGAGGACCGGCATGTTATAGCGGAACGAGTGGCCCATCTCCAGATGAGCCAGGTTCCAGAGATAGCGGCCGAATTGCACGTAGAGGGGCTTGTCGAGGCCAAAGCTGGCGCGCAGCGCCGCGACGTAGCCGGGGTCGGCGGCGCCGGCTTCGCCGGCCAGCACGTCGACGACATCGCCCGGCGCCAGATGGATGATGGCGAAGTTGATCATCGCCGTGCACGCGACGATGAAGACCGCCTGAGCCAACCGCCTCGCCATGAATCGCCCGAGCGGGAGTCCGGCCCTCATACGGCTGTCACGCGGGGACGATCAACGCCGACGCGCGGAGTTTGCCTCGACCACGGCAATGAAGGCGCGCAGTACTTCCGACGACGCGTCCTTGCGGTAGGCGACCGCCGTCTCGACGAGCGGGCGGCGGTCCGCGATCCGTCGGTAGATCACCCCGCGGGACCGGATACTGCGAACGGACCCCGGCAGGAGCGAGGCTCCGAAGCCGCCCGCCACGAGTCCCAGGATCGTCTGCAGGTGTTCCGCCTCTTGTGCGATTCGGAGGTGCAAGCCGTCGCGCTGGAACAGGCTCACGATCGCGTCGTAGTAACCCGGTGCCAGCTGGCGGGGGAAGATCACCAGGGGGACTTCGGCGAGCGCCGCGAGTGACAGGCGGCGGATGGACGCCAGCCGGTGAGTGGCCGGCAGCGCCGCCACGAGCGGTTCCTTCGAGACCGGCCTCACGATCAGCCCGTCGTCGCGGACGGGCATACGGAGAAAGCCAGCCTGGAGCGTGCCCATGAGCAGTCCCTGGACCTGTGCGGCGGTGCTGAGACTTCGGATGACCACGTGAACCTTTGGATAGCGGTTGGCGAACGATCGGAGGATGCGGGTGAAAACCTCGTGATCCACGGTCGGCACGACACTCACGACGAGCTGCCCGATCTCTCCCTGACCAGCGCGTCGTGCCGCATCCGCCGCGCGATCCAGCTGCGCAAGCGCCACTCGAGCTTCCTCCAGGAGGGTTCGGCCCGCATCCGTAAGCCCCACGCGTCGTTTGGTCCGCGTAAAGAGCGCGAGGCCGAGCTCGATCTCGAGCTCTCGGATCTGGCGGCTGAGGGGCGGCTGCGCGATCTGAAGGCGCGAGGCGGCCCGCCCGAAGTGCAACTCTTCGGCAACGGCCACGAAATATCGAAGCTGATTGAGTTTCATCGACTGATTGGGCGTTACCGTATCAAAAAGGTATCAAAAAGATGTATTGGACGGGCGAACGGATAGACGAGCACTCTGTCGCAGCGGCAAGTTCTGCTGACCCGTCGAGGGACCCACATGAAGAAAGCGTTGCGGCTCGGGATCGTCGGTGACTTCAAGCCGGGATACCGCGGCCATGCCGCGACCGAGGATTCGCTCCGTCACGGAGCGTTGGCGATCGGGGTCGACCTGGAAAACGTGTGGCTGTCGACGGCCGCGCTCGACTCTGCGGCCGACGAGCGGCAACTCGAGGCGTTCGACGGCCTGTTCCTGACGCCCGGCACGCCCTATGAGCGTCTCGCCGGGGCGCTCCGTGCGCTGCGTTTTGCCAGGGAGCGCGGTTGGCCTCTCTTGGCCACATGTGGAGGGTTTCAGCACCTGCTCCTCGAGTTCGCGATCGGGCCGGGCGGTGTGGAGGATGGCCAGCATGGCGACTACGGCATGACCGGCGGGACGCCGGTCATCGTCCGCGTAGCGTGTCCGGTACCCAACCGCGCTTCGGGTGCCGCCGCGCTGTCCGGGCGGATCCGGGTCACCGTCACGCCGAAATCGCGTGCATTCGACATCTACGAGCGCGCGAGCGTCGAGGAAGAGTTCGCGTGCAACTGGGAGCTGAATCCCGAGCTACGTCCGACCCTGGAAAAGGCCGGCCTCAGCATGGTGGGCTTCGACTCGAACGGGCAGGTGCGCATCGCCGAAGTGCCCGAACATCCGTTCTTCTTGGGCACACTGTTCCAGCCGCAGCTCTCGTCGACCGAAGCCAAGCCCCATCCCATCATCAAGGCGTTCTGCGCGAAGGCTGCGCAGCTCGGAAAGGGGACACGCGGCGTGCAGAAAACAAGGAGGACGTCATGAGCAGCATTTCGGCTGAACGCGCGAGAACGTCGGCCCACGCTGGACACGAGCGGCCGAAAGTCACCGAGGCCGACATCGCGCAGACCGGACCGGGGACGCTGGCTGGCCGGTACTTGCGCTCGTTCTGGCAGCCGGTCTTTCACGCCGCCGATCTGCGCGTGGGGCGGCCGCGGCTCATTCGAGTGATGAGCGAAGAGTTCACGATCTATCGCGGGCACGACGGCGTGGCCCGGCTCACGCAGCCACGCTGCCCACATCGGGCCATGCTGTTGTCGGCGGCAACCGTGGAGGGGGACGCTCTCCGCTGCTTCTACCACGGCTGGAAGTTCGACAGTGCCGGGCGGTGTCTCGAGCAGCCGGCGGAGCCCAAGCCCTTCTGCGACAAGATTCACCTGCGTACCTACCCGACGCGCGAATATCTCGGCCTGGTCTTCGCGTATCTCGGGGAGGGTCTTCCCCCAGCTTTCCCGAACATGCAGTCATTCGAAGAGGCGGGTGTCTTCACGCACACCGACTCCTACGTCCGGCCCGCCAACTTCTTCAACAATCTGGAGAACGTGCCCGATCTCAGCCACCTCGCATATTCCCATGCGCACGTCACGGAGACCTGGGATAACTATGCGGACGGGCCGCAGATCTTCGTCGAGGAGACGAGCTGGGGACTGAAATACGCCGGCCTCCGACCCAAGTCTGGGAAGAAGCTCGTTTCGTATTTCGGTATGCCCAACATCATTCACGCCAAGGGGCCGCGCAACGACCCGGGAGTTGACTACCGCGAGTTTCTCGCCTGGTGGGTGCCGATCGATGACACACGCCACACGCAGTTCACGGTGGTCGCCGTACGCGGCAAGACCCGCGAGCAGTTCGACCAGTACTTGCAACGACAGATGGAGCTCCGCCGTCAGCGCGATCTCGACCGGGAGACGCTGATGAAGGCCGTCCTCTCGGGAGAGACGGGAATCGACGAGATC
>CAYVHH010000524.1:0-7597 GCA_964450175.1 uncultured bacterium | reverse complement strand
GTCTGGCCGCCGGCGCTGCCCCCCTGGGCGCGCCGGGCGTTCCTCGCTGCCCGCGGACGGCCGACGGCGTTTCTCGACACGCTGCGGTTGCTCAGCGAGAGCGAGTGCCGAGCGCTGGTGGAGGTGGCCGGCGCGGCAGTGGTGCGGACGCTGACCGGGGACGATGAGCGGCGTGTCGGCGGCTCGCTATGGCCGGTCATTCGCGCGTACTACCGGACGCTCGGCATCCATCCCTACGTCGAGATCGTGGCGGAGCGTCGATGAGGATCGCATCGCCTCACTGCGGCATCGATCCGGAAACGACGTCGGGCGGTGAAACGTACGAACGCGAGGTGCTGCGCCATCTCGCGGCCCTCGGCCACGTGATCGACATCGTGCTCGCGCGACACCAGCGCCATCCGCAGGGCGTCGACAACTGGGTGATCCACCGGCTGCCGATCGGCCGCGGCCTGCGCTGGCCGGTCGCGATGCTGGTGATGCCACCGGCGATCCGCCGACTCTACGACGCCACGCGCTTCGATCTGCTCCGCGCGCACTCGCTGCGTTTCATCGGCCCCGCGGCGTTGATCGCGCGGCGTCGGTACCGGCTCGACGTGCCGATCGTCGCCCATCACCACCACCTCGATCCGAGCGCGCTCAATCCGCTGATCGAGGGCCGCGTGATGCGTGCCGTCGATCGCGTCGTCGTCGGCAGCCAGTTCGCGGTGCGTCAGGCCGGCGCGAGCCTCGGCGTACCGGCCGAGCAGTTCAGCGTGGTGCCGTACGGCGTGGACCGCCGCTTCGAACGCCGCGAGCGGCCGGCCGGCCTCGCCGCGCGGCTCGGTCTCGGCGCAGGGCCGGTCGTGCTCTACCTCGGAGGGCTCAAGCCGAGAAAGAATCTGTCCGGCATGCTGGCGATCTGGCGGGAGGTGGTGCGGGAGCGGCCGGCCGCGCGGCTCGTCGTCGCGGGCTCCGGGCCGCTGCGTGGGTCGCTCGAGCGCGAAGCTGCGCGCCTGGACCTGTCGCGATCCGTGGTGTTTACGGGGTTCGTGCCGGAGGCTGAGAAGGTCGATCAATACAACCTTGCCGACGTACTGCTCTTCCCGTCCTCGATGGAGGGTTTTGGGCTGAGCGTGGCGGAGGCGATGTCGTGCGCGATCCCGGTGGTGACGTCGGACCGCGGCTCGCTGCCGGAGCTGGTGGTCGACGGTGAAGGTGGATTCGTGTGCGATCCGGCGCGGTCTGCCAGCTTCACCCGCGCGCTGCTGACCTTGCTCGACGATCCGTTGCTCCGCCGCAAGTTCGGCGCCGCTAACCGCGAGCGGATCGACGAGCGGTTTCGCTGGGATCACTGCGCAGCGCGTACGGCGCGCGTGTACGAGGAGGTTCTGGATGGCTGGCGACGCCGTCGCGCTGCGGCTCGATGACGTCGGTGCCGCATCGAAGCGGCACGAAGTCTACGGGCTGACGCGCCTGGCCGTGGGCGGATGGCGGGTGCCATTCCCCGGCAACGTGCTCTTCCTCAAGTTCTTGCCGCCGATCCGGCGCTGGGGTCCGTATCGTGAGCTGACCGCGTCGGAGTGGGAGCGCATTCTCGCGCTGCTGTCGCGGGTCGGGACGCGGATGACCGTGGCCGTCACCGCGGGCTGGGTGGAGCGTGACGGCTCGGTCACACCCTTCCCGCGCCGCTTCTCGGATGCCGCTCGCGTCTTGCGCGACGGGGCGCGCCGGGGGCTCGTCGAGGTCGCCAACCATGGCTACACCCACTGCGTGCTCGCGAATGGTGCGTGGCGGCCGCGCTGGTTTTCCGGCAACCGCGACGCGCACCGCGAGTTCCACGGCTGGATTCCCGAGGCGACGCACCGCGAACACCTGCGCCGCGCACAGGACATCCTCGGTGAGTGGCTCGGGGGCGCGCCCGAGACGTTCGTGCCGCCCGGTAACATATTTGTCCCGGCGACCTTGCGGGCGGCCCGCGAGGTTGGAATCCGATACGTCTCGTGTCGCGATGCGGCCCGCCACGGACCGGTCGACGGCCTGACGTACGTCGACGACTCACGCGTCGTCACCCTGCACGACCGTGACCTCGTGCTCGGCGGTCTGCCACCGTTCGAAGCGCTTCTGCGGCGGCATGCGTCGTTCGCCACGGTGCGCGAGGTCGGCGAGCGGCTCGCCGCGCACGCCGGCCGATGACCCGCTGGCCGCGTCCGCTGGTGGCAGCGCTCGACGTCCTCAACCGTCGCGGCAAGACGGTCGGTATCCGGCTCGTACGCTATACGGGAAAGAGTCCCTACTTCGTGCACCCCAAGCACCTGGTGGCCGTGCCAGGTCACGACTGGTACGTGTCCTTCCTGCGCACGACCGACTGCGTGCTCGACGTCGGGTGCGCGAACGGCGCCCACACCCTGAAGGGGGCGACCGCGTGCCGCACGATCATCGGCTGCGATTACGACGTCGCCCAGCTCGGCATCGCGCGTCGCACCGCGCGTGCGCGCGGGACGGCCAACGCCACGTTCTTCGCGTGGGACGTCACGGGCGCCTTCCCGTTCGCCGACGCCACCTTCGATCGGGCGCTGTTCCTCGACGTGATCGAGCATCTGCATCCTCGTGTCGAGGTGCTACGCGAGATCGCCCGAGTGCTGCGGCCCGACGGTCGGCTGCTGGTTTCCGCGCCGAACCGCGCGACAACCTGGCGTCGGCGTCTGCGCGGCGCCGGATTGTTCGCCTACTCCGATCCCGACCACAAGGTCGAGTACACGGAGTCCGAGTTTCTCGACGAGCTGCACCGCGGCGGCTTCGTCCCGGCCGGCCCGGTCATGCCCATCGTGTACGACACGCCCTGGGCCGGGCTCATCGACGCGGTGGGCGGCGTCTCCCTCTCCCTGTACGAGCGGCTCGGGCGCTGGAAGCGTGAGGCGGCTCTGCGCCGACCCGCGGAAAGTACCGGGTTCCGCGTGGTCGCGGCCAAGGCGGGGTGATGATCTGCCTCGCCAACGAATATTTCCCGCCCCATGCGCCCGGCGGAGCGGAGTGGAGCACCGAGGCACTGGCGCGCGGACTCGCCGCCCGCGGCGAGCGCGTGGTCGTCGTCACGCCGAACTATGGTGCGCCGCCGGACGAGACGCGCGACGGCTTCCGCATCCGCCGCTTCGCGTTTCCGCTCAAGCGGCCGATCGACAGTCCGGCCGTGTCGTCGACGCTGTTCGGCAGCCCCCTGTTCTACCTCTATGCCGCGCTCCAGCTGGCGAGGCTGGCTCACGCCGCCTCGGCGACGGTCATCCACGCCCAGAACAAACACATGCTCGTGCCGGCATGGATCGCGGGGCGCCTGTTGCGAGCACCGGTCGTGCTGACGATTCGCGACGGCAGCCTCATCGACGCGGCGCCGATGTGTCTTCTCCATGGAGATCGACGGCCTCCCGATTGCGGTGTCCGTAAGCTCTGGCGAGAGTGCGCGCAGGAGTACCTCGAGCGCTACTCGCATCGGCGGCCGGCCCTATGGGTCAAGAGCTCCTTCCTTTATCGTTGGCGCCAAGCGTGCTTCAAGCAGCGATTCCTCCGCCGCCTGGACGCGGTGGTGGGAGTCAGCGAAGGCATCCTCGACATCTACCGCCGTTCCGGACTCCTGGAGGGAGTACGCCGTGTCGTGGCGATCCCGACGATTCCGCCGCTCGATCCACCGGCCGGCGATCCGGCCAGCATTCGGCGACGCTACAATCTCCCCGACGGCCCGCTCGTTCTGTACGTCGGGAAGTCCTCGTACGGTAAAGGCACGGCGGACCTCGTCAAGGCCGCCGAGATGGTGGTGAAGCGCTCGCCCGGTGTCGCGTTCGCGTTCGTCGGTTCGGGTCACGACGTCGCCGCCCCCTGGGCGCATCGACTCGGCCGCATGCCGAACGCGGAAGTGCTTGCCCTCTATGAGGCCGCTGACGTCACGGTGGTGCCGTCGCGCGTCCCCGAGGCGCTCAACCGGGTGATCCTCGAAGCGATGGCTGCCGGGCGCGCGGTGATCGGCACGCGCGTGGGCGGCACCCCCGAGCTGATCGGCGACGGCGTGACCGGACTGCTGGTCGAGCGCGGCGATGTGCCTGGGCTGGCGACCGCGCTCGAGCGCCTGCTCGGCGACCCGACGTTGCGCGCGCGGCTCGGAGAGGCCGCGCGCCGGCACGTGCGCGAGGGCCCCTTCGCGCCGGCGGCGAGTCTCGATCGGCTCCTCGCGCTCTACGCGGAGCTCGAGCGGCGATGATCGTCGGCTTCCTGCCCGCGCTCGGTGGCGGTCTGGGCGAACTGGCCCGCACCGGTCAGGCCGCGCGGCTCGTCAACGGGTACATGGTGCCCTATGCCAAGGCCTTCGACGGCATCCGATATTTCAGCTATCTGCCCGAGTGCCTCGCCGATTTCACGGACGATCCATTCCTCGGCGAGCGCGTGCGGCTCCTGGCTCCGCGGCGGGCCATGTCGCGCGCGCGGCGCGCCGTGTCGATGGTAGCGGCGCACGGGGACGAGTTTCGCCGATGCGCGGTGCTGCGGGTCTTCCAGATCACGGGCACGGTGCCGGCCTTGCTCGCGCGCGCGCGCTTCGGCGTCCCGTTCGTGACGACGTACGGCTTCTCGTACGACGCGCTCTCGCGCTCGGCGGGGCGGCGGCTGCTCAAGCTGGCCGTGGAACGGTTGGCTCTTCGGCACGCGGCCCTCGTGCTCGCCACCACCGAGGCCCTGCGGGCCCGGGCGGCGCGCCGGACGCCGCGCGTGCAGCTGGTGCCCAACGGAGTCGATACCGCCCGATTCGTCCCCGCCGCCCCGCGCACCCGGACCGGCACGCCGGCGACCTTGCTGTACGTCGGACGCCTCGCGGCCGAGAAGAACCTCGGAGCTCTGGTGAATGCTGCCTCGCGCCTGAGCGCGCGCGTCCCGCTGCGGCTCGTACTCGTCGGTGACGGACCCGAGCGCGGGGCGCTCGAGGCGCATGCAGCGGAGGCCGGCGTGACGGCCCGATTCACGGGCGTGGTCGAGCAAGGCGCGTTGCCCGCGTACTACACGGACGCCGACGTCTTTGTGCTCGCCTCGTTCACCGAGGGGCACCCCAAGGTTCTTCTGGAGGCGATGAGCTCGGGCGTCCCCTGCGTGGCGTCCGCCTGCGAGGGCAATCGCTCCATCGTGACCGACGGTGAGACGGGCCTGCTCTTCGATCCGGCGCGGCCGGACACGCTCGCGGCCGCGGTCGAGCGCGTGCTCGGCGACCGCGCGCTGGCGACGCGCCTGGCGTCCAACGGCCGCGCGCTGGTCACGGCGCGCTACGACCTGAGCCGGCTGGTCGAGCGCGAGATCGAGCTCGTTCGGAGCGTCGCCGTGCCATGACCGGCTCTGAGCGTGCCGACGCCACGCGATCGGGCGAGATGGTCCCGCTTCGTCGTGCCGATCGATGGTGACAGAGCGACGACCTCGATGCTGACCGAATACCGAGCGTCATCCGGACGCGAGTTCTGGTCCGAGCACTGGGGACAGCACCCCGTCGAGGAACTGCTCGCGATCGCACGACGCTCGCCGCTCACGGGCCTTATCACGCGGGCGCTACCGAAGGCCGGCTTCATTCTCGAGGCCGGCTGCGGGACAGGCCAGTACGTCCTGCTCCTGCGCGAGTGGGGCTGGCGAGTCGCCGGCGCCGACTGGGTCGTCGAGCCGCTCGTCGCCTGCCGTCGCGTCGCGCCGGCGCCGCTGGCGGCGATGAGGCTGGAAGAGCTCGCGGTCCGCGCCGGCGCGCTGGCCGGCTACGTCTCGCTCGGGGCCGTCGAGCACGACAAGAACGGACCGGACGCCATCCTCGCCGAAGCGCGGCGTGCGCTCGCCCCCGGCGGCATCCTCGTGCTCTCGGTGCCCTACGTCAACGGGGTACGCCGGCTGACCTCGCCCTGGCTCACGCGGCGCAACCGCGCTGTCAAGAATCATGGCGGGACGTTCTATCAGTTCGTGTTCACGCGGCGTGAGCTCTGGGCGGCGCTGGCCCGCCACGGGTTCAGTCCGCTGTCGTCGGCTCCCTACGACCCGGCGCGCATCTTGAGGAAGGTGCTGCCCCGTGGGCTCGCTCGGAGCTTGTCGTCCACGCCCGGGGTATCGGCGGCCGCGGCCGGCGGTCGTGCTACATCACCGGGAGCGGGGACGCGGGCGTGTGCCGTGAAGCTGGCGCGACACCTGCTGTACACGGCGCCGGCGCTTCGGTTGCTCGGTCATATGCTGCTCGTCGTTGCCCGGAAAACGTGACGGACGCCGTTATACTCACTCTCGATGGCCGATCTGACCTACAGCATCGACGATCTCGGCGACCGCCGAGTCCTCACCATGGAGGGCCGGAGCCATCCGACGCGATACAGCAAGCGCGTGATCGAGATGCTCATCGCGCGGAAGGGCAATCGGGCCCCGCTGTACTTCCCATTCAAGGAGCTGCGCGCTCCGCTTTACCTCGATCCGCTCTTCCGCTGGCTCCGGAGCTGCCGCGCCCATGACCTGGCGGTCCTCGAGGTGGGCTGCTCCTTCGGCCACATGACCGAGTACCTCGTCGAGCAGCCGGAGGTGGCGACGATCACCACCTTCGATGTCGATCCGCAGTTCGTCGAGATCATGCGGACGAAGGTCGAGGAGATGCATCTCGACAAGGTCCGCGAAGTCGCGCTGCTCTCCAACCAAGGCACGCGCCGACTGCCATGGCGCAACGGTGCGTTCGATCTCGTCCTGGTGGTCGGGATCATCGAGCATCTGCCCCGGGAACGACGAGCCCTCGTGGACGAGTACTACCGTGTGCTGGCGCCCGGTGGTCACATCGCCATCCTCGACACGCCAAACCGCTGGTTTCCGATGGAGACCCATTCGATCGGGCTGCCATTCGTTCAATGGTTTCCACCGAAGTGGGCCTACCGGTATGCGCGTCTGCGCTCGAAGATCCGCAACGTCGACTACGAGGATTTCGTCGCCGACGGCACCGGATGGCGCAACGCGACACTCGCCGAGTGTCTGCCGTCCTCCGGGTGGAGCGAGATCGAGGACGTGACCGAGGCCGCGGGCTACGGCTCGCGCTTCTTTCCGAAGGTGGCCGGACGCCGCATGATCAGGCTCGGCCCGATCCTGGCCGGCCTCGTCAAGGCCTCGCGCATCACCCACATCACGCCGTCCCGCTGGTTGCCGTACTTCAACCTCCTCTTTCGCAAGCGCCCCGCCCCGACACGACGCGGGTGAGCGCGCCCGCCGTCTCCGTGTTGATGGCCGTGCACAACGGCGCGCCGTGGGTGCGTGACGCCGTCGTGAGCGTGCTCGCGCAACGGCTCGCCGATCTCGAGCTGATCGTCATCGACGACGGCTCGACGGACGCGACACAAGACGTGCTCGCATCGGTTCGCGATCCGCGCCTGCGGATCGAGCCCCGGGCTCGGCAAGGACTGACGCGCGCGTTGAATCGCGCGATCGAGCTGGCCCGCGCGCCGCTGCTGGCGCGGCTCGATGCCGACGACGTCGCGATGCCGGAGCGGCTCGCGCTCCAGCACGCGTACCTCGATGCGCATCCGGACGTCGGGCTGCTGGGGACCGGGGCGCGCGAGGTCGACGCGGCCGGCCGCGAGGTCGCGATCGT
>CAYVHH010000523.1:0-7154 GCA_964450175.1 uncultured bacterium | reverse complement strand
GCGAGCGGCTCGGCCTCGTGCCTTCGCAGCTCGTCCAGCAAGCCGTCGAGGCCCGGCGAAGGGCCGATGTCGACGGCCGCGATCTGGGCCTTCTTCCCCTGGGCTCGCGCATCGCGCGCCAGACGCAGGCACGTCGCCCGTCCGATTCCGCTCGCCGCTCCGGTCACGAGAGCTCGCATGGCCACCTCCGCGTCGCGAGTGTACAACGGTAGGCGGCGGTGACACCTTCGATCCACCTCGACGCGGTGGCGGGCGGTGCCGGCGGGAGCTGGTACGTGCTGATGGAGGGGCTCGCGCGCCTTGTCGGTGAGGTGCATCCGGACATTCGCATCCGGGTGGTCGAAGGGGGCGGCGTCTCGAATCACGCGCGCGTCGGAGCGGGGGAGATCCCCATGGGCATTCTGAACCCGCCGATGACCGCCGCCGCCGTCGCAGGCCGGCGACCCTTCGAACAGGCTTATCCGGCGCTGCGGATCGGCGTCGCCAATCTCACCACCAACTACTTGCACTGCTTCGTCGAGCGCGCGTGGCCCCTCGACTCGGTCGCGTCGTGGCTCGAGGCTCGCCAGCCCGTGCGGATGCCGGTCGATCGCGTCGGTACCGTGGATCGCCTGGTGTTTCAGCTGACGCTCGATCATTTCGGGATCGCCGAGGCCGACGTCGAGCGCTGGGGCGGTGCGCTCGTGCCCGCTCGCAGCTACGACGAGCAGCTCGCGCTGTACACCGCGGGCTCGGTGAACGCGTTGTGGCAGTTCATGGGGATTCCGTCGCCGTCGATCGAAGCGGCCGCCACGCTGCGCCCGCTCCGGCCGCTGGCGTTTTCCGAGGACCTGATCGCGGCGCTCGAGCGCCTGGGCTGGACGCCGGCAACGCTGCCCGCCGGCGCGTACGGGATCGTCGATCGAGCGCTTCCGACCGTCGCGATGGGAACATCGCTCGGCTTTCACGCGGACGTGCCGGGCGACGTCGTGTACCGGATCGTTCGCGTCGTTTGCGAGCAGGCTCAGCGCGTCCGCCGGATCCACGCGGCGGCGGCCGGGTTCGATCCGGCGGACGCGCATCGTCTGGCGCGCGGGCCGCTGCACGCCGGCGCCACCAGATACTTCCGCGAGGCCGGCGCGCTCAGCTGAGGCCGTCAAACCCGGCGTCACGCCGGGCGGCCTGAATCCCTCCCACTCGCCCGGGCGTCCCACGGGCAAGGGCGCCTGGCGTTCGGGCGCTCGAACCAGCGACAGGGAGGTCGACCATGTGCAGCGCCGACGGTCGTCACGTCTCGTCGATCTTGACGGTGGTTCTCGCGGCCTGGTTCCTGCTCGTCCTCGCCGCCGGGTTCGCGGGCGTCTTCGAGTCAGGCCCTTCGCGGCCGCCGCTGGCGGTTCTGGTCGCGGTCGCCGGGCCGCCGCTCGTCTTTGCCGCGGCGTATCGCGCATCGCGTCGCGTCCGCGATTTCGTGCTCTCGATCGATCTCCGGCTGCTCACGGCCATCCAGAGCTGGCGCGTGATCGGCGTCATGTTCCTGGTCTTCTACGCGTTCGGCCTGCTCCCCGGGCTCTTCGCCTGGCCGGCCGGCGTCGGCGATGTCGCCGTCGGGGTCGCGGCGCCGTTCGTTGTGCTGGCGATGCTACGTCGGAGCCCGTCGTGGCGGGGCCAGGTCCTGTGGCTCAACCTCGCCGGGCTCCTCGACTTCGTCGGCGCCCTGGGCACCGGCGTGCTGGCCAGCAACAACTCCCTCGGGCTCATCAGGGACTCCGCGACTCAAGTGTCTCTTGGATCGTTGCCGCTGAGTCTGATCGCGACGTTCGCGGTGCCGCTGTGGACGATCTGCCATATCGTGTCGCTGTTGCAGCTCGCCCGGACAGCGGGGAGGGTGTCGGCGAGCGAGGCCGCGATCGCGGCCTCGTGGGTCTAGCGTCCGGCGCGACTTGCTCAGCGCCCGATGCCGCGCGCCATCAGCACGGCCATCAGCGGCATCAGCGCGAGCAAGCCGAGCTCGATGTGAATCAGGCGTCGGGCGGCGGCGATCTCGTCGCCGGCCGGCGCGGCCCCCAGCTCCGCCGCTGCGCGCTTCCAGCGCAGGAACGTGCGCGTCGGCTTGATCGAGACCGCCGAGATGACGACGTAGAGCGCCATCTTCGCCCAGAACGCCGGGTTACCCGTGTAGAAGCCGACGCCCTTGGCGTAGAAGAACAGGCGGAGCAGGCCCGTGGCGAGCGCGGCGAGGGCCGAGGCGAAGAAGACTGCGTCGATGCCCGCGAGCCGCCGCGCCTGCTCGGTGGTCATGCCCGCGCGGCACATGACCAGCTCGCCGACCAGAAAGCCGCCGATGAGGATGATGCTCAGGTAGTGCAGGTACGCGATTAGGGGCTCCATCGTCGGGCGATGCTATGCCCCGGCGCCGTGACCGTCAATGTCCTCGACCGTCGGGGGTGGAGTAGAATGCTGGGCCACGACGGAAGAGGAGGGCGACCGGTCCATGACGATCAAGGGCAAGGCGTACATCGCGGGAATCTACGAGCATCCGACACGCAAGGCCGACACCCAGTCGCTGGCCCAGCTGCATGCCGAGTCCGGACTGGGCGCGCTGGCCGACGCGGGGCTCACGAAGGCCGACGTCGACGGCTACTTCTGCGCCGGCGACGCGCCGGGCCTCGGCCCGCTTTCGATGGTCGACTACATGGGGCTGAAGCTCCGCCACATGGACACCACGGAGACGGGCGGCTCCTCGTACGTGATCCACGTCGCGCACGCCGCCGAGGCGATCGCGCTCGGCAAGTGCAACGTCGCGCTGATCACGCTCGCCGGCCGGCCCCGCGCCGAGGGGATGGCGACCGGCACCGTGCCGCGCGCGCCCGTCGCGGCGGTGCCGGACGCGCCGTTCGAGTATCCGTTCGGCCCGACGGTCGTGAACCAGTACGCGATGGCGGCCATGCGGCACATGTACCAGTACGGCACGACCAGTGCGCAGCTCGCGTGGATTAAGGTGGCCGCCTCGCAGCATGCGCAGCACAATCCGCACGCCCTCCTGCGCGAGGTCGTCACCGTCGAGGAAGTCATCAGCTCGCCGATGATCTCCGACCCGCTGCATCGGCTCGACTGCTGCGTCATCACCGACGGCGGCGGCTCGATCGTGGTCGTGAAGCCGGAGATCGCCAAGCGCCTGAAGCGGCCGCTCGTGAAGGTGCTGGGCGCCGGCGAGGCGCCGAAGCATCAGATGGGCGGCAAGATCGACCTGACGTACTCGGGCGCCGTGTGGTCCGGGCCGGCGGCGTTCGCCGAGGCCGGCGTGACGCATTCGGACATCAAGTACGTGTCGATCTACGACAGCTTCACGATCACCGTGCTCATCACCCTCGAGGATCTCGGCTTCGCGGCGAAGGGGCAGGGCGGCAAGCTCGTCGCCGACGGCAACCTGATCTCGGGCGTCGGCAAGCTGCCGTTCAACACCGACGGCGGCGGGCTCTGCAACAACCATCCGGCCAACCGCGGCGGCCTCACGAAAGTCGTCGAGGCGGTCCGGCAGCTCCGCGGCGAGGCGCATCCCAAGGTGCAGGTGAAGAACTGCGACATCGCGCTGGCGCACGGCACCGGCGGCTCGCTCGGCACGCGGCACGGCAGCGCCACCGTGATCCTGGGCAGGGAGTGAGACGATGACCACGACGGAGCGGAAGTACCCGGCGCCGGCCCTCAACCCGGAGATCAAGCCGTACTTCGATGCTGCGACGGAAGGCAAGCTCGTGCTCAAGAAGTGCGGCGCCTGCGGCCAGGCGCATCACTACCCGCGCGCGATCTGCCCGTTCTGCGCGAGCGACCGGACCGAGTGGATCACCGCCTCGGGACGGGGCACGATCTACTCCTACAGCGTCATGCGGCGCGTGCCGGTCCTGTACGCGATCGGCTACGTGACCCTGGAGGAAGGCGTCACGATGATGACCAACATCGTCGACTGCGATCTGGACGCGATCCGGATCGGGCAGCGGGTGAAGGTCGTCTTCAAGCCGACCGACGGCGGGCCGCCGGTGCCGATGTTCACGCTCGCCTGATCCTCGATCGTCGCCGATGTCGCAGCTCTACGACGCGATCGGGATCGGCTACCCGGAGCGCCGCCGTCCCGATCCGCGTCTGGCCGCGGCCGTCACCCGCGCCCTGAACGACGCCGAGACGGTCGTGAACGTCGGAGCCGGCGCCGGCTCCTACGAGCCGTCCGACCGCTCCGTCGTCGCGGTCGAGCCCGCGATGACGATGATTCGCCAGCGGCGCGCCGGGAGCGCCCCCGTCGTGCAAGCCTCTGCGACCGAGCTCCCGTTTCGCGACGGCGGGTTCGCGGCGGCGCTGGCGATCCTCACGGTGCACCACTGGCCCGAGCGCGCTCGGGGTCTCGACGAGCTCGCGCGGGTCGGACGACAGCGCGTCGTGGTCGTCACCTGGGATCCGTCCTCGTCGGGCTTCTGGCTGGTCGACGAGTACTTTCCCGAGATCGTCGCCCTCGATCGCCGGATCTTTCCCACGATCGAGGACTTCGGGCGCGCGTTCGGACGGGTGGAAGTGCGGCGGTTCCTGATTCCGCACGACTGCGTCGACGGCTTCATGGGCGCGTACTGGCGGCGTCCGCACGCGTATCTGGACCCGAGCGTGCGCGCCGCGATCTCGACGTTCGCGAAGACCGAGCCGAGCCGGCTCGAGTCAGGTCTCGAGCCGCTCCGGCGCGATCTCGCCGACGGCACCTGGGAGCGTCGGCACGCGCACCTCTACGCGCGAGCCGAGCTCGATCTCGGCTATCGGATCGTCATCGCCGCGCGAGGCTGACCGCGCGGCGACGCGTGCGCCTCAGGCGCAGGCGACCGCGTAGACGTCCTTGACCGCCTCGGGCAGCCGCCATTCCTTCCAGCTCTTGCCACCGTCGCGCGTGCCGAAGATCTGGCCCTGCCGCGCGACGCTGTAGATCTGATTCGGATCGCGCGGATGGAGCGCCAGCGCCATCATCGTGCTCTCGGCCTTGATGCCATGATCGATGCGCCGCCAGCTCTGTCCGAGATCGTCGCTCTGGTAGAGCGAGCCGTCCTGACTGCGCGCCGCCGGACTCAGCGCGGCGACCAGGGTGCGTGCGTTGTGCGGCGAGACCTGCACGTCGCGCGCGTAGGTCAGCGGCGAGAAGCGGCCGACCTCCATGTCCTGCCACGTCTTGCCGCGGTCGGCGCTGCGGAAGAGGCCCATCCGCACGGCGAGAAAGACCGTGCCGGGCTCGGCGCTCGAGACCGTCAGCGCGTGGGTGTCGAGCATGCCCTCGTTCTCGGTGTCGCTCGCGATGCGGCTCTTGAGGTGCGGCCGCTGGGCGAGCTTCACCAGATCGTCGCCCGCATCCTCCCACGTCTCGCCGCGGTCGCGGCTGCGCAGGACGCCGTCGACCTCGAGCCCCGCGTAGATGTCGTCCGGTCTCGACGGGTCGATGGCCAGACGCGTGACGCGGCACGGGAAGTTCATCTTCACGCGGCCCGGCGAGGCCACGCGCGCGAGCTTGCGCCAGCTGTCGCCGCCGTCGTCGCTGCGGTAGACCGCGACCGGCGAGGTGCCGAGATACATCGTGCGTGGATCGCGCGGGTGAATCAGGATGGACCAGACCTCGAGCCCCTGATCGGGGAAGGGAAGCTTCTCCCAGCTGGCGCCCCCGTCGCGGCTCCGGTAGGGGCCATCCTGGGATCCGGCGTAGATCAGGTTCGGATCGGCCGGATGGATGGTGATGGCCTGGACGTCCATGCGCTCGGGCAACCCCTTGGTGAGCCGTTCCCACTGATCGCTCCCCACGGTTTGCCGGAAAATCCCCGAGAGGGCTCCGGGAATACGCGCCGCGGTGCCGACGTAAACGTGCGAGGTTCCTGACGGGTTCGCCATCGCCGACCTCCAGGTAGATAGGCAGTTCGTGGCCCAGACTGTACCATTCGCGTGTCGGGCGGGGGAAAACCAGTTGACGGGGCCCGCGCTCCGGGCTTAATGAAGGCCCTACCCGCGCTGTGCGGGAGCCAACTCTCACCCGTCGAAAGGAGTCGCACGTGATTTACGAGATCCGCACCTACCAGATCGCCCCGGGGAGCCTTGCCGAGGTCGAGAAGCGCTTCGGCGACGCCTACCAGTACCGCAAGAAGTATTCCGAGCTCACGGCCTTCCTGCACACCGAAGTCGGCCCGCTCAACGAGATCGTCCACATCTGGGGGTACAAGGATCTCGCCGATCGCGCGCGCGTGCGCGGCGAGGCGTCGAAGGAAACGAACTGGCCGCCGAAGATCCAGGAGTTCATTCGCCAGATGCGCTCCGAGATCGTCGTGCCGTTCTCGTTCATTCCCGAGCCGAAGCCCGGAAAGCTGGGACCGGTCTACGAGCTGCGCTACTACACCCTGAAGCCCGGCACCCTGCCGGACACGGCGAAGGGCTGGGAGTCGAAGATCGGCGAGCGCGCGAAGCTCTCGCCGATCGTGTTCGCGGGCGGCGTGGAATTCGGCCGCGCGAACGGGTTCGTCCACATCTGGGCGTACTCGAGCATGGACAATCGGATGCAGGTGCGCGACGAGGCGAGGAAGAAGGGTGTGTGGCCGCCGCCGGGCGGCGCCGACCGGCTCCTCACGCAGGAAAACAAGATCCTCCTGCCGTCCGCCTTCTCGCCGCTACAGTAGAGACGACTTCAGCGCGGAGCACGCGCCGCGAGGGCGCCCATGGCCCTCGCGGCGATGTGCGCGGCCGCGCACCCGCTCGTGGCAGGTAAGGAGCTCACGTGGCTCTGAGAATCGGTGTCGACATCGGCGGTACGTTCACGGATCTCGTCGCGCTCGACGAGACGACGGGTACCGTGGTGACCACCAAAGCGCTGAGCACTCCGCGCGAGCTCCTCGAGGGCGTCCTGCGCTGCGTCGACCAGGTCGGCGTGCGGCTGGCCGACTGCCGGTTCGTCATCCACGGGACGACGATCGGCATCAATGCGCTGCTCGAGCGGAAGGGCGCGCGCACCGGGCTCATCACGACCGAGGGATTTCGGGACGTCCTCGAGATCGGGCGCGGCGACTTCCTGAAGATGTACGACGTGCTCTATCGGCGGCCCGAGCCGCTGGTGCCGCGCGGTCGCTGCCGCGAGGTACCGGAGCGCCTGACGGCCACGGGCGACGTGCTCG
>CAYVHH010000522.1:0-22010 GCA_964450175.1 uncultured bacterium | reverse complement strand
CGCGTCCGAGCTCCGCGCGCGGTGGGGATATCCGGCGGTGCCGGGCGAGATCACGCTCAGGCGCTATCACGACCGGGTGGCGACAATGGTTCGACGCGCGGACACGACGATTCTCGAGATGGCGCTGATCGATCCGGAGATCGTCGCGGGTAGCGATCTCCAGTACATCCACGGGATCACGTTGGCCCGTGTGGACGGCACCACGCAGCTCATCCAGGTCGATCCGCATTACACCTTGCACACAGCCGCCCGCGGCCGCGCCCACGTGAGCCGGTTCGACGCGGCGGCATGGAACGCCGCGCCGATCACGCTGACCACGCCGATCTCGGCGAGCGCGTCGACCTCGGACACGGACCTGCCGCGCATCCGCTTCGTGATGGACCCGGAAGCGCCGGTGGTGCGCGGGACCCGGAAGGTGCGCTGAGCTAGTCGCGCTTCGCGGATCCGTCCAGCGCGAGCCGCAGATGCTGCATCAGCGCCTCGGGCGTGAACGGCTTGGGCAGCAGGATGATGTCCGGATCGAGCACGCCGTGGTGGCCGAGCGCGTCGTCGGTGTACCCCGACATGTAGACTACCTTCGTGCCCGGCCGTAGCGCGAGCAGCTTCCGCGCCAGCTCGGGGCCGCTCATTTGCGGCATGACGACGTCGGTGAGCAAGAGATTGATCGGGCGCGCCGACTCGCGGCACAGACGGAGCGCCTCGTCGCCACGCGCGGCTTCCAGCACGGTGTAGCCCGCGATCTCGAGAATTTCGCGGGCCAGCTCGCGCACGTCCGCCTCGTCCTCGACGAGCAGGATCGTCTCCGAGCCGCCCGCCTGGCCGCCCCGCTCGGGCGGTTGCTCGGCGCGCGGATCCGGCGTCGGGCTCGCGCAGGGCAGATAGATGTCGAAGGTCGTTCCCTGGCCCTCTCCGCTCCGGACGCCGACGTAACCGCCGTGTTGCTTCACGATGCCGTAGACCATCGAGAGCCCGAGCCCGGTGCCGCGGCCCGTGTCCTTGGTCGTGAAGAAGGGCTCGAAGATCCGCGCCTGGATCTCGGCGCTCATCCCGATGCCGTCGTCGCTCACCGACAGGCGAATGTGCGGGCCCGTGCCGGCGCCGGGATGCTCGCGTGCGAAGGCGTCGTCGAGGTCGATGTCGGCTGTCTCGATCATGAGCCGGCCGCCCCGCGGCATCGCGTCGCGGGCGTTGATCGCCAGATTCATCAAGACCTGCTCGAGCTGGGTCGGGTCGGCCTTGACGCGGTCGCGCCGAGCGCCCGGCACCGTCGTCAGCGCGATGTGCTCGCCGATCAGCCGCTGCAGCATCGACACCGATTCGCCGACGACGAGGTTCAGCTGCAGCACGCGCGGCTGCAGCACTTGCTGTCGGCTGAAGGCCAGGAGCTGCTTGGTGAGCGCCGCGGCGCGGTGCGCCGTCCGCTGGATGAGATCGAGATCCTGCCGCGGCTTGGTCCCCGGCTCGAAGCGCTTGAGGAGGATCTCGCATCGGCCGTGGATGATCGTGAGTAGATTGTTGAAGTCATGGGCCACCCCGCCGGCCAGGCGGCCGATCGCGTCCATCTTCTGAGCCTGCAGGAGCGTCTCTCGAGCCCGCGCCACCTCCTCGGCGGCCACCTGGACCTCGCGGAAGAGGCGAGCGTTCTCCAGCGCCGTCGCGGCCTGCGACGCGAGCGCGGTGGCGATCGTCTCGTCCTCTTTCGAGAAGCCGGCCGGGCGGCGCGTACGGATCGACAGCACGCCGGTGACGCGCTCGCCGACCTTGATGGGCACGCCGAGGAACGCGCGGTAGCCGAGCCGCTTGACGGCGCTGCGGTGCGCCGGGAGCATTCGCGCGTCGTCGGTCACGTCGTCCAGCCGGAGCGGTGCGCCGGTGCTCGCGACGATGCCGCTCAGGCTCTCGCCGATCTTGATCCGCGGGGTCGACATCGTCTCCTTGGCGTCGCCCAGGAGACCGGCGACGACGAGCTCGTCCCCCTCCACGAGGCGAAATCCGACGGAATCCGACTCGAGGACCTCGCCGCACGCGGCCGCGATCGCCCCCAGGAGCTCCTCGACCGGCTGGATCCGCGACAGCTCGTGACTCACGTCCAGCAGCGCCTCGAGCCGGGCTTGATAGGCGCGCTGCGCCTCGAGCAGCTGGGCGTTGCGGATCGCGATCCCCGTCTGCGCGGCGAGCCGGGTGAGGCGTGCTTCGTCCCGGTCGGTCAGCGGGCGCGGTGAGCGGTTGTATACCGCGAGCAGTCCTTCGACGCGCGACTCGGTCTGGATCGGCACCGCCAGCGCTGCGTCGACGCTCTCCACCGGGATGAGCGGTTGCGGGTCGTTCCGGAGGCGCGAGTCGTGCGCGTAGTCGTCGGTCCGGAACGACCGGCCGGTCAACAGCACGTGGCCGGCCAGCCCCTCGCCCGGCACGATCCTCTCGACCGGCGGCGCGGGCACGCCCGGCCAGTGGCGGACGATCATCGCCTGCGTCGCCAGGTCGCGGGTGGCGATGACGCCGAGGTCGGCCCGGCAGAGCTCCCGCGCGGCGTCGCACACGTTCTTCAAGATCGTGTCGAGGTCGAGCGACGCGGTGATCTGGCTCGCCAGCTCCGCGAAGATCTCGGCCTCGCGGCGCCGGCGCTCCGAATCCTCGAAGAGGCGAGCTTTCTCGAGCGCCATCGCCGCCTGGTCCACGAACGCCTGCGCCAGGCGCACCTCGTCGCTGTCGTAGGCGCGGCCTTCGTGATCGCCGACCGCGATGGCGCCGACGACGCGGTCGTCGACGATCATCGGCAGGGCCAGCGCCGATCGGTGCGGCCGGGCCTGGAGCGATTCGCGCAGCTCGGGCGTCAGCGCGATCCGCGGATCGGTCAGGAGGTTCGTCGTCGCGACCGGGCGCCGGGTGCTGACGGCGCGCCCCATCGCGCCGGTTCCGGCGGGGTACACGATGTCGTGGCCGGACCCGTCGGCCGAGAGCTGGCGGCCGATGAGCGCGCCGCTGACCGGCTCGACGCGGACGAGCACCGACGAGAGGCCTCCGAGGAGCGCCCGCAGGCTATCCGCGATCCGTCCGGCGACCTCGTCGGCGTCGAG
The DNA here is from genome assembly GCA_964450175.1 of uncultured bacterium. Classification (GTDB taxonomy): domain Bacteria; phylum Methylomirabilota; class Methylomirabilia; order Rokubacteriales; family CSP1-6; genus AR31. The sequence continues at coordinate 18,933 of CAYVHH010000522.1, read as the reverse complement.
CGATTCGGTGACCAGCCGACCGACTCCCGCAAGGACCTCGGCTTCCCACTTCCGGCGAGTCGTTTCGGAATGGAGCCGCGCGTTGTCGAGCGCGATCGCGGCCTGGTCCACGAACGCCTGGGCGAGCCGGATCTCGTCTGGAGTGAAGACGCGGCCCGTGCGCCCGAGCGCCGCGAGGGCTCCGAAGGCGCGGTCGCCGGCGATGAGCGGGAGCGCGAGGATCGCGCGATGCTCGAAGCTCTCGAGCGCCGTCCGCGTCTCGGGGGCCAGGCTGATCCGCGCATCGGTCAGCACGTCGGGGGTGGACACCGGGCGCCGCTCGCGCACCGCGAGGCCGACGGCGGCGGTGCCGCGCGGGAGCGTGCTGTTCCAGTCGACACCGACACCGGCACTCGCCAGCAGCACGAAGTCGCCGGTCTCGAGACTGATCCGGTACAGCGTCGCCATGGCGGAGCCGAGGAGCGGTCCGATGCTGTCGACGATGCGCTGCCCGACCTCGTCCGGCTCGAGAGATCGCGAGACGAGCCGACCTAGTTCGGCCAGGATCTCGGCTTCGCGCCGGCGGCTTTCCATCTCGCGAAGGAGATGCGCGTTGCCGATCGCGACGGCCGCGTGGTTGGCCAGGCGGCTCAACGCCGCCTCATCCCGATCCGTGAAGGGGCGCGCGGTGCGGTTGAAGACGTAGAGCAGGCCCTTGAGCTCGTCGTCCTGAATCGGAATGACGATCTGCGAGACGAGGCCCACGGCCTTACCCCGGTCGACGTAGTCCCGGGTGATCCGTGGATCCTCGGTGTAGTTCGTCGTCCGGAACGGGCGTCCGGTGGTCAGGACGAGCCCGCCCGCGCCCTTGCCGGGCTCGATCAAGAGACCGATGAGGTCCTGGTCCGCCGCGCTGCGCACGCCGCGGCGGTGCATGATGCGCACGCCGTCGATGCCGGGTTCTCGCAGGGCGATCTGGGCGCCGTCGGCGCCGGTCATCTCGCAGGCGCCGTCGACGATGCGTGAGAGGATCGCCCCGAGGTCCAGCGAGCTGTTGATCTGCCCGACGACCTCGGCCAGCACATCGACCTCGTGGCGCCGCTTGGTCGCGTCGTCGAACAGCTGGACGCTTTCCAGCACGAGCGCCGCGTGGTCGGCGAACGCCTGGGCGAGACGAATCTCGCTCTCCAGGAAGATGCGGCCCGCGCCGTCGCAGACCGCGAGGGCGCCGATGACGCGATCCTTAAGCAGCAGCGGCAGGGCGAGGACCGCCCGATTCGAGGCGCCTTCGAGCCGTTCGAGGATCGTTGGATCATGCCGGATGCGCGGGTCGTCGGCGAAGTTCGCGGTGGCGATGGGCCGGCGCTCGCGCACGGCGAGCCCGATGACACCGGTTCCGCGCGGAAAGACTGTTCCAGGCCCGAGCGCCTGCTCCCGCTCACCCAGCAGCGCGAGCGCGACCATGGCACCGGTTTCGGGCACGAGTCGGTAGAGCGCCGACTCCCGAGCATCGAGCAGGTTCCGCACGCTTTCCACCACGCGACGGGCCACTGTACCGAGATCGAGCGTCTCGCTGCTCAGACGACTCAGCTCGGCCAGGGCCTCGGCGGTGCGGCGGCGGCGCTCGCTCTCGGCCAGGAGCCGGGAGTTGCGAATCGCCGCGCCGGCCTCCGCGATCAAGGCTTCGAGGATCTCGAATTCCTCGTTCTCGAGGGCGAACGGCTGCTCGGCCATGAGCACGAGGACGCCGACCACCGTGTCCTGATACGCGACCGGCAGCGCGTACAGACTCTGAAGGCCATGGGATGCGTACCACTCGCGCGCGATCATCGGCGTTCGGCGCAGATCGTCGGCCTTGATGGGCTCGTCGTGCAGGGTGACCCAGCCGGCAACACCCTGACCGTAGGCGAGCCGCGGGCTCGGGTGTCCGGCACCGATCGCCGCATCAGAGCACGCACGCAGCTCCACGGTCCTGGTCGCCTCGTCCGCGACCCAGAGGGACGCGCAGCGAGCGTCGGTCAGCCGCACGGCCGCGGCCGCGATCTGGCGAAGGATCTCGTCGGTGTCGAGGGACGAGGAGATGGGCTCGATGAGCTGGATCAGCGTTCGCAGCTTCCCCGCCAGCGCCTCGGAGGAGTCGACGCCGGGTCCGGTCGAATCCATTACCCGAAGCTCCGCCGGCGGCCCAGGCTCGTCAGGGTGCGGCGCGGCGTGCTGGAGCCGAGCGTGCCGGACAGGAGAGCCCGTCCCGCGGTCCACATGACCGTCGTGAGGAGCACGGCCACGCCCTCGGGGACGCTGGCCGTCGGCACGCGCGGTCGCGCGCTCGAGCTCTTCGGGTGCCAGGTGGGGACGTCCCAGGTGGGGAATGGGAGGTCGTCGCCTCCGGCTGGGGCGGGCCTGTGGGCAGGCGGGGGCCCCCCGACGAAGCCGATCGTGAAAGCCAGACAGACCAGAAGCGCGGCGAGGACACAGCCGTACTGGCCCCGGCGCGTCACGGCGTGACGGGCCCGTTCGAGGCGACCGTGGCTCGCGGGACCGCTTCGGCTTCAGAGCCGAAGAGCCGCGAGACGACCCGATCGAGTCGCGGCAGATCGATCGGCTTGTGGATGTACTGAACGATGCCGAGCTGCCGAGCCTGCACCTCGGTGGCCGGGCTGTAGTCACCCGTCGTCATGACGACGGGCAGAGCCGGCTCGAGCGTCCGAAGCCTGCGGACGAGGTCGCACCCGGGCATGTCGAGGAGATTCACGTCGACCACCGCGAGGCCGAGGCGAAATCGCCCGATGAGCCGCATGGCCTCGAGCCCCCGCGCGGTGGGGTACGCCCGGAGCCGTGACTGGAGCAGGAAGTTCGCGATGGACCGCGCGGAGGCTTCGTCGCCGTCGGCGACGAGGATCCAGCGTTGTCCGGCGGACTCCCGGAAATTCATGCTGCTCGTAGAGAGCAGGTTCAGTGCCAGAGACCGTCGTGGCTTTGAAATCGAGAAGTTGCACGAGCGCGGTCGCGGGCACTCCGCCGCGCCTTGACAGAATTGACGGTCGCCGGTTGACGCGGCTACCTAGACGAGGCCGAACTTCTTGATGCGGCGATACAGCGTACGGACGGTGAGACCGAGCGCGCGAGCGGCCTGCTCCTTGTCGTTCCGGAAGCGCTCGAGGGCCCGCGCGATCAGATCGCGCTCGGCCTGATCGAGAGTCGGCAGCGTGTCGACGACCACGGCGGCCGGCGTTTCGACCTTGGTCGTGAGATCGGGAAGGTTGCTTCGCTCGATCTCGTCACGCGCGCCGAGGGCAAATGCCCGCTCGAGAAGATTCTCAAGTTCGCGAACGTTGCCCGGAAAGTCGTAGGCCGTCAGCGCCGCCATGGCGTCGGGGGCGATGCCCTTGACGTCACGCCGGAAGCGCTCGTTGAACCGCCGCAGGAAATACGTGAGGAGCGCTGGAATATCGCTCTTGCGCTCCCGGAGGGGCGGCACCACGATCCTGACGACGTTGAGCCGGTAGAACAGGTCCTGGCGGAAGCCGCCACTCTGCACGACTGCTTCAAGATTCTTGTTGGTCGCGGCGATCATCCTGACGCTGACCGTGTGCGTCTTGGTCGAGCCGACGGGCCGGATCTCCTTTTCCTGCAGCACCCGGAGCAGCTTGGCCTGGAGTGCCGGCGAGAGCTCGGCGATCTCGTCGAGGAAGAGCGTGCCGCCATGGGCCGAGCGGAAGAGGCCGAGCGCGTCGGCGACCGCGCCCGAGAAGGCCCCTCGCACGTGACCGAAGAACTCCGACTCCATCAGGTCGGCCGGGATCGCGCTGCAGTTGACCGGCACGAACGGGCCCTTGGACCGCCCGGACTGCCGGTGGATCGCGGCGGCGACCAGTTCCTTGCCGGTGCCGCTCTCGCCCTCGATCAGCACCGGCGAGTCGGAGTCCGACACCTTGGCGATGATCTCTCGAACCCGCGTCATCCCCGCCGAGTTGCCCACGAGATCCTTCACCGCCAGGTGCTCGGCCAGACGGTTTCGGAGAGAGTGCACCTCGCGGCTCAGGAAGCGCTTCTCCAGGACCTGCTGCATGAGGTGCTGGAGCTCGTCGAGGTTGAGGGGTTTGATGAGGTAGTCGTAGGCTCCGGACTTCAGGGCCTGGACGGCGGTCTCGACCATCGGGTTGCCGGTCATCATCACGACCTCGAGCGCCGGGTCGTGCCGCTTCATCTCGTCGAGGACCTGAAGTCCGTCCATCTCGGGCATCCAGATGTCGACCAGGGCCGCGTCGAAGATCTGGTGGCTGATCAGGTCGATGGCCTCCCGGCCGCTCGTCACGTGGGTGACGTCGTAGTTCCAGGAGCTCAGCGCGTCGCGCATGAACTCTCCGACGTCGGCGTCATCGTCGACCACGAGCACTCGCGGACGATCCATCGGCGACTACCCCCTTGTCCGACGATCGCAGCGGGCCAGGAACTCGAGCACGGTCCGGTTCCAGGCCTCAGGCTGGTCACGGTTGGCGAAATGGCTCGCCGGCGCGAGGACCACCAGCTTCGAGCCGCGAACCTTTCTGTGCATCACCTTCATGGGCGCCAGAGAGGGGTCGCGGTCGCCGCCGATGAGCAGCACCGGCATCCGCAGGCGCGGCAGCTGATCGGTGATGTGGTCCATCGCGAGCAGGGCCCGCAGGGAGTTCGCGTACCCTATCGGTGAGAGCCGCCGGTACTCCTCGTAGAACTCGTCCCGGGCGGAGGGATCGAGGGCCAGCCGCTCCGAGACGTTCGGGTTGGCGGCCATCGCGTACTCGGCCATGGCGTCCATCCCCTTCGTGAGCGTGATCTCGATCGAGCGCGCGCGCATCACCAGATTTTCGACGGAGAGGGGCAGCCCGACAGCCGAGGACGAGTTCGTCACCACCAGCGCCCGGACGCGCGCGGGACAACGCAGCGCGAAGCGGGTGGCGATCCCGGCGCCCAGCGAGAGTCCGCCGACGTGCGCCTTGCGGATCCCGAGGTGGTCGAGCACGGCCTCGAGGTCCAGCGCCCAGCGCTGGAACGAGAACCTGGCGGCGTCGTCCGGACTGTCGGACCGCGCGTGGCCGCGCGGCTCCCAGAGCACCAGCCGGTGGTGGGCCGCGAGCGCGTCGCGATTCACGTCCCACATGTCGGCGTTGCCACCGATCCCGTAGGCGAGCACCAGAGGGGTGCCCCGGCGGCCGTGCTCCTCGTAGTAGAGCCGCACCCGGTCGTCGGTCCTGGCGAATGGCACGGGGGTATCTTAGCCGCCCGCGGTTTCGTGGCCCAAGGTTTCGCACTTGACACGGATTCGGCCGATTCAGTATTTTTAAAGCTGCCTTAAGTCCCAGTAAATCAGCCCAGCGCCGGTGGAGCCCCGATGAAGGTGCGCGTCACCCTGAACGTCAACGGCGAGTCCCGCGAGGCGCTCGTGGCGGCCCACAAGACTCTGCTCGAGGTGCTCCGGGAGGATCTCGGGCTCACCGGAACCAAGCACGGCTGCGAGCTCGGCGAATGCGGCACCTGCACCGTGCTCATCGACGGCGAGCCGATGCTGTCGTGCCTGGCGCTTCCGATCGAGACCGAGGGCTGCCGTGTCACGACGGTCGAGGGGATGGCGGAGGGCGGGCGCCTGCACCCGCTTCAGCAAGCCTTCGTCGAGCTGGGCGCCGCGCAGTGTGGGTACTGCACGCCCGGAATCTTGTTGACGGCCACAGCGCTCCTCGCCGGGCGGCCGAGCCCGACGCGACCGGAGATCAAGGAGGCGCTGGCCGGCAACCTCTGCCGCTGCACCGGCTACACGAAGATTCTCGACGCCGTCGAGCTCGCGGCGCTGCGGATGGGTCGCCAGGAGGCTCGGGCATGACCAAGAACGAGTTCGCGGTCATCGGCCGGCCGCTCCCGAAAGTCGACGCGTGGGCGAAGGTCGTCGGCGAGACGAAGTACGCCGACGATCTCTTCCTGCCCCGCATGGCCTACGCCAAGCTCCTCCGCAGCTCTCACGCCCACGCCCGCATCAGGTCCATCGACGCCTCGCGGGCCCGTGCGCTACCCGGCGTGTTCGCGGTCGTCACGGCCGCGGACTTGCCCCGGGTGAAATTCGGCATCTTGCCGGTGTCGCAGGACGAGGAGGCACTCTGCACGGAGAAGGTCCGCATGGTGGGTGATCCCGTCGCCGCCGTCGCGGCGGTGGACGAGGAGACCGCCGAGCAGGCGTGCCGGCTGATCGCGGTCGACTACGAGCCGCTGCCGGCGCTCATGTCCATCTTCGACTCGCTCGCGCATCCCGAGGTTCGCATTCACGACTACGGCGATGGACCGAACGTCCACAAGAACGTGGCGCTCCAGTTCGGGGATGTCGACGCGGCGCTCGACGGCGCCCACCTGGTTCGCGAGGACGTCTTCTTCTTCGAGGGCAACAATCACATGCCGATGGAGCAGCATGCCGCCGTCGCCCACTGGGCGGCCGACGGCAAGCTGACCCTCTGGTCGTCGACGCAGACGCCGCATTACGTGCACCGGGTCCTCGCCAAGGTTCTCGATACGCCAGCCGCTCACATCCGGGTCGTCGCGACTCCGGTCGGCGGCGGCTTCGGCGGCAAGACGGATCCGTTCTCGCACGAGATCGTCGCCTGCCAGCTCTCGAAGCTGACCGGACGGCCGGTGAAGATCGCGCTGACACGGGAAGAAGTCTTCTACACGCACCGTGGACGCCATCCCGTTCTCATGTGGATCAAGACCGGCTTCACGAGGCAGGGCGATATCACCGGCTGCCACCTGCGGACCTGGCTCGACGGCGGCGCGTACGGCTCGTATGGCGTCGCGTCTACGTTCTACACGGGCGTGATCAATCCGGTCACCTACAAGATCCCCGTGTACAGGTTCGAGGGCGCGCGCATCTTCACCAACAAGCCACCGTGCGGACCCAAGCGGGGCCACGGCACGGTCCAGCCGCGCTTCGCCCTGGAATGTCAGCTCGACAAGGCGGCCGAGCAGCTCGGGCTCGATCCCGCCGACATGCGGTGGCGGATCGTCGCCGAGCCGTTCACCAAGACGGCGAACCACCTGACGGTGACGACCATCGGCCTGGCTGAGTGTATCGACAAGGTCGTGGAGGCTTCCGGCTGGCGCGACAAGCGCGCGCGCTACGGCGTCTCGGCGAAGTCGGCGTCGGTGACGCCCACCGGCTCTTCGGCCAGGAAGCGTGGGCTGGGGATCGCCTGCTCGGCGTACCTGACGGGAGCCGGCACCGCGATCTACTGGAACGACATGCCCCACTCCGGCGTGGTCGCCCGGGCCGATCGCAGCGGTGGTGTCACCGTGCTGTGCGGGGCCACCGACATCGGCCAGGGCTCGGACTCGATCCTGGCCTATCTGACCGCGGAAGTCCTCGGTATCGAGCCGAAGGATATCCACGTGCAGCCGGCCGACACGACCTTGACGCCCGTCGATCTCGGCTCGTACTCGTCGCGCGTGACGCTCATGTGCGGGATGGCGGCTATCCAGGCCGCCCAGCGACTCCGCGACGCCATCTTCAAGGCGGTGGCGCAGAAGCTCGAGGTGAGTCCGGCGGCCCTCGTGGCGCGCGAGCGCAAGATCGGAGTGCCCGACGACTGGGACAGAGCCGTGCCGTTCGCGCGAGGCGTAGAGCTCGGCGAGGCGGGGCACGGGGTTCTCGCGTTTGCCGGCTCGTACGCGCCGCCGAAGCGCGCGGGCAAGTACAAGGGCGGGGGCGTCGGGCCGTCGCCGTGCTACTCGTATTCGGCGTGTGTCGTCGAGCTGACCGTCGACGAGGAGACCGGGGCCGTCGACCTCGAGAACGTGTGGATCGGCCACGACATCGGACGTGCGCTGAATCCGCTCCTGGTCGAGGGACAGGTCGAGGGCTCGGTGTACATGGGAATCGGCGAAGCCCTGATGGAAGAGCAGGTCTTCCGGAAGAACCTCCACAAGCACCCGTCGATGCTCGAGTACAAGAGCCCGACCACGCTCGAGACGCCGGAGATCCACACGATCCTCGTCGAGACCGACGACCCCGAAGGGCCGTTCGGCGCCAAGGAAGCGGGCCAGGGCCCGCTCCTGCCGGTGATTCCGGCGATCGCGAACGCCCTGCACCACGCGCTCGGCGTCCGCATCGACGAGGTGCCGATCACCGCCGACAAGATTCTGAAGGCGCTCGATCTGAAGCGGGCGGGAAAGCCGGCGCGCGTGGGGCCGACGCGCCTCCCGCTCCTCACGTTCAAGCAGCCGCTCGCGGTCGAATCCGCCTTCGGGCAGCCCGCCGACGCCATCGTCTCCAGACCCTTCGCGAAATGAAGACACGTCCAGCAGAACCGCTATGCGCGAGATCGGGCGAGCGGAGCGCGGCACCCGCCACCGTGAACCAGTGCCGAACCACGCAGCCGAATGGATCGGGCGTGCGGAGCTTCGCCGCGCCTATCTCAGGCCACCCTCGGTCCAAGCCGGCCTCACGGTCCCCGCTACCGTGATCCGCCTGCCACCGTTTACCTACCTCGCGCCCCCGACGCTGGACGCCGCGGCGCGATTGATGGCCGAGCATGGGCGCGACGCGATGCTCGTCGCCGGCGGAACCGACCTCTACCCCAACATGAAGCGGCGGCAGTTCGAGCCCAAGGTGCTCGTCGGACTGCGTGGTCTGCGCGAGCTGCGCGGGATCCGCGCCGTCTCGGCCGGCGGCTTCACGATCGGCGCCGGGACGACCCTCTCGGCAGTCGCCGCCCACCGCGATATCATGCGCGCGTGGCCGGCACTCGCGACGGCGGCCGGACTTGTCTCCTCGCCTCAGCTCCGAAACATGGGTACCATCGGGGGCAACATCTGTGTCGACACCCGGTGCAACTACTACAATCAGTCGTACGAGTGGCGTAAGGCCATCGGCTTCTGCATGAAGAAAGACGGCGATATCTGTCTGGTGGCGCCCGGGAGCTCCCGGTGCTGGGCCGTGTCCTCATCGGACACCGCGCCTGTTCTTTGGGCACTCGGGGCGAAGCTGCGACTCGTCGGCGCCGACGGGGAGCGCACGGCACCGATGGGTGCGCTCTACCGGGACGATGGCATCGAGTACCTCGCCAAGCGCCCTGACGAGATCGTCGCGGACATCCAGCTGCCACCGGCCGAGGGCTGGCGCTCGGCGTACCTCAAGCTGCGGCGCCGGGGCTCGTTCGATTTCCCGGTGCTCGGCGTCGCGGTGGCCGCCCGGATGGAAGGCGCCATCGTCCGCGATGCCCGGATCGTGCTCGGCGCCGTCGCCTCCCAGCCGCGGCCGGCCGACAAAGCTGCCGCGGCGCTCGTCGGCCAGCGCGTGACGCGTGAGCTGATCGCTCACGTGGCCGACCTGGCGGCCGGACCCTCGAAGCCCCTCGACAACACCGACTTCAGCCATCCCTACCGGAAGAAAGTCACTCGAGTGTTCGTCGCGCGGGCCGTCGCCGCGGTGGCCGGGCTCGAGGACCTCGGCGCCGTATCGGAGGAGGTTGCGTGACCGCACTGGGTGAGCGCATCAAGCGTCTGCGCGGGGAGCGCGAGCTCCAGCAGCGCCAGCTCGCGGAGAAGGCCGGCCTCACCCCGAGCATGGTCTCGCAGATCGAGTCGGGCCGGCTGTCGCCCTCGCTGCACACGCTGGGCAAGATCGCCTCGGCGTTCGGCGTGCCGATCGCGGCGCTGTTCGACGGCAAGCCGGCTGGCAGCATCGTCATCTCGCACAAGCGCGACTACCCGGTCGTGTCGTTCGACGGCTCCTCGGAGCGCTGGGCGGTCCTGGGCGCCGGCCTCTTCCAGGGCAAGATCCGCGCGGTCGTCTCGACGCTCGGGCCGAAGTCTCGCGGCTTCACCACCGAGAAGGTCATCATCAAGCCGGGCCAGCTGAAGCTCTTCTACGTGCTCGAGGGCAAGGTCGCGCTCCACTACGACGGCGATCGTCACCTGCTCGAGGCGGGCGACAGCGCGCTGCTGGACGGCGGCGTGGCCCACGGGTGGGAAAATCTCGGCGGCAAGCAGGCCCAGGCACTCTGGGTCATCCTGGGATAGAGCCGATGGCCGACACTGGAGAGCGCGTTCGGGTCGACTTCAGGACCGAGCCGGCGAAGTACCGGCACTGGAAGCTCGCATTCAACGGCCCGGTGGCCACGCTGGCGATGGACGTCAAGGAAGACGGCGGCCTCCGGCCGGGCTACGAGCTGAAGCTCAATTCCTACGATCTCGGCGTGGACGTCGAGCTCTACGACGCGATCCAGCGCCTGCGCTTCGAGCATCCCGAGGTGGGGGCGGTGGTCGTCACCTCCGCCAAGGAGCGCGTGTTCTGCGCCGGCGCCAACATCCGCATGCTCTCGCAGTCGGCCCACGGCTGGAAGGTGAACTTCTGCAAGTTCACCAACGAGACGCGCAACGCGATCGAGGAAGCGACCGGAGAGTCGCGCCAGGTCTATCTCTGCGCCGTGAACGGTCCGTGCGCGGGGGGCGGCTACGAGCTCGCGCTGGCGACGGACTGGATCGTGATGGCCGACGACGGCAACACGACGGTGTCGCTACCGGAGGTCCCGCTGCTCGCCGTGCTCCCCGGCACCGGAGGGCTCACACGGCTCGTCGACAAGCGCCGGGTTCGCCGGGATCGCGCCGACTTCTTCTGCACGGTCGAGGAGGGGATCAAGGGCGCGCGCGCCGTCGAATGGGGCCTCGTGGACGAAGTTGCGCCGCGCTCGAAGCTCGACGAGGTCGTGAAGCGTCGCGCCGGCGAGTTCGCGGCGCGCACCGATCGGCCGGCCGGAGCCCGTGGCATCGCCCTCGCTCCGCTCGAGCGCTCGATCGACGGTGACCGGATCCACTACGGCCACGTCGTCTGCGACATCGACCGCGCGCGAGGTCTGGCCGAGATCACCGTGAGCGGGCCGAGCGCGGCACCGCCGTCCGACGCCGCCGGCGTCCACGAGGCCGGCGTTGCGTTCTGGCCATTGGCACTCGCCCGCGAGCTCGACGATCTGATCCTGCACCTGCGTACGAACGAGGACGAGATCGGACTCTGGGTGCTCCGGACGTCGGGCCGCGCCGATCTCGTCGAGGCGTACGATCGTCTGCTGGCGGCGCACCGCGAGGACTGGCTCGTGCGCGAGATCCGCCTCTATCTCAAGCGCACGTTCAAACGCATCGAGGTCTCGTCTCGGTCGGTGTTCGCGCTCATCGAGCCGGGCTCGTGCTTCGCCGGCACCCTGCTGGAGCTCGTGCTCGCGGCCGACCGGTCCTTCATGCTCGATGGTACGCGGCCGGGTGACACGACGCCGGCGGCGACGATCCGGCTCACCGAGATGAACTTCGGCGCGTATCCGATGGTCAACGGTCTCACGCGACTGGCGAGCCGCTTCCTCGCAGAGCCTGGACGAACCGACAAGCTCCGCGCGCGGATCGGGGAGGACCTGGACGCCGCCGCCGCCGCCGAGGCCGGCCTCGTCACCTTCACCCCTGACGACATCGACTGGGACGACGAGGTTCGCCTCGCGATCGAGGGGCGCGCCGCCTTCTCGCCCGACGCGCTCACCGGCATGGAAGCCTCGATCCGGTTCGGCGGCCCCGAGACGCTCGAGAGCAAGATCTTCGGCCGGCTCTCGGCCTGGCAGAACTGGATCTTCCAGCGTGGCAACGCCGTCGGGCCCAAGGGCGCGCTCGAGGTCTACGGAACGGGACGTCGGAGCGAGTTCGACCGCAGGAGAGTGTGATGGCTGGCATCGACTACAGCGAGCGTATCCCGAACAACGTCAGCCTCGCCGACAACCGCCGGCTCCAGCGCGCGCTCGAGGAGTGGCACCCGAAGTTCCTGGACTGGTGGATGGAGATGGGGCCGGAAGGCTTCCAGACCAAGGACGTCTACCTGCGCACGGCCGTGAGCGTCGACGCCCAGGGCTGGGCCCAGTTCGGCTACGTCAAGATGCCGGAGTACCGCTGGGGCCTGTTTCTCGCCGAGCCCGAGCCCGGCCGGACGATCGGCTTCGGCGATCACATGGGCGCGCCCGCGTGGCAGGATGTCCCGGGCGAGTATCGCGGCGTGCTCCGCCGACTCATCGTCACCCAGGGAGACACCGAGCCGGCGTCCGTCGAGCAGCAGCGCTATCTGGGCCAAACCTGCCCGTCGCTCTACGACCTGCGCAACCTGTTCCAAGTCAACGTCGAGGAGGGCCGTCACCTCTGGGCGATGGTCTATCTGCTCGACGCCTATTTCGGCCGCGACGGCCGTGAGGAGTCCGAGGCGCTGCTACAGCGCCGCTCGGGCGACCGCGACAAGCCGCGCATCCTCGGGGCCTTCAACGAGAAGACGCCGGACTGGATCTCGTACCTGATGTTCACGTACTTCACCGACCGCGACGGCAAGTACCAGCTCGCGAGCCTTGCCGAGAGCGGCTTCGATCCGCTGTCGCGCACGTGCCGCTTCATGCTCACCGAGGAAGCCCACCACATGTTCGTCGGCGAGACCGGCATCGGGCGCGTCGTGCAGCGCTCGTGCGAGCTCATGCGCGAGGGCAAGACCGACGACGTGCGGCGGCTCGGCGGGCTCGACCTCCACACGGTGCAGAAATACCTCAACTTCCACTATTCGGTCTCTCTCGACCTCTTTGGCTCCGAGGTCTCGACGAACGCCGCAAACTTCTACACGATGGGGCTCAAGGGGCGCTTCGAAGAATCGAAGAAGCACGACGACCATCGGCTGAAGGACGCCACGTACACCGTCAGCGAGCTCGCCGGCGACCGCATCACGACCCGCGAGGCGCCGGCGCTGCCGTCGCTCAACGAACGCCTGCGCGACGACTACATCGTCGACTGCCAGCGTGGTGTGGATCGCTGGAACCAGATCATCAAGCGGCACGGAATCGATCTCGAGCTCCGGCTGCCCCACCGGGGTTTCCATCGGGCAATCGGGCTCTTCGCCGAGGTCAGGGTGGCGCCCGACGGCCGCGTGCTCAGCGAGGCCGAGTGGGACGCGCGCAAGCACGAATGGCTCCCGACGGAGGCGGACCAGGCCTACGTTCATAGCCTCATGCAGCCGGTCACCGAGCGCGGCCGCTTCGCCAACTGGATCGCGCCGCCGGCCCGCGGCATCAACGGCAAGCCCGTCGACTTCGAGTACGTTCGCCTGGCCTAGGGCATGAACGCGTCGGAGCTGCTTCCCGCCGAGTTCAACGCCGCAACGTGGTTCGTCGACCGCCACCTCTCGGAGGGGCGCGCGGCCGCGCCGGCCTTCCGCCACGAAGAACACACGCTCACCTACGCGGACGTCCTCGAGCTGGTCAATCGAACGGGGAACGCGCTGCTCGAGATCGGCGTCGAGCCCGAGAACCGCGTGCTCATGCTCTGTCTGGACGCGCCCGAGTTCATCGGCACCTTCTGGGGCGCCATCAAGATCGGCGCGGTCCCGATTCCCACGAACACGCTGATGCGCACCGCGGATTATCTGTACTTCCTGAACGATAGCCGCGCCAAGGTGGCCGTCGTGTCGGCGCCGCTCCTGGCCGAAGCCGGGCCGGCGCTGGCCGAGGCGAAATACCTCAAGCACGTGCTGGTCGCGGGCGGCGCCCCCGGACGGTTCATGGCCTTCGAGGAACGGATCGCGAAGGCGTCGGCGACGCTCGACGCGGCAGCGACCTCGCGCGACGATCCCGCGTACTGGCAGTATTCGTCGGGCTCGACGGGTTTTCCCAAGGGCGCGGTGCACCTGCAGCACGACATGGTGATGTGTTGCGAGACGTACGGCAAGCAAGTACTCGGAATCCGGCAGACCGATCGCGTCTTCTCCGCGGCCAAGCTCTTCTTCGCCTACGGGCTCGGCGCCACGGGCTTTCTCCCGATGAGCGTCGGGGCGCAGGCGATGCTCTATCCGCAGCGTCCGACGCCCGAGGGCGTGTTCGAGGCCATCACGCGCTACCGGCCGACCTTGTTCTTCGGGATTCCGACTCTCTTCGCCTCGATGCTCGCGGTGAAGGACGCGGAGAAGCGGTTCGACGCCTCCTCGCTCCGCCTGTGCGTGTCGGCCGGTGAGGCGCTCCCGGAAGAGCTCTACAACCGCTGGCGCGAACGGTTCGGCGTCGAGATCGTCGACGGCATCGGCACGACGGAGATCGGCTACATCTTCATCTCGAACCGTCCGGGCGACGCGCGCCCGGGCTCGACCGGCGTGGCGGTGCCGGGCTACGAGCTCGCCATCGTGGACGACGACGGCCGTGCGGTGCCGCGGGGAGAGATCGGCAACATCCGCGTCAAGGGCGACTCCACGATGGCGTACTACTGGAACAAGCACGAAAAGACCAAGGAGACGCTCTTCGGCCAGTGGATCCAGACCGGCGACAAGTACTACCAGGACGAGGACGGCTACTACTGGTACTGCGGTCGCTCCGACGACATGTTGAAGGTCGGCGGAATCTGGGTCTCGCCGGTCGAGGTCGAGGGGACTCTCATTCGGCACACGGCGGTGCTCGAGGCGGCGGTGGTGGGCCGCGAAGACACGGATCGGCTCGTCAAGCCGCACGCCTACGTCGTGCTGAAGGATCCGGCGACCGCCGGTGACGCGCTCGCCGACGAGCTCAAGCTCTTCGTGAAGGACAAGATCGCGCCCTACAAGTACCCGCGCTGGATCGAGTTCGTCACGGAGCTCCCGAAGACGGCGACCGGCAAGATCCAGCGCTTCAAGCTGCGGGCCTGAGGCCCCGGCACCTCTCGACGGTGTTCGACCGCACGCTGGAGACGCTCGAGCCGGCCGCGCGACGCGAGCATCAGTGGCGCCGGTTTCGCGCGATGGCGGCGCAGCTGCTCGCGACCAACCGGTTCGTCACGCGCAAATGGCGTGCGGCGGGTCTGACCTCGGCCGACGAGCTCCGCGGCTGGGACGACTTCCGACGCATTCCGCTGACGAGCAAAACGGAGCTCGTCGCCGATCAGGCCGCGCATCCGCCGTTCGGCACGAATCTGACGTACGCGCTCGAACGCTACGTCCGTGTGCACCAGACGTCGGGAACGAGCGGCGCGCCGCTTCGCTGGCTCGACACGCAGGAGTCGTGGGAGTGGTGGGCGCGCTGCTGGGGATTCGTGCTGCGGGGCGCGGGTGTCGGTCCGGCCGATCGCGTCTTCTTTCCGTTCTCGTTCGGCCTGTTCATCGGGTTCTGGGCGGGCTTCGAGGGCGCGCGGGCCCTGGGTGCGCTGGCGATCCCCGGGGGCGGCCAGGACTCGCCGACCCGACTGGCGTGGATGGAGGCCCTCGGCGCGACGGTGCTGGTGTGCACGCCGTCCTATGCCCTCCACCTGGTCGAGGTCGCCCGCGAGCGCGAGATCGACCTGGCGAGGCTGCCCGTGCGAACGACCGTGCACGCGGGTGAGCCGGGAGCCGGGATTCCGGCCGTCCGGGCCCGTATCGAGGCCGGCTGGACGGCGCGCACGTTCGACCATGGGGGTATGACCGAGATGGGCACCTATGGGTACGAGTGCGCCGAGCAGGCCGGTCTCCACGTCAACGAGTCGGAGTTCATCCTCGAGGTGATCGACCCGGTCACGGCCCGGCCGGCGACGGACGGAGAGCTTGTCCTGACAAATCTGGGTCGGATCGGTTCGCCGGTCATCCGCTACCGGACCGGGGACCACGTGCGCCTGGCGGAGGGAATTTGCCCGTGCGGGCGCACCTTCCGGCGCCTCGAGGGCGGCATCCTCGGCCGACTCGACGACATGCTCATCGTCCGCGGCGTCAACGTGTTCCCGGCCGCCATCGAGGGTGTCGTCAGGCGCTTCTCTGCGATCGAGGAGTTCCAGATCGAGGTGTTCAAGGACGGAGAGCTCGACGAGGTGCGGGTCCTGGTCGAAATGAACGACGCCTCCGGCGTGCCTCCGGTGCGGGAAGCCCTGCGGGCAACCCTCGGGATCCGGCTGGAGGTGGCGGCGGTCCCGGCCCGGAGCCTGCCGCGCTTCGATCTGAAGGCGCGCCGCGTGGTGCGAAGGTAGCGCCGCAAAACGCCGTTTTGAAAGGCGCGTTGTTTTGTCCACGCATCGGCTACTATTTTTAGTGCCACCTGAAGCGCCGCTGGAATGAACGAAAGCACGCACGGCGAAGGCAGTGGTCCCCGGGCTACACCCGAAGTGTCGCTCAGCGACACCATCACCATTTTCTTCAGTGATATCCGGGGATTCACCGATACCACCGAGGAGCTCGGCGACGAGGTTGCCAACGAGCTCGTCCGCGAGCAGGACGCGATTGTCAGAAGTCACATCGAGGCGTACGGCGGCGACGTCGTCAAGACTCAGGGCGACGGGTTTATGGTCGCCTTCAAGGCCACGCGAGGCGCGATCCTCTGCGCGATCGCGATTCAGAAGGCGATCGCCGAGAAGAACCGCGAAATCGCCGAGAAGAACCGTGACCGCCGAATCGCGATCGGCATCGGCATCAACACGGGCGAGCCGATCCGGCAGGAAGACGGCGACTACATCGGCGGGACGGTGAACCTGGCCGCGCGCATCTGCGCGACCGCGGGGCCGGGCCAGATCCTCGTCGCGGAATCGACCCGCTACGTCGCCGGCCGCATCGAGCTGAGAAAGGCCGACGGCGGCGGCGTCGTGGAGTACGTCGATCGCGGTCTCCAGCCGCTCAAGGGCTTCCCGGAGCCGAAGCGGCTCTTCGAGGTCACGTGGCTCCCGACGACGACGACGATCGGGCAGGAGCCGGCGACGGAGGCGGCGGCGCCGTCGACCGACGGGCCGGAGATCGCCGCGGTGAGGGCGGCGGTGCTGCGGGCCCTCAACGTGCTGACGCGTGTCCTCGGCATCAGCCACCTGGACGATCCGGCATTTCCGTCTCTTCTCGATTGTCAGGCGAAGGCCAGCGAGCTGCGCGTGGCGGTCTCCCGTGCCGGCAGCGAGGGGCGCAGCGCGACCGCGGACAAGGTGCTCGACAGCATCAAGCCGTTCGAGAATCTGCTGACGCTCATGCTCGAGCGCGACACCCTGACCGACGAGCAATGGGCGCAGCTCGACACCTGGGTCGCCCGGGTGTTCGGGCGCACCCTGGTGAATGCCGCGGCGCGAGGCCGTCTCACCATCACGACGGCCGAGAAGCCGGCGCCGCCGGTCGCAGCGCCCGCGCCCGAGCCGGTCAGAGAGAGCCCGAAAGAGCCGGAGCCGACGCCGAGGTCGGCCGCGCCGCCACGAAGCTCGGTCGCCGCCGCGCTCGCGCCGCCGCCGCTCGACGAGCGCGCCACCGTCGTACGCTGGTGGGCCGCCGGATACGCGGCGTGGAGTCAGTGGAAGCCGTCGGGACTTGCTTGGGCCCACGCGCTGCGGGCGGAGATGGGGCGATTCCCGTACCTCCTGAGCGTGCACATCAGGAATGCCGCGGATCACGACGACGGCCAGCTCGCGGGGGGCTACTTCCTCCTCCTCGAGCACGTCGAAAACGTGTCGCCGGGATTCATGCGCACGGTCTTCGACCGCGCGGTCGCCGATGTCGGAGTCGACGCAGAGCGGCTTGGCCGCCGGCTGTACGAGCTCCTGGTCGACGACGGCCGGCTGCGCGAGACCTACGCGTCGTTCGTGCGCGACGTCATCCAGGTCGCGGTCCCCACACCGGGGATGTGGGCCGATGCGGGTATCGTCGAGCACGACGAGTCGACGACCCTCGTCTCACGGCCGACGGGATCCATCGGCGATGCGCAGGAGGAAACAGTCCGGCTGACCGATCCCCACGATCGAGGAGCGGACCGAAGGTTTCTGGTGACCCTGGAGCCCCTGACGACCCGCTTCTTCTATGCCAAGAGCGGAAAGCTGCAGACGCCGCGCGACGTCGATCTGCGGCTGACCGCGGGTGACGCGCCGTCGGATCGGGGCTGGTATCTGACCGTGCGCGACAGCCTGAGCGGACGATCGGATCCCAAGCTCATCCCGACCGCGGGCGTGACGATCCCGAACCTCGGCCGCGACAACTTCGGTGTGTGGGTGGCGGTCTTCAACCCGCACCCCGTCGAGCGCGCGACGTACGAGCTCACGATGAGCATCAAGCAGCCTCGTCAGCAGGCCGCCGCTCGCTCGGTGTTCGCGCGTCCGGGCGGCCCGTCGCGTTGAAGCAGCGCACCGGCGATCCCTGGAAACCGGCCGACCGCTACGGGCGCGAGCTACCGCCGTTCACGATCAACCTTGTCGTTCGCAGCGTGCCGCAGGCGGTGGAGTTCCTGGCGCAGGTTCTGAGCGCGACGGTCCACTACGCGGACCCCGACTTCGCCGCCTTCAACGTGGGCGGCGTCGAGATGATGCTGCACGCCGACCACACGTACGACAAGCATCCCTGGCACGGCCCGCTCACCCGCGGCGAGCGTCGGGGGCTGGGCGCCGAGCTGCGCGTGTTCGGCCTCGATCCGGACGGGGTCGAGCAGCGGGCTCGGGCGCGCGGCGCCGGCGTGGTACAGCCCGCGACCACCAAGGGGCACGGCTGGCGCGAGGTCATGGTGGAAGATCCCGACGGCTACCTGTGGGCCGTGGGGGTGCCGAGTCCTTCGACCCGAGGGTCGTGAGCTACATCGACGAGACGCTGCTCCCCGACGAGCACGTCGTGTATCGGACCTCGTTGCACCGGATCATCTTCGCGCGCCCCATCCTGGTCCTGATCGCCGGGATCGCCGCTGTGATCGCGTTTCCCAAGGTGCCGCTCGTCGGCGTCCCCGTCTTGCTGCTCGGTGGGCTGCTGCTGGTCGCGCCGCTCATCGCGTACTGGACCACCGAGTTCGGCGTCACCAACAAGCGCATGATCGTCAAGGTCGGGTTCATCCGGCGGCGCACGCTCGAGCTTCTGCTTCGGCAGGTCGAGGCGCTGTCGGTCGACCAGAGCCTGAGCGGCCGGATGCTCGACTACGGCACGATCACACTCTCGGGCACGGGCGGCGTCCGCGAGGTCTTCCACCGAGTACGCCAGCCGCTGGAGCTGCGCCGACGAATCCA
>CAYVHH010000521.1:0-9870 GCA_964450175.1 uncultured bacterium | reverse complement strand
ACTCGACGAAGACCTCGACGCCGGGCAGCCGGATCTTCCGCAAGCGCTCGGTGAGCCGCAGGTTGATCTCGGTCGCCAGCCGGCCCGCGCGCCGGTCGGTGATGCGCCCGGCGCTGTCGATCGTGCAGAAGTTCCCGCGCGCGGCGACGTCGCCCGCGCGCAGGTCGAACTCGATGCCGAGCGCTTCGAGCACGCCGCGCCCGACCTGATAGCGCAGCGGGTCGTAGCCGAAGAGTCCGAGGTGGCCGGGGCCGCTTCCCGGCGTGATTCCTGGCGCCACGTGACGAATGAGCCCGCAGGCGGACTCGGTGGCGAGCTGCGACAGATTCGGCAGGTGAGCCGTCTCGAGCTCCGAGCGTCCGGTCTCGGGCCGGGGGAGCCCGCCGAGGCCGTCGAGCGAGACGAGGGCGATCTTCGTCGTGTTGTGAACGACGAGCGGCGCAATGAGGTCGAGCATCGTCCCGGTCTCCTCACGCCTCCTTCACGGGGTTCTCGATCTGACCGAGCCCGGTGATCTCGAGCCGGCACGTGTCGCCCGGCTGCAGGAAGACCGGCGGCTTGCGCGCAAAGCCCACGCCCGGCGGCGTACCGGTCGCGATGAGATCGCCCGGCGAGAGCGTCATCAGCCCAGAGAGATAGCTCACGATGTAGCGCACGTCGAAGATGAACGTCTTGGTGTTGCCGCCCTGCATCTGCTTGCCGTTGACCCACAGCTTCAGCTCGAGCACGTGCGGATCGGGAATGTCCGCGCGATCGGCGATGTAGGGCCCGACCGGCGCGAAGGTCTCGGGGATCTTGCCGGCCATCCACTGGCTGCCGATGAACTGGAAGTCTCGCGCACTCACGTCGTTGATGATCGTGTAGCCCCAGACGTAGTCGAGCGCCTTCTCCTTGCTCACGAAGCGCGCGGTCTTGCCGATCACGACGCCGAGCTCGACTTCCCAGTCGAGCTGATTCGAGCCGCGCGGTCTCAGGATCGGCTCGTTCGGATCGAGGATGGCGTTCGACCACTTCGCGAAGATCGGCGGCTCCTTCGGGATCGGCTGGTTGGCTTCTTCCGCGTGGTCTCGATAGTTGAGACCGATACAGATGAACTTGCCGGGATCCGTGATTGGCGCGTGCAGGCGCGCCGAGTTCGCGGGGATCGTGACCCATTCCTTGATGCCGGCGACGGTCTCCTCGACCAGCGGCCCGCCCTCGAGAAAGGCCCGGGTGCTGTTCGGAACGAGCGCCGCGGCGAGCTCGGCGGCCCGGGTGACGCCGCGCCGCGTCAGAGACGCCGCGACGCTGGCCGTGAGATCGGCGATACGGTCGCCCTGGAGGACGCCGAGCCGCGGGGACTGGCCGTTCGTGGAGAAGCGCACGAGCTTCATGGGTGACGGGCCTCCTGGGAGTGAATGTGCCGCCGATTATAGCGTTTGTCGAGTTTACGCGCCGCACGGCCGTTTGCTATGATCGTAGTCTGCCGGAATTGATGCGGTGGCGTGCCCCCTGGGGGCGGACAATGTCCCTGAGGCCAGTTCGGGAGGAGGTTCCCTTGATGAAGACCGGAAGCAGGATCCTGACCGTCCTGGTAGCGCTCGCGATGCTCGCCACCGGTCCGTTCGCCCCGCTCGCCGCAGCCCAGCAGCCTGCTCCGTCTTCGCCGCCTCCCCAGCAGCAGCCCGCGCCTCAGCCGGTCATGCAGCAGGACATGCCGGAGCCGGAGTCACACATGGCGGAGTCCGCGGCGTACAACGTGGGCGCCGGCATCGCCAACGTCTTCTACATTCCGGGCAAGGGGCTGCTCTGCGGCGTCGGTGGCGCGGTCGGCATCTTCATCCTGATCATCAGCATTGGCTCGGCGCCCAGGCCCGCGGCCTACTTTGCGCGCGAGGGATGCGGCGGCAAGTGGGTGCTCACCGGCGACGACCTCCGACCGGACGACGCCCACTACCGGGCGTTCGACTGGGAGGACTCGAAGTACTAAGTCCGTCTCGCACCGCCGGCTAACCGTCCTCCTCTTCGTCGTGCTGCTCGCGGCGTTCGCCGCGGGTATCTGGGGGACGGTCATCCGTCCCGCGGCTTACGAGGTTCGCGGGACGGTCGTCGCGCGTCCAGCTCCGGACATGCTGCTCGTTCGCCACGATCCCGTCTCGGCGCTCGGCATGAGCGCCATGGAGCTCATGGCGATCTCCGCGAGCCCGGCGCTCCTGGATCCGGTCGGGCCCAAGCCCGGCGATCGGGTCAAGCTCGCGGTGCGCCAGCGCGACGATCAGCTCGTCTTGATCAGGATCGAAAGGCTCCCCTGAACTATCGTGCGCGGGAGAGCCCCCGCACGTAGCGGACCATCTCGCGGATGTCGTCGTCGGTCAGGGTCGAGCCGAACGCCGGCATCCCGGGCCTGCCGATCGGTGCGCCGCCGTGTTTGATGAGGTCGAAGAGGTACTGGTCCGAGCGTGCGCCGATCGTCGTGGCGTCGCTCAGCTTGCCGGGCCTCACCAGGAAGAGCGCCGCACGCCACGAGCCGCTTCCGTCCGGCCCGTGACACGTCGAGCAGAGACCGAGGTAGACGCGCTCAGCCTTTGGCGCGCCGGCCGGCGGCCTCGGCGTGTCCAGGAGCCAGGCGAGCCCGCCCGTGAACGCGCCGATCGCCACGAGAACCACGAAGAGCGCCAGGAGCGGTCGGCGCATGGCGCCGAGGATAGCACCGCCCCACGACCTCTTCGTGACGGATCAGATCGCCAGCTCGGTCTTGTTGTCGAAGAAGTGCACACGCTCCGGATGCAACGACAGCCGCATCTTGTCGGAGTGCTTCACACGCACGGTCGGCTCGACGCGCGCCACGATGACGTTCGGTCCAGCCTTGAGGTCGAGCAGGATCTCCGAACCGAGCGGCTCGACGACCTCGACGATCGTGTCGAAGCTGTAGTCGGCCGAGTCGCTGCCGACCGCGACGCGCAGGTCTTCCGGACGGATTCCCAAGGTCACGCGCTGGCCCTTGTACGCGCCGAGCCGACTCGCGCTGGCCGGCGGGACCTTCACCCGGAGCCCCGGCGTATCCGCCCACAGAGCGCCGTTCGCATCGGCCACGGTCACCTCGACAAAGTTCATCGACGGGGAGCCGATGAAGCCCGCCACGAACCGGTTGGCCGGGCGTCCATAGAGCTCGAGCGGCTCGCCGACCTGCTGGATCCAGCCGTCCTTCATGACCACGACGCGGTCGCCGAGGGTCATCGCCTCGACCTGGTCGTGGGTGACGTAGATGGCCGTCGTCTCCAGACGCTCGTGCAGGCGCTTGAGCTCGACCCGCATCTGGACCCGGAGCTTCGCGTCCAGGTTCGAGAGCGGCTCGTCGAAGAGGAACACCTGCGGATGGCGCACGATCGCGCGCCCGACCGCGACGCGCTGCCGCTGGCCGCCGGAGAGCTGGCGCGGCTTGCGCTTGAGCAGCTCCTGGATGCCGAGGATCTCGGCGGCCTCGCCGACGCGCTTGGCGATCTCGGGCTTGGGGAACTTCCGCATCTTGAGCCCGAAGGCCATGTTGTCGTAGACGGTCATGTGCGGGTACAGCGCGTAGTTCTGGAACACCATCGCGATGTCGCGGTCCTTGGGCGGCAGATCGTTGACGACCCGGTCGCCGATCGTGATCTCTCCGCCGGTGATCTCCTCGAGCCCCGCCACCATTCGGAGCGTCGTCGACTTGCCGCATCCGGACGGGCCGACGAGCACGACGAATTCCTTGTCCCGAATGTGGAGGTTCACGTCTTTGACCGCGTGGACCTCGTCGTACTTCTTGTTCAGGTCCTTCATCATCACCTGAGCCATAGCTGTCTCCTTGTCCTCTCAGCCCTTCACGGCGCCGGTCAGGCCGGCCACGTAGTGCTCAACGAAGAACGAATAGATGAGAGCCACCGGGACCGACCCCAGGAGCGCGCCCGCCATGAGCGGGCCCCAGAAGAACACGTCGCCGCGAATCAGCTCGGACAAGACCCCGACGGGCACCGTCTTCTGTTGCGGCGAAGACAAGAAGACGAGGGCGTAGAGGAACTCGTTCCAGGACAGGGTGAACGCGAAGATGCCCGCCGACAGGATGCCCGGTGTGGCGATCGGGAAGACGATCTGGACCATCGCGCGAATCCGTGACGCGCCGTCGATGCGCGCGCATTCTTCCAGCTCTTTCGGGATCGTCTTGAAGTACCCCATCAGCAACCAGGTACAGAACGGGATCAGAAACGTCGGATAGGTCAGGATCAGGGCCCACGGCGTGTCACCGAGCCGGAAGTCGCGCACGATGTTGGCGAGCGGGATGAAGAGCAGAGTCGGCGGGACCAGATACGTGACGAAGATGCTCGTCCCGAGCGACCCGGCGAAAGGAAAACGGAGCCGGGCGAGCGCATAGCCCGCGAGCAGCCCGCAGAAGATCGAGATCACGGTCGAGATGACCGCGATGAACATGGTGTTGTAGAGCCACGTCCCGAACATCGTCTGCTGGAACAGATAGACGAAGTGCTCGTACGTGGGATGCGTGGTCCAGAACGGCGTGTTGTTGACGGCCCGCCACGGCCGGTAGAGCTCGGCGTCCGGACGGAACGCCGTCACGAACATCCAGTAGAACGGAAAGAGCGTGCCCACCATGAACACGAAGAGCGGCACGTAGAAGTACAGCCACTTCTTCCACGTCGCGCCCTCGACCATTCCAGAGCCCGAGCCGCCTCGACCGGCCATCAGGCGCCTTCCACGCGACGGATGTACCAGAGCTGGAGGATGACGATGACGAACAGCATCGGGAACATCGCGAGCGAGGCGGCCGCGCCCTCGCCGAGCAGGCCGGTGACGATGCCGACCTGATAGGCGTACGTGGCGAACAGATGGGTCGCATTCGCCGGCCCGCCGCCGGTCAGCGCGTAGACCAGCTGGAAGTCGGCGAAGGTCTGAATCACGGAGAACAAGGTGACCACCATGGTGACGGGCAAGACCAGCGGCCACGTGATCCGCCAGAAACGCTGCCAGCCGTTGGCGCCGTCGATCGCGGCCGCTTCGTGGAGCTCGGGACTGACCGTTTGCAGCCCGGCCAGCAGGGAGATCGCATAGAACGGCATGCCGCGCCAGATGTTCACGATGATCACCGACATGAGCGCCATCGTGGGGTCGGTGAGCCAGCCGATCCGGGTCTGAATGATGCCGGCGTGATAGAGGGACCAGTTCAGTACGCTGAAGGTCGGATCGAACATCCACTTCCAGGCCAGGGTCGACAGGACGGTCGGGATGATGAACGGCAGGAGCATCGAGGCGCGCACGAGACGCTTGGCGCGGAAGTGGCGATTGAGCAGCAGCGCCAGCCACATGCCGAGGGCGAGCTTGCCCACGGTCGCCAGCGCCGTGTAGACGAACGTGTTGTACGTCGCCTGCCGAAAGATCGAGTCGTGAAAGACCTTGTCGAAGTTGTGGAAGCCCACGAACGCGCCCGGGTTGCCGACGGTCGCGTTCGTGAGGCTGATCCACACGCCCTTGACGAATGGATAGGCGATGAAGAGCGCGAGCAGCAGCACGGTCGGCGAGAGCAGGAGAAAGCCGAGCACCCGCTCGTTTTCCAGCGCCTGGCCGAGCCACGGGCGACGCGCCGTCGCACGGGGGGCCACGGTCAGACGGGAAGCCGCCTCGGCCGCGCCGCCGGCGCCTCCCGCTATCGAGCGTGGTTCCCGTGCCGCCACGAGTGTCCGGCGCCTATCCGTAGATCCGCTTCAACTCGCCCTCCGCCCACTTCGCGGCATCCTCCGCGGACATGCCCTGGATCGCCTTGGCGTACATGTCGACGACGATGTACTTCGAGTAGGCCTCGCTGGCCTTCGCGCTCGGCGGCCCCGCGAACCCGAAGAGCTGGAACGCGCGCGCCGCCGTCCGGTACGGCAGCATCACCGGATCTTCCTTCCACATCGGGTGCTCTTCCCAGATCTTGGTGGCGCCCACGCTGAATCCCTTCTGCGCGAGGAACCATGGCTCGAAGTGCTCCTTGGCGTGGAGCCACTTCAGGAATTCCTTCGCGAGCTTCTGGTTCTTCGAGTAGCTCATGATGCCGTGATGGAAGGAGGCGTGATAGTGGAACTGGCCCTTGGGGCCGGCCGGGTTCGCACCGTGCAGGATGTCGGTCTTCATCTGCTCGCCCTTCTCGGTCTTGTACTTGTCGGGGTTCCGCAGCGCCTCGATGTAGATCGACGCGCCGTTCAAGGTGGCCGAGATGCTGCCGGACAGAAATGCGCGGTTGTTGCTGGCGTCGTCCCACGCCAGCCCGCCCTCGTCGCACGCGTCCTTCCAGAATGCGGTGGCGAACTTGATCGACTCGACCGTGTCCTTGGAGTTGATCGCGACGGTCTTGCCGTCCTTCTCGACTTCCTTGCCGCCCCAGGACCACATGTACGGATACCAGAAGCCCGGCGCGTCACCGAAGGTGTGGCCGGCCGTCTGCCCGATCGGGAATCCCTTGGCCTTGAGCTTCTTGCCGACCTCGCGATACTCCTGCCAGGTCTTCGGGAACTCCTTGGCGCCGGCCTCCGCAAAGAGCGACTTGCGATACGCGATCTGGCCGCCGACGATGGCGTGCGGCACGGCGCGGTAGGCCTTGCCGACCTTCGTCGCTTCCATCACGGGCTGATAGAAGCCGCCCTGCGCCTTGCCGAGGGGCTCGGCGACATCGGTGACGTCGATCAGGCTCTTCTCGTAGAGGTAGCTCCAGTTGTGGAGCAGGTGGAAGATGTCGGGGCCGCTGCCCGACGAGACCGCGGCCGTGATGCGTGGCTGCAGATCGTTGGCGTTGATGCGCTCGAGGGTGATCTCGGCCCCCAGCGCCTTGCCGGCCTCGACCATCTGCTTGGCCAGCACCTCGTCGCCGGCGGGCACGAAGTCGACCCAGCGCGTCAGGTGAAGCTTGGCTCCCTGCGCATACGCCGGCGCCCGCCGCGCCGACAGGATTGCGTCCAGGCCTGTTCCAGCGGCCGCGGCCGCCGCACCAGAGATCCGGACGAATTGCCTTCTGTTGATCCGCTTCGCCGTCATTGGCGATCCTCCATGGTCATTCTCGGGGATACGCGGGGGTGCGCTAAACCTCCCGGAAAAGCGACGATTTTGTATCATCGGCACCGTCAGGGTGTCAACCGCCAATGGCGCGGGTGCGCCAGGGGCCAGTTTATCGCGCCCCGGCGATGGCCGGACGGGCCACGGGCACCATGCGGGGCGCCCGAAAGGTCAGCGCGAGCACCATCGCCATCAGTCCGATCGCCGCGGAGCTGATAAAGAGCCAGGCGTAGGTGCCGAAGGCGTCGTGAATGAAGCCGCCGGCCCACGAGCCGAGGCCCATCCCGAGCGTCGAGATCAAGAACACGGCGCCGTACGCGCTGCCCATCACCTTCTCGCCGAAGTATTCGCGCGTGACGAGGGCGTAGAGCGGCATCACGCCGCCGTACGAGATGCCGAACAGCACCGCGGCGGCGTAGAAGCTGAGTGTGTCCCGCGTGAAGAGATACGAGAACACCATGACCGCCTGGAGCGCGAGGCCCGCGAGCAACGTGGGCTTGGCGCCGAACCGGTCGGCGATCATCCCGCACACGATGCGTCCGCCCATCGACGCGAGTCCGGACACGCCGAGGACGGTGGCGGCGACCATCGCGGTCACGCCCTGGTCGATCGCGTGGGTCACCATGTGGAAGATCGGACCGGCGTGGGCGGCGCAGCAGGCGAAGTGCGTGAGCGCGATCGCCCAGAACTGCGGCGCGCGGAGCACCTCGCTCGTGGAGAAATCGCGCTGCCGCGTCGCCGCGCCACCGAGCGCGACGGCGCCCATGTCGGCGGGCGCGTTCTTGACGAGGAGCGCGACCGGGATCACGACGAGCCAGGCGAGGTCGCCGAGCACGATCATCGCGACGCGCCAGTCGTAGAGCGAGGTGACCCAGCGGGTCAGCGGTGACAGCAGGAGCATCCCGGCGCCGCCGCCGGCGGAGACGATGCCGACTGCGAGCCCCCGATTGCTGGTGAACCACTTCGTCGCGGTCGCGGAGAGCGGCGTCAGGAAGGCGCCGGCCGCGAAGCCCACGCAGAAGCCGAACGTCACGTGCAGATGCCAGAGCGCGGTCGCCTGGCTCGACAGCACGAGCCCGAGGCCCAGCAGCAGGCCGCCGCAAATCGTCACGACGCGACTCCCGAGACGGTCCGACACGGCGCCCCAGAAGAACGAGCCGACCCCCATCGCCATCCAGTTGATGAGCGCGGTCATGGACACGGCGCTCCGGCTCCAGTGCATCGATTCCTCGAGCGGCTTGAGAAATACGCCGAGCGAGAAGAGCGAGCCCTGTCCGAACGCGACCACGGTGGCGGCGGCGAAGAGGACGACCCAGCCGTAGAAGAGTCCGCGCTGACTCATGGGCGCCAACTACGATAGCATGTAGCGCCATGCGCCAGCTCGCGTGGCCGGCTTTCGCGTTCGGGATCGCCACGCTGATCGCGTTGTTGCTCCGCGCCGTCCTGTTGTCCCTGCTGCGTCGATGGGCCGGGCCGCCCGACGGCTGGGGCTCGCTCTATCAGGCGATCCGGCTGCCCTCGGTCCTGTGGTCCATCGTGCTCGGGCTCTGGGTGGGCAACGAGGTCGCACGCCAGACGGAAAGCCTCCCGCAGCGCTTGTCGCAGTACGTGGGCCTCGCGCTCGAGGTCGCGGTGATTCTGTCCCTGACCATCACCGTCTCCAACGCCCTCACCACCCTCGTGGGCGGCGCGAGCGAGCGTCGGGCTCTCGGGCGTCCGGTCACCGGGCTCGGTCAGGCGGTCGTGCGCGGCCTCGTCTTGATCGTCGGGTTCCTCGTCCTGCTGAGCGCGCTCGGCATTCAGATCACCCCGATCCTGACCGCGCTCGGCGTGGGCGGTCTCGCCGTCGCGCTGGCCTTGCAGGACACGCTCTCGAATCTCTTCGCGGGCGTCCACCTCCTGGCCGACAAGCCGATACGCGTAGGCGACTACGTGAAGGTCGCCGACACCGTCGAGGGCCACGTGGTGGACATCGGATGGCGCTCGACGCGCGTGCGGATGCTTCAGAACAGCGTGGTTACCATCCCGAACAAGCGCGTGGCGGAGTCGATCATCACCAACTACGACCTGCCGGAGTCGCGATTGGCGATACCGATCCGCATCTCCGTCGACTACGGCGCGGATCCCGACGTGGTGCAGGGAGCCCTGGTCGAAGAAGCGCTGCAGGCCATTGGCCAGGTGGCGGGCCTGCTCGCCGAGCCGGCGCCCTCGGCCCGGCTCATTCCCGGCTTTGGCGAATATTCGCTCGATTTCACCCTCGTCTGTCACGTGAAATCGTTCACCGACCAGTTCGAGGTCCAACACGAGCTCAGAAAGCGGATCCTTCGACGTCTCGCCGCCGAAGGAATCCGTATCCCCGTGCAGGTTCGCGGAGTCGAGCTGCGATCGGCGGGAGGCGACGGCGGAGCCTAGGCAAAATCGGCCGGTCGGCAAGAGTTGCCGTGTCACTCGTCTTATGTATAGTAGTAGCTCGACATGGACCTCAGGACCCGAGTCACCGTCCTCTCCGAGTCAGCCGACCGTGATGGCCCCCAGGGCTCGCTGATGCGTCCTGGTGACCCCATAGGCATGACCAGGGTCCGCTACCCCGGTCAGGGCGCCACCCGGCTCATGCGGGTCATGCAGACCAATGCGTGCTCGCTGTCCTGCGGGTACTGCCCGACCTTCTGCGGGGGCAAGGTGCGGCGGACGTATCTGAGCCCGGAGGAGGTCGCGCGGGTCTTCATGGACGCCCACCGCGCCGGCCTCGCCGACGGACTCTTTCTGACATCCGGTGTCCCGGGGCGGCCTTCGAAGATGACCGACCGCATGCTGGCCGCG
>CAYVHH010000520.1:0-13490 GCA_964450175.1 uncultured bacterium | reverse complement strand
CTGTCGACCAGGTCGAGCGGATTCTTGGGCTGCATCTCGTTGGTCGGGCCCGTGATGCGGCCGTACCAGGCGACGCCGGCCTTGAGCGCCGGGCTGTGCGCGGAGTAGAGCCAGACCACGCGGCCGCCGTAGCAGAATCCCGTGATGCCCAGGCGGGTGACGTCGCCCTTCTCCGTCTTCGCGAAGGCGGTCGTCGCATCGAGGTCGCTCATGACCTGACGGTCGGAGACTTTCGCGGCCGCGGCGCGACCGTCGTCGAGCGTGGTGAGCTTGGAGACGTCGGTCGCCCGCGCGAACAGCTCCGGCGCCACCGCGTAGTACCCCATCTTCGCGAAGCGCCGGCACACGTCCTTGATGTGCTCGTGCACTCCGAAGATCTCTTGCACGACCAGCACCGTCGGGAACGTCCCGCCCGCCGCCGGCATCGCCCGGTAGGCGGGCAGCTGGCCGTCGGGAACCGGAACCTTCACCTCGCCGGCGGTGAGGCCGGTCGTGTCGGTGGTGATGACGCTCTGGGCGTTGACGGGCCCGGTCGCCAGGGTGAACCCCGCGATCAGGCTCGTGGTCAGAAAGCCGCGCCGCGAGAACTCCGTCGGCGGCAGCAGGCTCTTCGCTTCGAATTCCAGCACCGGCGTTGACATGGTGCCCTCCTGGGAAACGTGCCTTGCTCCACGAATTTAGCCGAATCGCGCGCCGGCCGCCAGTCTCGCCCTCGACGCCCTTGCGCGGACGGGAACGAGGCTCTACGCTGCCGGGCCATGAGGATCACCAGGGTTTATGCGACGTGGGTGCACGTGCCGATTCCGTACGAGCGACAGCACGTCAGCGACTTCGGCCGCGTGGCGTCGTTCGACTCGGTCATCGTCAAGATCGACGCGGACGGGCTCGTCGGCTGGGGCGAGGCGAAGGCCGGTGTCGGGAGCGCGTCGTCGGCGCACGGGCTGGCGGCGATCATCAACCGCGACTACGCTCCCCTGCTCGTCGGGCAGGACCCGCGCGACGTGAGCCGGCTCTGGGACGTGATGTACAACACCCCGCGCGAGGGCTACGCGCTCGACCGCGGGCACGTGCTGCCGCAGCTCGGCCGCCGCGGCCTCTCGATCTCGGCGATCGCCGGCGTCGACCTGGCGCTCTGGGACCTGCTCGGCAAATCGCTCGACGCGCCGGTCTGGCGCCTGCTGGGCGGGCGCCGGGCGGAGCGCATGCCGGCGTATGCGTCCGGCGGCTGGGCCGACGAGGCGCACATCGGCGAGCAGCTTCAGGGCTACGTGGACAAAGGCGGGTTCCGCGCCGTCAAGATGCGCGTCGGCGTCATGGACGGCGAGCCGCGCGCGTCGGCCGCACGTGTGCACGCGGCGCGCCGGGCGCTCGGGCCCGACGTGAAGCTCATGGCCGACGCGCACGGCACCTGGACCGTGGCCGAGGCGAAGGCGTTCTGCCGGATGGTGGAGGAGTGCGATCTCTACTGGCTCGAGGAGCCGGTGACCGCCGACGACAAGGCGGGGCTCGCCGAGGTGCGCCGCTCGTCCGCCGTGCCGATCTCGACGGGCGAGAGCGAATTCACCCGGCACGATTTTCGCGAGATCGCCGAGCTGCGCGGGGCCGACGTGCTGCAGCCCGATCTCGCCATCGCCGGCGGGCTCACCGAGGGCGTGCGCATCGGCGCCATCGCCGCCGCCTACAACCTCCGGCTGGCGCCGCATCTCTGGTCCGGCGCCCCGGCCTTCGCGGCCGGCGTCGCCCTCGCCGCGAGTCAGACGACCGGGTTCATCCTGGAATACTCGCTGGGCGCCAACCCGCTCTTGCACGAGCTCGTGGCGGAGAAGTTCCCGGTGGTCGACGGCCACGTGGCGATCCCGGATCGCCCTGGGCTCGGGATCACCGTCGACGAAGCCTTCGTCCAGCGCTACGCGCGCGAGTAACTAGACGCCTCGCGAGACGCGAGTGCCGAAGAAGATCCCCAGGACCCGATCGCGCCCGATCACGCGCACCAGCTCACGTGCGACGCAGTAGATGAAGATCAGCACCACGAGCCAGAGCTGGATCGCCCAGAAGTGTGCCCACACCAGCTCGGTCCAGAGGCGCTCGTTGGCGACCGTGAAGCCCAGACGCCACCACAGCGGGATGAGCTGCTCGAGGTAGTGGGCCAGCAGAGAAGCGCCGACGTAGAGCGCGGTCTTCCACACCACGTTGTAGATGAGCGGCTTTTCGGGAAATCGGTTGATCGCGGGGAGCATGTCGGCGACGAGCACGACCTTCGCGACGAGCAAGGCCCCGACGGTCGCGTTCAGCACCGACGTCAGAGGCACGCCGAACTCCTTCGCCATCAGCGCCCGATCCAGGACCACGATATGGAACGAGATCAGGAAGAAGATCGCCGGAGGAATGACTTCAAGAAATTCGCGCTTGATCGTCGCCCAGACTTTGCCCATCGAACGGCCCTCACAACTCGGGTTAGCCGGCTCGTGTCGTCGATTCGCGGCCCCATCGTAGGGCCGCCACCACCGCAGCGACCATTGCGACCAAAGTCCCAGGGCGAGGCCGCCGGTTGCCCCGCGCGCGCGCCGGCGCCGTCGCGGACTGCTCAGGTTGCCGGTTCGGGGGTCGGAGCCGGGACGACCGTCGGCTTCGGCGCGTAGCTCGGAAGCAGTGACGCGAAGAGCGTCGTGAAGGCCGCGAGAACGGCCAGGACGGTCAGCAAGGTGGTGAAGCCGGCGGCCTTGACGGTCGGACCGAGCAGATAGACGGCCAGCGAGCTGACGCCGAAGCCGACGGCCAGCCGGATGCCGGCCACGCGCGAGCGCATGCGGTCGTCGACGTACTGCACGATCATCGCGTCGATGAACGGGATCGCGCCGAAGACGAAGATCATGAAGAAGAGCATCGCGACGTAGTGCGGCCAGCCGCTCACCTGCGAGGCAAAAAGGAACAGCGGGATCTGACCGGCCGCCACCGGCACGTACACCCACTTGAGGGGCACCCGGTCGATCAGCTTGCCGACGATGAGCTGGGCGAACGAGGCCACCGTGTAGACGACGGCGAGCAGCGCGCCGAGCGTGGCCGGATCGTCGACCACGCCGCGCAGGCGCTCGGCCAGCAGCTGGCCGTTGCCGTTGGTCGTGAAGTTGAAGATCAGGCTGCCGGAGATCGCGGCCAGGGTCATCACCGTCAACACGCGCGCGAGCACCCCGCGCGGCAGGTCGACCATCTTCCGGGGCCGCTTGGCGGGCGGCACGTCTTCGCGCGGCACGACCAGCACGAAGAGCACGCCGCATACGAGCGCGATGACGCCCGGGACGGCGAACGCCGTGCGCCAGCCGGCGTACTTCACCAGAAAGCCCGTGAGCACAGCGGCGACGGCGATCCCGAGATTACCGGCGAGCCCGTTCAGACCGATCGTGAAGCCGGGGTTCTTCACGCTCTGGACGAGCATGGGAATGCCGACCGGATGGTAGATCGACGAGAACGCGCCCATTACGGTCAGGGCGACGGCCAGCGATGTGACGCCGGGCACGGCCGCGATGGCCAGGGCCGAAAGTCCCATGCCGAGGAAGAACACGATCATCATCGCGCGCCGCCCCCAGAGATCGCCCAGGCGCCCGGCCGGCAGCGAGCCGAGACCGAACAGGACGAACGCGCCCACCGTGTAGGGCATCAGATCCTGCCAGATCATGCCCCACTCCGCGGCGATGGCCGCGACGGCGGTGGCGAAGATCAGCAGGAAGAGATGATCGAGGGCGTGGCCGACGTTCAGGAGCAAGGCGGTCGGGCTGGCGTTCGTCATCGCGGCGGGAGTCTCCCTCATGGACCAGGCCAGGCGTCGAGGACGCCGCGCTTCAGCCTGCGCTTCTCGGCGTCGGACAGCTTGAAGTCGTGTCGGTACGGGACCGACTCGAACGAGCCGTAGCTCGGATTCGCGATCATGATCCACTCGCGTCCCCAGCGCGCCTTGTTGTCCTCCATGATCTTCAGGCGCTCGGCCTCGCTGCCGCGGTAGTCGTCGACGAAGTCGCCGAAGTTGTCCCCCACGTTGATCAGGATGCGATAGCTCTTGGCGACGAACGCGCGGCGCGTGCCCTTCGCCGAGCCCCAGTCGGGCTGCTTGCGCGTCATGAGCATGGTGTCGACGTTCCCGCCCATCGGGAACCCGAACTTCTCGAGATTCTTGCGCGTCGCCGGCTCCTCGTCGGCCGTGCGGTTGGACAGGTAGAACACCTTCACGCCTTTCGAGTCGGCGTAGCTGGCGAATTCGACGGCTCCCGGGATCGGCTGCGAGGTCACGGTGTTGACGTACGCGTTCCAGGTTTTCGCGTCGAAGGTGGTGCCCTTCAGGGTCATCCACGCCTGATAGCCCGAGTTGTCGAGGATGGACTCGTCGACATCCAGGATGACGGCCGGCGGCAGGGACTGGTACGCGCCGGACTGCTCCTTGGGCGCCGCCGTCCAGTCCCGGTCGGCCAGCGCCTGGTCGAGCCGGACCCGGGCGAGCGCGAACGCCGTCAACGCGGTGGCTTTGTACTCGACCGACCGCTGCATCCACAGGACGGCGTTGAGCAGATCGCTGGCGGGCGGATCGGGAGCCTGCGCCGTCGCGGGAGGCCTCGGGGAGGCGCATCCCAGCGCCGTGACCAGGATCAGCGCCACCAGCCAGATGCGCCGGGAACGATTGCCGATCGTGGCGATCATGCTGAGCCTCCTGTCAGCGCGGGGTCGCGCGCAAAGGACGCAGCTGCGCTTCAAGGTCTTCGTAACGGCTCACGATAGCACCGCCGCTCTCGAGGATGAAGAACTCGACCTGGAGATTGACCGTCGAGCCCTCGTTGTCCGCGCTCAGCCGGAAGTCACCGCGATAGCCGATGATCCGCTTGCCGCGCGCGAAGGCGTAGCCGATCTCGGCCGCGGTCCCGCTGTCGACGTCGACCCCGTCGAGCACGGCGATCACACCCTGGGCGCGGTCGATCGCCGCCCGGTTGGCGGCCCCGATCTCGCGGTTCAGCGTTCGCCACGCCTCGCGCTTCTCGGCGCCGTACGGCAGTCGCCGCGCGGCCTCGATCTTGGCCTGATCGGCCAGCGCCCAGGGATCGAGAACCTCGTAGCCCAGACGCTTCACGAACGGGACGAGCACGGCAGTGTGGAAATACCGCCCGGCTTCGGAGAAGCCCAGCGGACTGGCCATGTAGACGCTCGGCGCGGTCGCCATGCCGCACGAGAATAGCGCAGCGCGTGAGGCGAGCGCGAGTCGAAGCCGTGCGCCGGCCGTGCCGACGCCAGACGCGAGATCGTATATCATCGGGACGCCGGTCGCCGGCGAGATCGGATCGACCGCCAACGGGCCCGACAAACGTCGTGTACGCTGAACGCCGTCGCGGGGTTGGGCTCCGCCGGCGCAGGCGCGCCAACCATCAGGAGCGCGAACATGACCCTGGCCAGATCGCTCAGCGCGGCTGTCGCCGTCCTCGTCGTGATGACCCTGACGAGCCCCATCACCGCGCAGGAGTTCGCGCCCGCCATCGTGTTCGACATGGGCGGCAAGTTCGACAAGTCCTTCAACGAGGCGGCGTACGCCGGCGCCGAGCGGTTCAAGAAGGAGAGCGGGATCGCCTATCGCGAGTTCGAGGTGACGGCCGAGGCCCAGCGCGAGCAGGCGCTCCGCAACATGGCGCGCCGGGGCTCCACGATCATCGTGGGCATCGGCTTTTCCCAGGCGAGCGGCATGGAGAAGGTCGCCAAGGGGTTCCCCAACCTCAAGTTCGCGATCGTCGACGCCGTCGTGGACCTGCCCAACGTGCAGTCGATCGTCTTCAAGGAGCACGAGGGGTCTTTCCTGGTCGGCATGGCCGCGGCGATGGCATCGAAGACCGGCAAGATCGGGTTCGTGGGCGGCATGGACATCCCGCTGATCCGCCGATTCGCGCTCGGCTACGAGGAAGGCGCCAGGTACGTCAACCCGAAGATCGAAGTCTTCCAGAACATGACCGGCACCACGCCGGCCGCCTGGAACGACCCGACGCGCGGGGGCGAGCTGGCGCGCAGTCAATTCGATCGGGGCGCTGACGTCGTCTACGCCGCCGCGGGCGCCACCGGGCTCGGCGTGCTCCAGGCCGCCAAGGACAAGGGGCGGCTGGCGATCGGCGTCGACTCGAACCAGGACCACATCCATCCCGGCACGATCTTGACCTCGATGATCAAGCGCGTCGACCTCGCGGTGTACGAGACGTTCAAGGCCGCGAAGGACGGCATCTGGAAGCCGGGCGTCCGCTCGCTGGGCGTGGCCGAGGGGGGTGTCGGCTACTCCGTCGACCAGTACAACCGGACGCTGATCACCGCGGACATGGAGAAGCGCTTGCAGCAGGCGCGCGCCGACATCGTGGCGGGCAAGATCAAGGTCACCGACTACATGTCTAAGTAACTCGGAGCGGCGTATCTCGGCGCGAGACGTGACGGCTAGCAAGGCGGCCCCGGCGATCGAGCTGCGGGGTATCGACAAGCGGTTTGGCGCGGTGCACGCCAACCGCGACATTTCGCTCGTCGTCCGATCGGGCTCGATCCACGGCATCGTGGGCGAGAACGGTGCCGGCAAATCGACCCTGATGGGCATTCTCTACGGCTACTACCAGCCGGACCGCGGCGAGATCCTGGTGCGCGGGCGGCCGGTGCTCATCCGGAGTCCGCAAGACGCCCTGGCCGCTGGCATCGGCATGGTCCACCAGCACTTCATGCTGGTGGAGCCGTTCACGGCGCTCGAGAACGTGGTGCTCGGGGTGGAAGGCGGCTTCCGGCTCGGCGCCGGGATGAGCCGAGCGCGCGCCGAGCTCGCACGCCTCGGCCGCGACTACCACCTCGAGGTCGACCCCGACGCGCGCGTCGCGGATCTCGGCGTGGGACATCGCCAGCGCGTCGAGATCCTGAAGGCCCTCTACCGCGGCGCCGAGATCCTCATCCTCGACGAGCCGACCGCCGTCCTGACGCCGCAGGAGGCCGATCATCTCTTCCGCATCCTCGCCTCGCTCCGCGACGAGGGCAAGACCGTCGTCCTCATCACGCACAAGCTGCGCGAAATCCGCGAAGCCACCGACGTGGTCACCGTGATGCGTCAGGGTAAGGTCATGGCGACCGTGCCCACCGCCGAGACGACGGCCGAGCAGCTCGCCGAGCTGATGGTCGGCCGCACGGTGAACCTGCGCGTCGACAAGGCCCCCGCGTGTCCGGGCGAGCCCGTGCTCGAGGTGACGGACCTCGTGGTGGAAGACGGGCTCGGCGTGGAGCGCGTGAAGCGCGTGAGCTTCACGGTGCGCCGGGGCGAGATCGTCGGCATCGCCGGCGTCGCCGGCAATGGGCAGTCGGAGCTGCTCGAGGCGCTGGCCGGCATCCGGCCGGTGAAGTCGGGGCAGATCCGCCTGAAGGCCGCGCCGCTGGCCGACGCCGCGTCGCGCTCGCCCCGGCGGCTGCGACGGCTAGGCCTGGCTCACGTGCCCGAGGACCGCCACCGCTTGGGCCTCGTCATGCCGTTCGTCGCGCGGGAAAGCGCGATCCTCGGCTACCACGACGAGCCCACCTACAACGGGCCGATCCGACTCCACCGCTCGGCCGTGGCCGCCAGCTTCGAACGCCAGGCGGCCGACTACGACATCCGGCCGGGCAACGGCGGCCTCCCGACGTCGGCGTTCTCCGGCGGCAATCAACAGAAGATCGTGCTGGCCCGCGAGCTCGATCGACACCCCGAGCTGCTGCTGATCGGCCAGCCGACCCGCGGCGTCGACATCGGCGCGATCGAGTTCATCCACCGCCGCCTGGTCGCGCTGCGCGACGCCGGCACGGCGCTCCTGCTGGTCTCGGTCGAGCTCGACGAGATTCTCGCGCTGGCCGACCGCATCCTCGTGATGCACGACGGGCGCGTCGTCGGCGACGTGTCGCGCGCCGACGCCACCGAACGGACGCTCGGCCTGATGATGGCAGGCGTGGCGGCCACCATATAAAGGAGACTGCACGTGCTCTTCACCTGTCCCGGTCCCGTAGCTCGCGGCGGCGCCTCCCGTGCGACCAAGGGTCGCCGTCGCCACCTCTGCGTCGATGTCCACTGCCACGTCCACTACCCGCCCGCCGACGACATGGTGAAGGACGTCTTCCGGCGCGACAGTGAGCCGGCGATGCGATTCACCAACGAGCTGTCGCGCGCGACCAACCAGAAGCAGGCGCAGAACGTGCTCACCTGCCTCACCTCCGTCGAGCAGCGCCTGCGCGACATGGACAAGATGGGCGTCGACGTGCAGGCGATCTCGTGCTCGCCGTTCCAGTTCATGTACTCGCTCGACCCCGAGCACGGCCGCCAGACCGCCCGGGCCATCAACGAGAACCTCGCGGCGATCGTCCAGAAGCATCCCGCTCGCTTCGTCGCGCTCGCCGACGTCCCGCTCCAGGCGCCCGACCTGGCGGCCGCGGAGCTCGAGTACTGCATGAAGCGGCTCGGCTTCCGCGGCGTGGAGATCGGCACGAACGTCAACGGCCAGGAGATCTCGCGCGGGCGCGACGCCTTCTGGGCGAAGGCGCAGGAGCTCGACGCGATGGTGTTCATGCACCCGAACGGCTTCACCGGCGGCGAGCGGCTGTCGGACCACTACTTCATCAACATCATCGGCAACCCGCTCGACTCGACCGTCGCCATCGCGCACCTCGTGTTCGACGGTATCCTCGAGCGCTACCCCAAGCTGAAGATCGTCTCGGCGCACGGCGGCGGCTACGTCTCGCACTATCCGGCGCGCATGGATCACGCGTGGGGCGCCCGGGTCGATCCGCGCACGGTGCTGAAGAAGAAGCCGCGCCAGTCGCTCGCCAAGCTCTACTTCGACACGATCGTGTTCGACCGCGAGCAGCTGCGCCACCTGGTGAACCTGTGGGGCGCCGACCACCTCGTCGTCGGCACGGACTATCCCTACGACATGGGCTGGTACGATCCGCGGGGATTCGTCGACGGCTGCACGTTCCTGAAGGACGGCGATCGCGCGAAAATTCTCGGGCTCAACGCGGCACGCCTGCTGAAGCTGAAGCCGCGCCGAACTACCTGAGCGCCGCCTCCGGCGTGCCGTCCTTCCACGGCAGCGCCACGTCGTACGGGCGCCGCAGGCAGTCGTCCGGCAGGCACTCGATCGGCGTGAAGTCGCGGTGCGCGATGTACTCCGGCCGCTTGAAACGCCGGATGTGGTTGGACACCGCGCAGAGGCTCAGGTAGACGCTCACCCGGTTCCACGGCGAGAGGTTCGACGTCGAGGCGTGGACCAGGCACGAGTGGAACATGATCATCGAGCCCGCCGGCCCCTTGGGCGCCACCAGGCCGCCGCGCCTGATCAGCCTCGTGATCGTCGCGTGATCGATGGTCCACAGAGGATAGCTCGTCGTCGTGGTGTCGTGGCCGGCGTCGAGGACGCCCAGCTTGTGGCTGCCCGGAATGAACATCAGCGGGCCGTTGAACTCGTTGACCTCGTCGAGAAAGATCGCCACGTTCATCGCGCGCGCCTCGGGCATCTGGTCGTCGTTGAACCACGTGCCGAAGTCCTGATGCCACTGCCAGACGTCGCCGTCGAAGGCCATCTTGCCGTTGATCTTGAACTGGTGCATGTAGACCGGCTCGCCGAAGACCTGCACCACGGGCTCGATCATCCGCGGGTGGCGAGCCAGGCGCGCGAAGGGCGCGCTGTACATGTGGGCCGCGAAGTTGGTGCGCACGGCCTCGCTGCCCTTCTCGCGCACGTTCTCGGGCCGGTGCTGCGCGTAGAGCCTCGGCACCTCGTCGGTCAGGACCTTGATCTCCTCCGGCGAGAACGTGCTCGGGAAGAACAGATAGCCGTCACGGTCGAACTGCTCGAGCTGCGCCGAGGTGAGCTTCATCGCGTCATCCTTTCACCGGCCCGTCTGGCATCGACGCCCCCAGAATAGCACCGCGCTTCACTCGATCACCTGGTCGGCGCGCAGCCGCACCGGCTCGGGAATCGTGAGCCCGAGCGCCTTGGCCGCCTTGAGGTTGACGACCAGCTCGAACCGGCTCGACTGCTCGACCGGGAGCTCCGCCGGCTTCGCCCCCGCGAGGATCTTGTGCACGAGGCCGGCGGCGCGGCGGTAGAGCTCGGACAGGCTCGGCTCGAACGACATGAGGCCGCCGGCGTCGACGAACTCCCGCATCCCGTACATGACCGGCATCCGAAATTTCGCGGCCAGCTCGACGAGGCGCTCCCGGTAGGTGATCAGCACGAAATCGCGCATCACCACGAGGCCGTCGAGCCGCTCCTGCCTGGCGGAGTCGAACACCGCGTCGACGTCGCCGGGCCCCTGGATCCCGAGACGCGCGACGTGCAGGTTCAGCTGGCGCCCCATCGCCTCGACGTCCTTCAGCAGCGACACGTACACGGGGTTGGCCGGATTGGACACGACCGCAACGCGCGCCGCCCTGGGCACGACCTCCTTCAGGAGCTGAAGCAGCTTGCCGACCGTCTCCTCCGACATGAACGTGGAGCCGGTGACATTGCCGCCGGGCCGCGCGAGGCTCTTGACCAGATCAACTCCGACGGCGTCGCCGACGCCGACGAAGACCACCGGGATGCTCGTCGTGGCACGCTTGGCGGCCAGGGCACTCGGCGTGCTCCACGCCGAGAGGATGAGGTCGACCTTGCTCTGCGCCAGCTCGGTCGCGAGCGCCGGAAGACGGTCGTACTTGCCGCCGGCCCAGCGGTACTCGAACGCAATGTTCCGGCCCTCGACGTGACCGAGCTCACGCAGGGTATCGAGGAAGACCTGAAACGACGGCGCAGCGCCATCCGGCGGGGTGAACGGCGAGAGCACACCGATCCTCGGCACCTTGCGCGCCTGCGCGCCGACCGCGCGCGGGGCGATCGCGCCCAGGATCGCGATGCCGATGAACTCGCGCCGGCCCGTCACGCGAGAGTCCCGCCCGCCGTTACGCCTTGGGGGCTTTGCGGGCGATGGCGGCGATGGCGTCGGCGAAATTCACCTGGCTGTCGTCCTGGGGCTCGTAGCCGAGCTTCGTCTTGGCGCTGGCCAGGCTCCAGAATCGGTGCGTGTTGCCGCTGATCCCGTACACGATCAGGAACGGGATGCCGTGCTCGTCCTTGATGTCCGGGGTCTCGACCATGCGAATCGCCTGCTGCACCTGATCGCGCCGCGAGAGATAGGCGCCGAGCGCCCGGTGCATCACCTTGA
This sequence comes from uncultured bacterium, assembly GCA_964450175.1. Classification (GTDB taxonomy): domain Bacteria; phylum Methylomirabilota; class Methylomirabilia; order Rokubacteriales; family CSP1-6; genus AR31. Next base: position 2,282 of record CAYVHH010000520.1, on the reverse strand, counting down.
TGTCCCCGGGCTTCACGTGCTCGATATCGTCGTCGCGCGGGCCGCCGATGCGCCACTGCACGACCTCGAGCATCTTGCCGTCGACCTTGCCGGTCGCGAACACGAAGCCGAGCAGCTCGTAGGCCGCCTTGGCCCAGCCATACCAGTTGTCGGAGCGCGGAGGCATCTCGGGCGTAACCATGTCGACGCGCCCGTCCCATACCAGGCGCTCGTAGTAGTCCGAGGCGTGGTTGGAGCTGGCGACGACCACGCGGCGCACACCCTCCTCGAGGGCGACCCGGTAGACGTTATAAGCGAGCGCGACGTTCGCGTGCTCGGCCCAGAATTTCGCGTCGTTGTTCTCCTGCCACGTCGTGGCGTCCATCCCTGGCGCGCGCACGTAGCCCAGGTGGATCACCGCGTCGGCGCCGCGGAAGTGCTCGCGATACCGGTTGCGGTCGGGATTGGTCAGATCGGTGACCACGAGGCCGGGCACCTTCTCGCCGCCCTTGGTCGTGGCGCTGACGTCGATCGGCACCACGTCCCAGCGCTCCGCGAGCTCCTTGAACATGCGCTGGCCGACGTAGCCGGCCGCGCCCGTGATCACGACTCGTCGCTTCGCCATGGGTCGTCTCCCTTTCAGCCCTGAACTATGGCTGTCGCGTCCAGGCGCGTCAACGCCATTCACGGCCGCCCCCACCCTTTCGCGCGCCGGCCGCGTATAACCATTCAGAGGTGGGATCATAGCCCCGATGACCATGACCGACCGCATCACGGCCCTCGACTGGCGCGGGATCGCCGCGGCGCTCGACGCGCACGGCTGTGCGGTCGTGAGCGGCCTCGTCGCCCCGGAGGCCTGCGCGACCTTGGCCGCGAGCTACGACGTCGAGGCGGCGTTCCGCTCGCGGATCGTGATGGCCCGGCACGGATTCGGGCGCGGCGAGTACAAGTACTTCGCCTACCCGCTTCCGCCGGCCGTCAGCGAGCTACGCGCCGCGATGTACCCGCCGCTGGCCGACATCGCGAACCACTGGAACGACGCGATGGGGATCGCCGTGCGCTATCCGAGCACGCTCGACGAGTTTCTCGAGCGCTGTCACCGCGCCGGGCAGACCAAGCCGACGCCGCTCGTGCTGCGCTACGGCGAGGGCGACTACAACTGCCTGCACCAGGATGTGTACGGCGAGCACCTGTTTCCGATCCAGGCCACCGTGCTCCTCGCCGTGCCGGGGCGAGATTTCACGGGCGGCGAGTTCGTGCTGACCGAGCAGCGGCCGCGCATGCAGTCCCGCGCCGAGGTCGTCCCGCTCGCGCAGGGCGACTGCGTGATCTTTCCCGTGCGTCACCGGCCGGTGCGCGGCTCGCGGGGCCGCTATCGGGTCACGATGCGCCACGGCGTGAGCCGGCTCCGCTCGGGCCACCGTCACACGCTCGGCATCATCTTTCACGACGCGCGATGAGCCGCCGTCGCGGCACGGCCACCGGAGACCTGTTCGGCGCCGAGCCGCAGGCCGGCGCGCGACCAGAACCCCTCGCCGAAGGGGCCACGATTCTCAGGCGATTCGCCGAACGGCAGGCCCCCGCGCTCGTCGAGGCGGTCGCGAATCTCGTCGCGGCAGCGCCGTTTCGTCACATGATCACGCCGGGTGGCCACACGATGTCGATCGAAATGACCAACTGCGGCCGCCTCGGCTGGGTGACGGACCGCAGCGGCTATCGCTACGTGACCAGCGATCCGACGACACGCCGGCCCTGGCCCGCGCTGCCGGCGGTCTTTCACGACGTCGCCATCCGCGCGGCGGCGGCGGCCGGGTTCCCGGGATTCGAGCCCGACGCATGCCTGGTCAACCGCTACGCGCCCGGCACGCGGCTCTCGCTGCACCAGGACCGGAACGAGCGCGATTTCGGCGCGCCGATCGTCTCCGTCTCGCTCGGGCTTCCCGCCGTGTTTCTGTTCGGCGGCGCGCGCCGTCAGGATCGCCCGCGCCGGGTCCGGCTGGAGAGCGGCGACGTCGTCGTGTGGGGCGGCCCGGCCCGCCTCGCCTTCCACGGCGTCGCGCCGCTCGCCGACGGGGAGCACTCGCTCACCGGCCGTCATCGGATCAATCTCACGTTTCGGAAAGCCGGGTAGCGAGGTCCGCGGTCCGGGCGCTATGCTGTCGGTCCCGGCCACGGCGTGCCGACGGCCGGGAGCCAGGAGGAGCCCGTGAAGATCGCGCGTGTCGAGCCATTTCACGTCGACTGGGGTGCCGGCCGCAACCGCAGCGCCTGGGTGCGCATCAAATCCTCCGACCGCAGCCGCT
>CAYVHH010000519.1:0-8304 GCA_964450175.1 uncultured bacterium | reverse complement strand
CCTGGTCGAACGATTCGCGTTCCTGGAGACGGCCATCGTCAACCCGCGCTCGCTGCGCGCCGGCTGGGGAATCGAGGCGTCGAGGCTGGCGCTCTCGTGGGCGATGGACGCGCTCGAGCTCCGGCGGGTCGAGGCCAAGGTCTTCGCGTACAACGTGATCAGCATCAATGCGCTGCGCCGCAACGGCTTCCAGCAGGAAGGCGTGCTTCGCGAGGCGAAAACGTACGGCGGCCAGCGCTGGGACATCCTGGTCTTCTCGATCCTCGACGCCGAGATGCGAGAGCAGCGTCGCCGCGACGGCTTCGGGCCCTTCGTGCCGTGGGAGATGGATGCTCGCCCATAAGCTCCTTCCTCTCCTCGCGCTGGGCCTCAACCTGCTGCTCCTCGGGAGCGCGCTGGCCCCGGAGCGCAAGAGCCTGCGCAGCCTCCTCTTCGCCTATCTGGCCACGGCGCTCGCCGTCTGGAACCTCGGTGTCTTCGGCCTGCGCTCGGCGTCGAGCCAGGAGAACGCGCTCGTGTGGGAGCGACTGCTCCACGTCGGTGTGATTCCGATCGCTCCGCTGTTCTATCACTACGTCCTGGCGTTTCTCGACGTGCCGCGGCGCCGGCCGGTCTTGATCATCGGCTACGCGCTGTGCGGCTTTTTCCTCGCGGCCGGACCGACCGAGGCATTTCTCGCCGGCGTCACCGACTCGGCGTGGGGCTTCATGCCGGTGGCGGGCCCGCTCTACGCGCCGTTCTTCGTCTACTTCCAGAGCTATCTCGTGTTCGGTCTCGTCATGCTCGTCCGGGCTTACCGCGCTCAGCCGTCGAGCTTCAAGCGAAACCGGACGCTGCTGGTGATCCTCGGCGTCGGCGTGAGCCTCGCCGGCGGGGTCGTCGACATCGCCCGCTTCATGCTGCACTGGGACTGGCTCTATCCCGTGGGCATTCCGAGCAACGCGATCTTCGCGCTGGCCCTTGGCGTCGCCATCGTTCGATACCGCCTGATGGACATCGGCGTGCTGGCCAAGCGCCTCGTCCTCTACGTGCTCACGTCCGGCGCCCTGGCGCCGATCCTGTTCGTCGGGCTCTGGGCCATCGACCAGGCATTCGGTCCTCGCGCCGGGACCGACACGACGCACGAGCTGGAATGGCTCCTCCGCAGTGCACTGCTCTTGCTGCTGGTGTTCACGATCGCGCTGCCTTTGCTCCGTAAGCTCGAGAACGGCCTGGAGTACCTGATGTTCCGGCGTCGGCACGCCGTGCGCGACGCCCTGGTCGACCTCACCGGAGAGCTGGGCGCCTTGGTCGAGGTCGACACGCTCGGCCGCAAGCTCACCGAAGGGCTCGTCTCACGGATCCCGGTCATTTACGCGGGGCTTCATCTCTACGACCCGGCCGCCGATCAGCTGGTGGGCCGGGCGCACGCGACCTCGGATGCGGCAGACTCCGCGCCGACCAGCCCCGTGATCGGCTCGGCGCTCCTGCTCTGGCTCAAGATGGCGGGCCGAACGCTCGTCGTCGAGGAAACCGCGTTCCAGGGCGCGGCCGACGCGCGCGTGCGAGCCGCCGTCGCCCAGCTCGAGCGCCAGCGGCTGGCCGTCGTGGTGCCCTTGCTGGCCGACGGCGAGGTGGCCGGCGCGCTCGTCGTCGGCGAGAAGCTCTCGGGGGAGATCTTCGACAGCGACGAGATCCGGCTGCTCGAGATGCTGGCGGCGCAGACCGTGATCGCGCTCCGGAACGCCGGTCTCTACGAGGACCAGCGCGCCCGGATGGAGGAGCTCCGGCGCACGCAGCAGAGCCTCGTGCAGTCGGCCAAGCTCGCCGCGATCGGCGAGCTCGCGGCGAGCGTCGCCCACGAGATCAACAACCCGCTGACGGTGATCCTCGGCAACAGCCAGCTCCTCCTCTACCAGCTCGCGCCCGATTCCCTCGAGCATCGGAAGGCGTCGAGCATCGAGACCGAGGCGAACCGAGCCGGCAAGATCGTCCGCGACTTGCTCGATTTCTCCCGGCGCCGCGAGCCGTCTCGGTCGCCGGTGTCGCTGCACGAGGTGCTCGAGCGGTCGATCGACCTGATTCGGCCGAAGCTGAAGACGGCGGGGGTCGAGGTCGAGCGTGTCTTCAACGTCGGGCTGCCGCCGATCCTGGGCGACCGGGATCAGCTCACGCAGGTCTTCGTCAACATGATCACCAACGCCGTCGACGCGATGGACGGCGGCGGCTCCCTCATCATGGAGACGGGGCTCCAGCAAGCCGACGACGGCCGCGCGATGGTGGGCGTGAGCTTTACCGATACGGGGCACGGCATCTCGCCCGAGCAGATCGAGCGGATCTTCGAGCCGTTCTACACGACCAAGGCGGAAGGGCGCGGCACCGGTCTGGGACTCTCGGTGAGCCTCGGCATCGTCCGCAACCACGGCGGCACCATCGACATCGAGAGCAAGCCCGGCGTCGGCACGACCGTTCGCATTCGCCTGCCCTTGAGCTGAGCCGGACCGCCGGGGTTCTGCGCCGCCCGTCGGGCGCCGAGCTACCGGGTGTCCGCGACGAGATCGAGGTAGTGCTTGACGATCCGCGCGGTGGCGCCCCAGATCGTGTCGCCGTTGTAGTCGAAGAAGTAGACGGGTCGCCGCACGCCGTCACGCTCCCACTGCTCGACCCTCAGCCCGCCCGGCGCCGCGAGCGCCGCGAATGGCACCTCGATCACGCGCTCGATCTCCGCACCGTCCGGCTGCCACGCCACGGGCCGGCGGATCACGCCGATCCAGGGCGTGATCACGAAGTTCGTCGCGAAGGTTTCGGTGTCGTCGAGCGCACCGAGGGGCTCGACCGCGGCCCGCGGGAGCCCCACTTCTTCCTCGCACTCGCGCAGGGCGGCCTCGAGCAGCGACGCGTCGCCGGGATCGACCGTGCCTCCCGGGAAGCCGATCTGGCCTCGGTGGGTCCCGACCGTGTCGGTCCGCTTCGCGAACGCGAGATAGGGCTCGCCCCGGTCGACGATGGGGATCAGGACGGCCGCCCGTACGAGCGGCCCGGGTGGAACGACGCGACGCTCGCGCGCTGCCAGCCGCTGCCGTGTGAGCGCCGCCAGCTCGTCGAGCGTCACGGAACGGGCCGGCCCTCCGGGAGCACCCGCGCACGGACTTCCGCGACGACCCGCGCCATGACCTCGCCCGCCTTGTCGCGGATCACGAGGTCGGCTTGCGCGTCGAGCGGAGTCGGCTCGAGGTTCACGATCGCGAGCGTCGCTCCTCCGTGCTTGGCGTGGGCCGGCATGTACGCCGCGGGATAGACGACCAGCGAGGATCCGAGGACGACGAACAGATCGGACGCCCGCGCCCGGCGCTCGGCTTCCTGCATCTGCGGCGCCGGCATCGCCTCGCCGAAGAGCACGGTGGTCGGCTTCACGATCCCGCCGCACGTCGGGCACGTCGGAAGCTCGTCGTTCGTCTCGATCCACGCGTGCACCTCATCGCGCGTGTAGCCGATCCCGCACTCGAGGCAGCGGGTGCGCGTGGCGTTGCCGTGCAGCTCGATCACCCGGTCCGCCGGCAGGCCGGCGCGCTGGTGCAGGTCGTCGATGTTCTGCGTGATGCAGCACTCGACCCGCTCGAGCCGGTGGAGCTCGGCCAGCGCGAGGTGCGCGGCGTTCGGCCGCGCCGCGCGGATCACGGGATACGTCACGCGACCGAGCTCCCAGTATTTTCGCCGCCCACCCGCGCTGCCGATGAAGTTCCGGTAGGTGAACTCGCTCGGGTCGAATCGATCCCAGAGGCCTCCGGGGCTCCGAAAATCCGGGATGCCCGACTCGGTGCTGACCCCGGCGCCCGTGAACGCGACGGCCCGGCGCGCGCGGACGAACAGCTCGGCGAGCTCTCGGACGGCGCCGCTCACCGGCGCAGCCGCTTCCAGACGCGGAGCGCAACGGACGTGAACCACGCGCCCTCGACCGGCGCGGACGGAGCGCGCCGCAAGCCGACGACGACCCCAGCAAACACGAGGGCGCCTGCCACGGCCAGCGCCACATTGACCTCGAGGCCGCCGACCCCGCTCCACGACGAGGTGACGAGGGTGAACAGTGCGTTGTTGACGACATGACATACCACCGCCGGCAGTGCGCTTCCCGTCAGCTCGGTGATCCAGCCGAGGTACACGCCGAGAACGAGCGCCAGCAGGCTGTGGAGCCAGTCCAGATGGAACGCGCCGAAGCAGACGCTGGTCACGATCACCGCCGTGCCGCGCGGCAAGCGCTGGACGAGCCGGGTCTGGACGTAGCCGCGGAAGAAGATCTCTTCGGCGGTGCCGGCCAGAAGGCCGACGATGAGCACGGCGAGAAAGAGATCGGGGCCGGCGGCCTGGGCTAGCGCGCGGCGGATCATCACCATGTTGCCGTGCTGCGCCAGTCCGGCCAGCACGGTCAGCGAGTCGAGCGTTTGCCCGAGTGAGAGCATCCCGACGACGACCAGGACGAGTGTGCGGCCCGTCTCGCGCCCGGGCAGCAGGCGGAGCGCGGCGGGTGCCGCGCCCCCGCTCGCGATCAGCGCCGTCAGGACGAATGCCGCGGAGGACGCCACGCTGCCGGCGAGGAGCCCCGGTAGGCCCTCGAAGGCGGCTTGATCGGACAGGTCCGGATAGAGGGATCGCACGGCCGCCGCCGCCACGAGCGAGAACGCGACGATGGTCACGAAGGCGGCCGCGCACGACAAGAAGACCGGCCAGAGGCGGGGCCGCTCGACGAGGCCGCCGTCCGCGTCCGTCAAAGCGCGGGTCCCTCGTGATGCCACGCGGTGGCCTGCTGGTAGGCGTGGCCGAGACGCAGAGTCGTGGCCTCGTCGAACGCGCGCCCGATGATCTGCAGGGCCAGCGGCCGTCGGTCCGCCGAAAAGCCGCACGGCACCGTCAGCGCCGGGAGTCCGAGGACGTTGAACGGGCGCGTGAGACGCGAGAATCGTCCCATCCTCGTGACGACATCGTCAACGGAGCCGGACTTGACCGTTTCGAGGACTGGCGCGGGCTCGGGGATCACCGGGAGGACGAGCGCGTCGACCTCGGCGAACACCTCGGTGATGAATTCCCGCGCAAGGCGCGACCGCAGGCGCAGCGCCTGCAGATAGTCGTGCGCCGAGATGTGGAAGCCGATCTCGAGCCGCGCCCGGACCGCGGGCTGAAGCTCGTGCGGACGGTCGCGGGCCAGGCGCGCGTGGAGTGCCGCCGACTCGGAGCGCGAGATCACGTTGCCGATGTCCGTGAGAGCCCGGGGATCGGGCACGCGGATCGGCGCCACGAGCGCGCCCAGGCGACCGAGAACCTCCGAGGCCGCTCGGACGGCGGCGTTCATGTCCGGCGTGATCCCATCGAAGTAGAAATTCTCCGGCACACCCACCCGTAGCCCGCCGATCGGGCTCTCGAGCATGCGCTGATAGTACGGAACCCCCCGGCGGCTCGACGTCGCGTCGTGCGGGTCATACCCCGCGACGACCTCGAGGAGCAGCGCGGCGTCGGCGACCGTTCGGGTGACCGGGCCCAGGTGGTCCATCGACCACGACAGCGGCATCACTCCGGCGCGGCTCACGCGTCCGTACGTGGGCTTGAGTCCGACGACGCCGCAACACGCCGCGGGAAGCCGGATCGAGCCGCCGGTGTCGCTGCCGAGCGCCCCGAGCGCGAGCCCAGCCGCCACCGCGGCGCCGGAGCCGCTGCTTGAGCCGCCGGAGCAGTGGCCGGATTTCCACGGGTTCTGCACGTCGCCGTGATGGGCGTTGTCGCCGAACGGCCCCATCGCCAGCTCGGTCATGTTGAGCTTGCCGATGGTGACGGCGCCGGCCGCGCGCAACCGCGCCACCGCGGTGCATTCGGTCGGGGACGTGAAATACTCGCGGGTCTTCGTGCCGCACGACGTCGGCAGGCCCGGCACGTGGCACAGATCCTTGTAGGCGAGCGGCACGCCGTGCAGGGGGCCGCGGCTCCGGCCGGCGGCGAGCTCGTCTTCGAGGGCCCGCGCTGTCGCGAGCGCGCCCTCGGCGTCGACCGTGATGAACGCGTGGATGCGTCCATCCAGCCGCGCGATGCGGTCGAGGCAGGTCTGCGCCGCCTCGACCGGGGAGATCTTGCGCGTCGCGATCGCGCGCGAGAGTGTCTGGATCGTCCAGTCAGTCACGAGCTGCTTCAGGTTCTGGGTCGCCTTCGAGCGCGAGCACGAAGCCCGCCGGCTCCTCGCCGATCGCCAGATCGGCCGCCACCCGCTCGATGGCCGCGGCGAGGCCGGCGACGTCCGCGCTCACCCGCTTCTCGGGATCGTTCATGTTGTGGTTTCGCCGCGGATCATAGCACCGCCGTCACGCGCGGTGGTCGAATGCCGCCGGCGGCGGACTCTCGAAGCGGACGCGCCCGCCACGTGGATGCACGAACGCGAGCTGCGTCGCGTGGAGCGCCAGCCGGCCCATCGGATCGGTCCGCCCGCCGTACTGCGCATCGCCCGCAATGGGATGACCCGCCGCGGCGAGCTGGGCGCGAATCTGGGCACGGCGCCCGGTCACCAGCCGCAGCTCGACGAGGGTCGCGGCGCGCCGGCGCTCGAGAACGCGATAGCGCGTGATCGCCTCCTTGCCGTCCCCGCGCTCCGCGATCCGTACGCGGAGCGTGCGGTCCTCGACGAGACGCGACACCAGGGAGCCTTCCGTCCGACGCATGACGCCCTCGGCGAGGGCGATGTAGAGACGCTCGGCGGTGCGCACCGCGAACTGCGCCTGGAGATGCTCCTTGGCCGCCACCGACTTGGCAAAGACGATGAGACCCGAGGTCTCTCGATCGAGCCGGTGGACGATGAAGAGCCGGGACGACCGCGGCCCGCGGCCCGCGACCCAGTCGCGAAGAAGCCGGTAGACCGTACGCTCGCGCTCGCTCTCGGTGGCGATGGTCAGGAGCCCGGAGGGCTTGTCGACCACGAGGATGTCGTCGTCCTCGTGGACCAGTCGCAGGGGCGCCGGGCACGCGAGCGGAGTGGGTGACATCAGCTCGACCCGGTCCGCCGGATCGACCTCGGCGTCGCCACGAACGACCACGGAGCCGTTGACCCTCACCCGCGAGCCGGTGAGCCATTGTTTGAGGCTGCGACGTGAGGCCTCCGGGTAGAGGGCATGCAGCCGCTCGATGAGCCGCCTGGAGGTCACGACGTATCACGCGCTACGGCATGACGAGGACGGTCACCCCCGCTCCTCACGGTTGCCAATCCGCCCTCCGTCGAACGGCCAGGATCGCAATCGAATCGTGAGCTTATCGCTGGCCCAAAGGATGCAATTCTGCCGAGGCACGGAGGTGCTTCGATGATCACGTGCCGGTGCGGCGGACCACTGATGCTGGACAAGTCCCATATCTCCGAGGCGCGGCGGTTTGCGTGCCTGGCCACGACTCGTCTGCGCTGGAAGTGCTGTCTCTGCGGCCACTCGCTCTGGCTCGACCAGTCGACGACGCCCGAGGACCTGAGCGCCGCGGTCGAAGAGGTCGAGGCAAAGCCCGTCGCGTAAAGACGCAATTCTACAGCCTCGCAATCCATTACGGGTGAGAGGCCCCAGGAGCGATAATCATACGGAGATGCGCGACAGCGAGTCTCAGGGCCGGATTCTCGTGGTGGACGACGAGCCGGATCTCGTCACGATCCTGACCCGGTATTTTTCCGAAGCCGGCTTCGCGGTCGACGCCGCGGCGCACGGCGGTGACGCGCTCATCGCGGTCTCGCAGTACCGTCCAGATGTCGTCGTGCTGGACGTCATGATGGAAGGCCTCAACGGTGTCCAGGTGCTCGAGCGCATCCGCGCGCTCGATCCAGCGATCCGCGTGATCATGATCTCGGGTAGCCCCGACGCGACGCTCAGGCCGAAGGCGATGGAGATGGGCGCCTTCGCGTACGTCGCGAAGCCTGTCGGGCTCGGGCAGCTGCACCAGACCGTCGCGGCCGCGCTCGGCAAGCCGGATCCGCTGGCTCCGCGTCGCTCCTCGTAGTCGACCCTCGCGACTCGTGGACCACGCTCGACACCTGTCAGGCTTCTGACGCTCGGCTCGAGTGTCGTGCTCCTCCAATCCGCTCTAAGTCTCCCCCGACAAAGGCCACACATCTCCTGGCACATCCGATGCACCGTTCGCGCTCGTGATGCGCGGAGCCGGATAGACTCGGGGTGAAATTGATCGGGCAATTCAGCCGCTGGAGACGATGGATCCTCGTCGCGGCGATCGCCTCCGTGGCCGCCACTCCCCTCGTCTATTCCGCGATCGAGCTGCATCGATTCGAGCGAGCTGATGCGCGCCGCGCGACGTACGTCTATG
>CAYVHH010000518.1:0-4357 GCA_964450175.1 uncultured bacterium | reverse complement strand
CGACCGGCTCGACCTCGTCGATCGGCACGGGCGTCGCCCCCGGCCGGAGCTCGATGAGCCCGCGCAGGGTCGCCAGGTGCTTGCTCTGGTCGTCGCACAGACGCGTGAAGTCCTTGAACTGCGCGTAGCTCCCGCTGCGCGTCGCGTGCTGGAGCTTGGCGATCATGTCCGGATTGACCATGTGGTGCTCGCCGTCGCGCCGCCACTGGTATTCGCCGCCCCAGTCGAGCTCCGCGCCCATGGGCCGCGCCGGGAACGCGTGCTCGTGACGGCGCCGTACCTCGTCCGCGATCACGTCGAGCCCGATACCGGACACGCGCGAGACGGTGCCGGTGAAGTAGCGATGCACCAGATCGCCGTTGAGGCCGATGGCCTCGAAGATCTGGGCGCCGGTGTAGCTCTGCAGGGTCGAGATCCCCATCTTGGCCATGACCTTGAGGATTCCCTTGTTCAGGGCCTTGATGTAGTTCTTGATCGCCTTCGCCCGATCGACGCCGGGCAGCAGCCCCTCGTTGATCATGTCGTCGATGGTCTCGAAGGCGACCCACGGATTGACCGCGCCCGCTCCGTAGCCGATCAGGAGGCAAAGGTGATGCACCTCGCGCGCGTCGCCGGTCTCGATCACCAGCCCGCAGCGCGTGCGCTCGCCGCGCCGGACCAGGTGGTGGTGCATCGACGCCGTGGCCAGGAGGCTGGGAATGGCCGCCGTCTTGCGACTGATGCCGCGGTCCGACAGGATGATGACGTTGTAGCCTTCGACGATCGCCTCGCTCGCGCGCCGCTGGAGCAGCTCGAGGGTCCGCTCGAGCCCCCGCGCGCCGTCGGCGACCGAATAGAGCATGGGCAGGGTGAGTGCCTTGAAGCCGCGCTCGGCGACGTGGGCGAGCTTTGCGAGCTCCTCGTTCGTGATGACCGGGTCCTTCAGCACGATCTGGCGGCAGGACTCGGGCTCGGGCACGAGAAGGTTTCGCTCGGGACCGACCGTCGACTCCATCGACGTCACCAGCTCCTCGCGGATCTGGTCGAGCGGCGGATTGGTCACCTGGGCGAAGAGCTGCTTGAAGTAGTCGTACAGCGGCCGGGGTCGGTTCGAGAGCACCGCCAGGGACGTGTCGGTGCCCATCGAGCCGATGGGCTCCTCGCCGTTCTTGGCCATCGGCCCGAGCAGGATCCGGAGATCCTCGTGCGTGTAGCCGAACGCGATCTGCCGGGTCAGCACGGTGGCATGGTCCGGCGCCGGCACGGGATGCGCCTTGAGCTCCTCGAGGTGGACGAGGTTGTCCCGGAGCCAGTCCGCGTACGGATGCTCCGCGGCCAGCTGGGCCTTGATCTCCTCGTCGTCGACGATCCGCCCCTTGGCGGTGTCGACCAGGAAGATCCGCCCGGGATGCAGCCGCTCCTTCATCAAGATGTTCTCGGCCGGAATGTCGAGCACGCCGACCTCGGACGCCATCACGACCATGCCGTCCGTGGTGACGTAGTAGCGGGACGGCCGCAGCCCGTTCCGGTCGAGCACGGCCCCGATGACGGTGCCGTCGGTGAACGCGATCGATGCCGGACCGTCCCAGGGCTCCATCAGCGACGAGTGATACTCGTAGAATGCCCGGCGCTCCGGGCTCATCGACTCGTGGTTCTGCCACGGCTCGGGGATCATCATGAGGATCGCGTGCGGCAAGGACCGCCCGTTCATCACGAGGAACTCGAGCACGTTGTCGAAGGTGGCGGAGTCCGACAGGCCGTCGCGCGTCACCGGGAGCACCTTCTTGAGGTCGTCGCCCAGCGCCTCCGAGCGGCACAGCGCTTCGCGCGCCTTCATCCAGTTGATGTTGCCGCGCAGGGTGTTGATCTCGCCGTTGTGGGCGATGTAGCGGTACGGGTGCGCGAGCGGCCAGGACGGAAAGGTGTTGGTGCTGAACCGCTGGTGCACGAGGGCCAGCGCGGACTCGAAATCAGGATCGGTCAGATCGGGGAACATCGTCTCGATCTGGTCCGCACTGAGCATGCCTTTGTAGATGAGCGTGTTCGAGCTCAGGCTCGGGATGTACGCGTACTTGTTTTCCGGAATGTCGAGCGCCACCACGGCCTTCTCGAAGAGCTTGCGGATCACGTAGAGCTTGCGCTCGAAATGGGCGTGGTCCCGCACGGTCGGTCCGCGCCCGATGAACACCTGCATGATGTGCGGCTCGACGGACAAGGCGCTGGCACCGATCAGATGGTCGTCGGTAGGCACCTCGCGCCAGCCGAGGAGGCGTTGGCCCTCCTCCTCGACGATGGAGTGCAGGAGGGCGCGCACGATGTCGCGTTGCTCCGCGTCGCGCGGCAGGAACACGAATCCGCAGCCGTAGTCCTTGGCCGGCGGCAGGGCAATGCCCAGGCGGCCGCACTCTCGCCGAAAGAACTTGTCCGGAATCTGGATCAGGATCCCGGCGCCGTCACCGGTGTTCGCCTCGCAGCCGCAGGCCCCTCGATGGAGCAGGTTGATGAGGACCGAGAGGGCTCGGCGCACGATCGTGTGGGAGCGCCGCCCTTTGATGTCCACGACGAATCCGACGCCGCACGCGGCATGCTCGTGGCGGGGGTCATAAAGCCCCTGAGCGGGAGGCGGTCCGGGCACGGCTGGTCGACGCTGAGCTTCCGCCATCTGCATCCCCTTTTGTGAAAACAGTTGCACGATACTACAGACAAACCCACTATTAGTCATCCCCAAAAAGTTGGATAGTAAGTATCAGAAACTCTTATAATCACGGCGTGCACCTCGAGACTCTCCGCCTCTACTGCGACGTGGTTCGGCTCCGGTCGTTCTCGCGCGGAGCGACACAGAACTTCGTCTCCCAGTCGGCCGCCAGCCAGGCGATGCAGCAGCTCGAGGCCGAGCTCGGCGTGGCGCTCCTGGACCGGACCAAGCGGCCCTTTGTCGTGACCCCCGAGGGCCGGGCCTTCTACGAAGCGTGCCGGGATCTCCTCGAATCGTGGGACAAGGCCAAGGCCGGAGTCGCCGCGGTGAAGGCCCGGGTCGACGGAACGGTGCGGGTGGCGGCGATCTACTCGGTCGGCCTCCACGACGTGAGTCGCCACATGCAGCGCTTCATGTCGCTCTATCCTGACGCGCGCGTTCAGCTCGAGTGCCTGCACCCGCACAAGGTGGTCGAGGCGGTCATCCAGGGTGAGGCCGACGTCGGGATCATGTCGTACCCACCGGCTGCACGCACGTTGTCGATCGTGCCGCTCCGGTCCGAGCCCATGGCCTTCGTGTGCCATCCGAACCATCGGCTGGCGCGGCGCCGCGTGGTCATGCCGGCGGACCTCAACGGCGAGACGTTCATCGCCTTCGACGCCGGCTTGACGATCCGCAAGGCGATCGACCGCGCGCTCCGCCAGCACAACGTCCGGGTCAACACGGTCATGGAATTCGACAACATCGAGACGATCAAGCAGGCGATCATCATCGCGGCCGGCGTCTCGATCCTCCCGCGTCACACCGTGCAGAACGAGGCGTCGATCCGCACGCTTTCGGTCGTCCCGATGGGGATCGCCGATCTGGTGCGACCGGTGGGCCTGATCCATCGGCGCCAGAAGCCGTTGACGCCGACGGTCAGCCGGTTCATCCAGCTCCTGAAGGACGCCAGCGAGGAGCCGGCGCGCGCGGCATCGCACGCCTGAGGTCACCACGGACCCCGCCATTGCCGCGCTCGGACTGAAGCGTTAGGATCGGATTCGGGGGGAAGTCATGAGTGGTGAGTTCGAGGACGAGTACTCCGCGACGATCGACGACGACCTGACGAAGTCCGACGACCTGCGTGAGAGCAGCGACGCTCTCCTGAACGACACCATCGCCGTCCTGGCCCCGGCCCAGCCGCTGTGCCTCGCCGGGACGGCCACCGTCCACGACGCCGTTCGGACCATGCTCGCGCACCGGCAGGCCGGCGTGCTGATCACGGACGGGCAGGGCCGACTCGCCGGAATCTTCACCGAGCGCGACGTGCTGACTCGCGTCGTCGGCCGCGATCTCGATGCCCGGCGGACGGCGCTCGGCGAGGTGATGACGTGCAACCCGCAGGCGCTGACCGCGAGCGACCGGGTGGCCTACGCCATCCACTGCATGAGCGTCGCCGGCTACCGGACGATCCCTCTGGTCGACGGCGACGGTCGGCCGATCGGCGTGGTGACCGTCAGCGACGTGGTCCGCTGGCTCGCCGGCCAGTTCCCCGAGACGGTCCTGAATTTGAGGCCGGGTGACGCCCTCAAGCGCCCTCACGAGGTCGACGCCGGCTGATGGAGCGCCCGGAAGCGTCGCCAGTCGGACTGGGCGAGGGAGCCGGCCGCGGAATGTTGCCCGTGCCGTTCGGGTCCGCTAGAA
>CAYVHH010000517.1:0-5549 GCA_964450175.1 uncultured bacterium | reverse complement strand
AACGTGCGCGACCTCAACCTCACGTATCAGTACAAGGCGTTCGGCGTACCGGGGCTCGGGCTCGAGCGCGGCCTCGGCGACGACCTGGTCATCGCGCCCTACGCGACCGCGCTGGCCGCGATGGTCGATCCGTCCGCGGCGTCCCGCAACTTCGGCGAGATCGCACGCGCCGGCGGCCTGGGGCCCTACGGCTTCTACGAGGCGCTCGACTACACGCGCGAGCGCCTGCCCGAAGGCGCGGACGTGGCCGTGATCCACACCTACATGGCCCATCACCAGGGAATGACGGTCGTGGCGCTGGCCAACGTGCTGCTCGACGGCCGCATGCGCGAGCGATTCCACGCTCAGCCGATGGTGCAGGCCACCGAGCTGATCCTACAGGAGCGCACGCCGCGCGACGTGCCGGTCATGCGCCCGCGCGCGAAGGAAGCGCCGGCGCACGAGGTCACGCGGGCGCTCGAGGCGCCGACCTCGCGCCGGTTCACGTCCGCGTCCGATCCGGTGCCGCACACCCACCTGCTGTCCAACGGCCGCTACTTCGTCATGCTGACGACGGCGGGCGGCGGCTACAGCCGCTGCGGCGGCCTCGCGGTGACGCGCTGGCGCGAGGACACGACGCGCGACGCCTGGGGGTCGTTCATCTTCCTGCGCGACACGCGAAGCGGCGCCGTCTGGTCGGCCGGCGTCCAGCCCTCGGGGATCGAGGCCGACAGCTACGAGGTGACCTTCCTCGAAGATCGCGCCGAGATCCAGCGGCGCGACGGTCCTCTGCTGACGCGGCTCGAGGTGCTGGTCTCGCCGGAGGACGACGCCGAGATCCGCCGCGTGACCCTGACGAATCTCGGCAGCGAGGCGCGCGAGATCGAGGTGACCTCGTACGCCGAGATCGTCCTGGCGCCGCCGCGCGACGACGCGGCCCATCCCGCATTCTCCAATCTCTTCGTCCAGACCGAGGCCGTCGCCGAGCTCGATACGCTCCTGGCCACCCGCCGGCCCCGCTCCCCGGACGAGCCGCGCGTCTGGGCCGCCCACGTCGTCTCCGTCGAGGGCACGAGCACGGGCGGCTCGCAGTACGAGACCGAGCGCGGGCGCTTCCTGGGCCGCGGCCGCGGGATCCGCACACCGATGTCGATGATCGAAGGCCGGCCGCTCTCCAACACGACGGGCGCCGTGCTCGATCCGATCTTCAGCCTGCGGCGCCGGCTGCGGCTCGCGCCCGGGCAGAGCGGCCACGTCGTCTTCTCCACCATGCTCGCCGACACGCGGGCCGCCGTGCTCGGCATGGCCGACAAGTATCGCGACCCGTCGAGGTTCGAGCGCATCACGACGCTGGCGTGGACCCAGGCGCAGGTCCAGCTCCATCACCTGGGCATCACGCCGGAGGAAGCGCACCTGTTCCAGCAGATCGCGAACCGGATCCTCTATACCGATTCGCGGCTGCGCGCGCCGGCGACGGTCCTGGCGCGCAACACGCTCGGGCCCGCCGCCCTGTGGGCGCATCGGATCTCGGGCGATCTGCCGATCGTGCTGGTGCGGATCGACGAGATCGAGGATCGCGAGATCGTCCGGCAGCTCCTGCGCGCGCACGAGTACTGGCGCATGAAGGGGCTCGCGGTCGATCTCGTGATCCTGAACGAGAAGCCGCCGTCCTACCTGCAAGACCTGCAGGCGGCGCTCGAGGGGCTCGTGCGCGCCGGACGGCCGACCCTCGGGGCGACGCCGGAGGGCTCGATCGTGGTTCTGCGCGGCGATCTCCTGTCGGCCGGCGAGCGCGACTGTCTCGCCGCGGCGGCGCGCGTGATGCTGCCCAGTCGCCTGGGCACCCTGGCCGAGCAGGTCGGCCGGGCCGAGCGCGCGGCGGCGGCGCCGAAGCGCCGCGAGCGACGCCCGGCGCCCGACCGGGAGGCGACGTCGGAGCCGCCGGCGCCACGGCCGCGCCGCGAGTTCGACAACGAGCTGGGCGGCTTCGTCGAGGACGGCCGCGAGTACTCGATCGTGCTCGACGAAGGGCACTGGACGCCGGCGCCGTGGATCAACGTGATCGCGAACGAGCAGCTGGGCTTCCAGGTCTCGGAGTCGGGCGCCGGGTACACGTGGGCGCTCAACAGCCGCGAGAATCAGCTCACGCCGTGGTCGAACGATCCGGTCAGCGACCCGCCGGGCGAAGTGCTCTACGTGCGCGACGAGGAGAGCGGGCGCCTCTGGACTCCGACCCTGCTGCCGATCCGCGAGGACGCGTGGTCGTATCAGTGTCATCACGGGCAGGGCTACAGCCGATTCGCCCACGACTCGCATGGCATCGCCCTGGAGCTCACCCAGTACGTGCCGCTCGACGATCCCGTGAAGATCTCCCGCCTGAAGATCACCAACCACTCGCGACGCTCACGGCGGCTCACCGTCACCGCGTACGTCGAGTGGGTCCTGGGCGCCGCGCGCACCACGACGGCGCCCTACGTCGTCACCGAGCTGGACGAGGCGACCGGCGCCCTCTTCGCCAGGAACGCGTGGACGCTCGACTTCCCCGATCGCGTCGCGTTCCTCGATCTCTCGGGGAGCCAGAGCGGGTGGACCGGCGATCGCGCTGAAGTCCTGGGCCGCAACGGTTCCCTCGACCACCCGGAGGCGCTCGAGCGCGGCGAGCGGCTCTCGGGCCGGCTCGGCGGAGGCCTGGACCCGTGCGGCACGTTGCAGGTTTCGGTCTTGCTCACCGCCGGCGCCAGCGCGGAGGTCGATGTCTTTCTGGGGCAGACGGCGTCGGCCGACGAGGCGCGCACGATGGTTCAGCGCTATCGAGCCGCCGACCTCGACCAGGTGCTTCGGACCGTCACGACTCGATGGGACGACCTGCTGGCGGCGGTCCAGGTGAAGACCCCGGACCGATCGTTCGATCTGATGCTCAATCGTTGGCTGCTCTACCAGGCCCTCGCCTGTCGCGTGTGGGCGCGCGCGGGCTTCTATCAAGCGAGCGGCGCGTACGGCTTTCGCGATCAGCTCCAGGACGTCATGGCCCTGACTGCCGCGGCGCGTGACGTCACCCGCGCGCACCTCTGCCGCGCGGCAGCGCGCCAGTTCGTCGAGGGCGACGTGCAGCACTGGTGGCATCCGCCCTCGGGCCGCGGCGTGCGCACCCGCATCTCCGACGATCGCGTGTGGCTCGCGTTCGCGACGGCGCACTACCTGGCGGTCACCGGGGACACGACCGTTCTCGACGAGCCGATCCCGTTCATCGACGGCCCCGGGCTGGCCGACGACAGCCTCGAGGCCTACTTCGAGCCCACGGTGTCCGCGCAGCGCGCGTCGCTCTTCGAGCACTGCGCGCGCGCGCTCGACCGGAGCCTGGCGGTCGGGAGCCACGGCCTGCCGCTCATGGGAACGGGCGACTGGAACGACGGCATGAATCGCGTGGGCGCGAAGGGCCGCGGCGAGAGCGTCTGGCTCGGCTGGTTCCTGCACGCGACGCTCGCCGAGTGGGCGCCGATCGCCGAAGCGCGAGGCGATGCGCAGCGGGCCCGCGTGTGGCGCGAGCACCTCCAGGCGCTCGGTCGCGCGCTCGAGGCCTCCGGCTGGGACGGAGACTGGTATCGCCGCGCGTACTTCGACGACGGCACGCCGCTCGGCTCCGCCGAGAACGCGGAGTGCCGCATCGACTCGATCGCCCAATCGTGGGCGGTGCTCTCGAAGGCCGCCGACCCGCACCGCGCCGCCCGCGCGATGAATGCGGTCGAGGAATATCTCGTGCACCGCGAGCAGGCGATCGTCCTGCTCTTCACGCCGCCGTTCGTGCGCGGCTCCCGCGACCCGGGCTACATCAAGGGCTATCCGCCGGGCATCCGGGAGAACGGCGGTCAGTACACACACGGGGCGATCTGGGTGATCATGGCGTTCGCCGCGCTCGGCGACGGGGATCGCGCCGGCGAGCTTTTCGCGCTCCTGAACCCGATCAACCACACGAGCACGCGCGCCGGGCTCTACCGCTACCGCGTGGAGCCGTATGTCGTGGCGGGCGACGTCTACACCGAGGCGCCGCATGCGGGGCGCGGCGGCTGGAGCTGGTACACCGGCTCGGCCGGCTGGATGTATCGCGCGGGGATCGAGTGGCTCCTGGGCTTTCGAATCCGCGGCGCGTCGCTCTTCATCGACCCGTGCATCCCGCGGACGTGGAGCGGCTTTTCGATCACGTTCCGCTACCATGCGTCGCGCTACCAGGTTCACGTCGAGAACCCGCACGGCGTCACCCGCGGCGTCTCGCGCGTGGAAGTCGACGGTAACCCGGCCGCCGTGGAGCACGCGACCCTACCGCTGGTCGACGACGGAGCCACGCATCAGGTAAGGGTCTGGCTCGGCTGAGACCGCCTGGGGTGCCCGTTCTTACCCGGTAAGAACGACTCGGCTGCGAGCTTTTCGACCGGTTATCCCTTGCAATCCAGTCGGCAACTGCCTTGCACGTCCCGATCGTGAACCATCGCTCGAGAAAGGAGTCCCCATGTCGACCCCAGCCAGTGTCGGCCGGCATCCGATCCATCCAATTCTCGTTGCCCTCCCCATCGGTCTCTGGGTTTTCTCCGTCGTCGCGGATCTCGTCTTCCAGCTCGGATGGGGCAGGACGATCTGGAAGGACGTGGCGTTCTATTCGCTCGGGGGTGGAATCGTCGGCGCGCTGCTCGCGGCCATTCCCGGGTTCATCGATTTCCTGTCGATCACCGACACGCGAGCGTGGCAGGTCGGCGTCACCCACATGGTCGCCAATCTCATCGCCCTGGTGATTTTCGGTGCGAGCTTCTGGCTTCGATGGATCGACACGGTCGGGTTTCTGCCGGTCGGCTTCTCGGTCGTCGGCCTGGTGGCGCTCGGTGTGGCGGGCTGGTTCGGCGGCGAGCTGGTCTTCGTGCACAGCATGGGCGTGAAGCCACCGAAGGAATCGTCCCGCCAGAGCCGGGCCGGCTCGCAACGTCGGATCGCCTGAGCCTGGACCGAACGAAAACGGCGGCGCGCCGCGCGCGCGCCGCCGGTGTCCGTCGATGATCGACGGGCCGCCTCGCGCCCTAGGGGCGCGCCGAGGCGATCAGCAAGACAACGCCACAGACGAGCGCCGCCCCACCGAGAACCGGCGGCAGCGGAATGGTCTGCTTGGTTTCTTTCGTGGCCGTGATGGGCCCGACCTCGAGCACCTTTTCGCGCTTCGTGTAGGTGATCCCCTCGTAGGCGAGCGCGACCAGACCGACGACGATCAGGACGATCGCGAGCATCTTCATCGCTTGCATGTTTCCACCCCCCTTGCTGGTGCCCCTGGAACGGTGGCGTCTCGAACGTCGAGCTGAAGACCCCGACCGGGTGGCCGAGGTCTCCAGCTCTCTATGCAATGCGCCCGGAGTCGCGACGTCCGGACGCGGTGTTTTCGTCGCGGTCCTCGTCCGTCTGGTCCTTCGGCTCGTCCTGGCCCTGCTTCACGGGGCGCTGCTCTAGCCGAGGAATCGCGTGGGTGGTGCTTCGCCAGGGCCGGACCATACACATGGGCTCGTTCTCAGGCAAAGCGCGTGCCGAGGCTCGTC
>CAYVHH010000516.1:0-5079 GCA_964450175.1 uncultured bacterium | reverse complement strand
CGCCTCCTTGCGTCGGGGTGGGGAATTGGATGCTCGCATTCGAGAGTATCGAGGTACACTGAGGGCGTCAAGCAAGAAATTTACGGAAATGAAATTTATTTCTTAGGGTGATCTCGGCGTGAAATCGGCTCCCCTCACCTCGCGCGAGCTCCGGCAGACGGTGCACTGTCTCGAGCTGTACTACCGTCAGAGCAAGAGCCAGAAGGATATCGCCAGCTCGCTGGGCGTCTCGGCGGCCACCGTGTCACGGCTGCTCAAGCGCGCGTTCGACGAAGGCCTCGTCCGCGTCGAGCTCGATCTGCCGCGCCGCGAGCAGCTGGAGGCGGGGCTGGTCGAGCGCTTCAAGCTGCGCGACGCCGTCGTCGTGGCGGCCGGCGGCCGCGGCGACATCAAGGAAGAGCTCGGCACCGCCGCGGCGGCGTACTTCGAGAAGATCGCCGCCAATAGCTTGCGGGTGGGGCTCTCGTGCGGGTTCACGCTCTACCAGACCATCCGCCAGCTCCACGAGCGCCGTTTTCGCGATCTGGCCCTCTATCCCCTGTCCGGCGAGAGCACGCTCGAGCTCGTCGACCTGTTCCCGAACACGCTCGTCGGGATGATGGCCGCGAAATATCGCCCGCACGTTCACGCCTGGGCGCTGCCGGTGCAGCACCTCCTGTCGCTCCGGGAGATCGAGCGGGAGCGTCGGCGGCTCCTGCGCGATCCGGCGATCCGGCGGATCTACGAGGCGGCCCAGGACGTCGACATCGCGCTGGTCGGCATCGGGCTCATCAGCGAGGGCACGCCGGGATTCTGCTCGCTCGCCGAGTCCTACGGGGTCAGCGTCAAGCGGCTACGGCAGCTCGGCGTCGTCGGCGAGATCAACTACCAGCCGTTCGACGAGGAAGGACGGATCGTGGATCGGCCGGAGCTGCGGGCGCTGATGCGGCGGGTGCTCTCGGTGCCCGGGGACCGCTTGCAGGCGCTGTCGCGGCGCGACGACCGCTACGTCGTGGCGATCGCCGGCGGGCGGGCCAAGCTCGAGGCGGTGCGCGGAGCCGTGGCGGGACGCTTCATGAACGTGCTGGTCACCGACGAGGACGTCGCCGCGGCGCTCCTGCGGTGACCGAGCGGACCGACCGCTACGCGCCGCCGCGCGCCGGGAGCGAGCCCTCCTCGAACGCGCCGATTCGCCTGAACTTCTCGTAGCGTCCGGCCACCAGATCGTCGCCCGACTGCCCCGCCAGGTCGCGCAGGTTTTCGCGGAGCGCCGTCTTCAGATATCCCGCCGCCCCTTCCCAGTCGCGATGCGCGCCCCCGACCGGCTCGGGCACGATCGCGTCGATCACGCCGAGCTTCAGGAGGTCGGGCGCGGTGATCCGCATCGATTCGGCCGCTTCGGGAGCCTTCGCCGCGTCGCCCCACAGGATCGCCGCGCACCCCTCGGGCGAGATCACCGAGTAGATCGCGTATTCCAGCATGAGCACGCGGTTACCCATGCCGATCGCGAGCGCTCCGCCGCTGCCGCCCTCGCCGGTCACGATCGAAAGGATGGGCGTTCGCAGGGCCGCCATCTCGCGCAGGTTGCGCGCGATCGCCTCCGCCTGCCCGCGCTCCTCGGCGCCGAGCCCCGGGTAGGCGCCGGGTGTGTCGATGAACGTGACGACGGGCTTGCCGAACTTCTGGGCGAGGTGCATGAGCCGCAGGGCTTTCCGATAGCCCTCGGGGTGCGGCATGCCGAAGTTCCGCGCGATCTTCTCGCGGGTATCCCGGCCTTTCTGGTGGCCGATGACCACGACGCTCCGCTCTTCGAACCGGGCCAGGCCGCCCACGATCGCGGCGTCGTCGCCGAAGAGCCGATCGCCGTGGAGCTCGACGAAGTCCTCGAAGAGAAGCTTGATCAGGTCCCGCGTGTGCGGTCGCTTGGGATGGCGCGCGAGCTGGGTGCGCTGCCAGGCGGTCAGGCTCGCATAGGTACGCTGGCGCAGGCGCGCCAGCCGCTCCTCGAGCTTCGCGATCTCTTCGCGCGCCTTCGGAGCGTCGTCCTCCGCCTGCAAGGTCGCGATCCGGTTCTCGAGGTCGACCAGCGGCTGTTCGAAGTCAAGCGCGTCCGGCATAGTCCACGCTCACCGAGCCCGGCCCGAGTATGCTCTCGCCCTCGGTCACGAGCTCGCGGCTGCCGTCGACGGAGAGGCCGCGGGTGCGCACGACGACTTCCTGGCCGCCGATCACGAGATGCAAGAAGACCGGGACGCGCCCCGGGTGCTCGCCGCAGAGCTGGCGCACGGCCGCGAGCGCGGCGCTCGGGTCCTCGCCGGGGGTCACACGGATCCGGCAGGCGTTCGGCTCGCTCACGCCGCCGCCGTTGCGCGGGCGCCCCGCTGATTCGGCCAGCGCCTGCTCGAGGAGCCGGACGTCTTCGGCGAGCACGACGCGCCCCTTGTCGCCGTCGTCTACGCGGCCCCGGACGAGCACGGCCTCACTCGAGCGCAGACAGGCCGCCGCCGACTTGAACGGCTCCGGGAACACCGTGACCTCGACGGTGCCTTCCATGTCCTCGAGAGTGAAGAACGCCATCCGGTTGCCGCCCTTCGTCGAGGTCTCCTTGAGTCCGGTCGCGTGGCCGAAGAGGAGAACGCGCGAGCCGTGGCCCTTGGCGGCCAGATCGCCGGAGGTCGTGACGCCCAGCGGCTCGACGACACCGCGGTAGCGGGCCAGCGGATGCCCCGAGATGTAGAAGCCGAGCACCTCTTTCTCGAACGCGAGACGCTGATCGGTCTCCCACTCCGGCGTGATCTCGGCGGGCGCGCTCGATCGCGCGGGTACGGCGGCCGGGATCATTTCGAAGAACGATCCCTGGCCTTCGGCGCGGTCACGCTGCTGACGCTGGCCGCTCTCGAGCGCCGTGTCGGTAGTCGCGAGCAGATGCGCGCGCGTGAGGCCGAGCGAGTCGAAGGCGCCGGCCTTGATGAGGCTCTCCACCACGCGCCGGTTGACGAGCCGCAGATCGACCCGCGCGCAGAAGTCCTCGAGCGTCTTGAAGGTCCCCTCGGCGCTCCGCGACTTCAAGATCGACTGCATCGCCGCCTCGCCGACGTTCTTGATCGCGGCGAGGCCGAAGCGCACCGTGTCGCCGGCGACGCTGAACTGCACGGCCGAGACGTTCACGTCGGGCGGCACCACCTGGATGCCCATCGCCCGACACTCTTCGATGTACTTCACGATCTTGTCGGTATCCCCCATCTCGGAGGTCAGCAGCGCCGCCATGAACTCGACGGGGTAGTTCGCCTTGAAGTACGCGGTCTGGTAGGCGACGAGCCCGTACGCCGCCGCGTGGGACTTGTTGAAGCCGTACCCCGCGAACTTCTCCATGAGCTCCCAGACGCGCTCGGCCTTCGCGGCCGAGGTATTGCGCTCGCGGCAGCCCGCGAGGAACTTCTCGCGCTGCTTGGCCTTGAGCTCGCGGTCCTTCTTGCCCATGGCGCGCCGCAGGATGTCGGCCTCGCCCATGGTGAAGCCCGCCATCTCGGAGGCGATCTGCATGATCTGCTCCTGGTACACCATGATCCCGTACGTTTCCCGCGTGAACTTCTCCATCGCGGGGTGCTCGTACGTGATCTTGGACCGCCCGTGCTTGCGCTGGATGAAGTCGGGGATGAGCTCCATCGGGCCGGGTCGGTAGAGCGAGACCATCGCGATCAGATCTTCGAGCTGCTCGGGCCGGAGGCCGCGCAGGGCGTCGCGCATGCCCGACGACTCGAGCTGGAACACGCCGAACGTCTTGGCCTCGGAGAGCATCTCGTACGTCTTTTTGTCGTCGAGCGGGAGCCGCTCGAGGTCGAGCTCGAGCCCGCGCGATTCCTTGATGAGGGCCACCGTGTTGGCCAGCACGGTGAGCGTGCGCAGGCCGAGGAAGTCCATCTTGAGCAGGCCGAGCTTCTCGATCGGCCCCATCGCGTAGCCGGTGATCAGCTCCGGCCGCTTGGGGTCCTTGTAGAGCGGGATGTACTCCTCGAGGGGCTCGTCGGAGATCACCACCGCGGAGGCGTGCACCGAGGCGTGACGCGTGCAGCCCTCGAGCGTACGGGCGATCTCCCACAGCTCTTTCACGTTCGCCTGGCTGCGCACCGCCTCGGCCAGGGGCAGCGACTTCTGGTGCGCGTCGTCCAGCGTGATGTTCAGCGGAAAGTTCGGCACGAGCTTCGCGATGCGGTCGACGTCGGCGTACGGCATACCGAGCACGCGGCCGACGTCGCGGATCGCCGCCTTCGCGCCGAGCGTCCCGAACGTGATGATGTGGGCGACCCGGTCGCGGCCGTAGCGCTCCGCCACATAACGGATGACCTCGTCGCGGCGATCGTCCGAGAAATCGATGTCCATGTCCGGCATCGAGATCCGCTCGGGGTTCAAGAATCGCTCGAAGAGCAGTCCGTAACGTATCGGATCGACGTTCGTGATGCCCAGGCAGTACGCGGTCAGCGAGCCGGCGGACGAGCCGCGTCCGGGGCCGACGGCGATCCGCTGCTCGCGCGCGTAGCGGATGAAGTCCCACACGACCAGGAAGTAGCCCGCGAAGCCCATCTTCTCGATGACGGCGAGCTCGTGGGCGAGCCGCGCCTCGATGGCGTCACCCGGGCTCGCGCCGTACCGGCGCTTGAGCCCTGCGTGGGCCAGCTCGTGCAGGTAACTGTCGAGCGTATGCTCGCTGGGCACGACGTAGCGCGGCAGGTGGAACTGGTTGAACTCGAGCGTGAGATTGCAGCGTTCCGCGACCGCGAGGGTGTTCTGGCATGCCTCGGGCAGCTCGGCGAAGACGCGCGCCATCTCCTCGGCCGACTTGATGTAGAACTCCTGCGTCGAGAACCGGAAGCGGCCGGTATCTTGGAGATTCGTCCCGGTCTGGATGCACAGCAGCGCCTCGTGGGCTCGCGAGTGGCCGTTCTCGAGATAGTGCGAGTCGTTCGTGCCGACGACCGGTGCGCCGATCGACTTCGCGATGCGCAGGGTCTCGGCCATGACCCGTTCCTGCTCCTCGATGCCGTGGGCCTGGACCTCCATGAAGTAGTGGTCCTTGCCGAAGACCTCCTGATACCACCCGGC
>CAYVHH010000515.1:0-5010 GCA_964450175.1 uncultured bacterium | reverse complement strand
GTTCGGCCTCGGTGAGGCGAGCCCGATGGTACACGGCAACGCCTCGCTCGAGATCATCGCCAGCGCGTTCACCCCGATGCTGCTCGGCGCCGATCCGCTCGAGCCGCGCGTGGTCCAGGATCGCCTCTTCCACGAGCACATCAAGCTGGGCCCGGAAGGCGCCTTGGCCGGCGCCCTGGCCGCGATCGACATCGCGCTGTGGGATCTCCGGGGCAAGGTCCTCGGTCAGCCCGTGTGGAAGCTGCTCGGCGGCGCATGGCGACGCGAGCTTCCGTTCTATGCCTCGATCGGCGGCAACGGCCGGCGCACGGTGGACGAAGTGTGCCGTGTGGTCGAGAAGTGGCTCGAGCTCGGTCCCGCGCAGGTGAAGATCCGGTTCGACGCCGACAAGACGGCCCGCGACGTCGATCTCGCCGGCGATGTCGCGAAGGCGCGGGCCGTGCGTGCGCTCGTCGGCGACGGCTTCCCGCTCGCGTTCGACTCGAACAACGGCTACTCCGTCCAGGGCGCGATCCGGGTCGGCCGCGCGCTCGAAGAGCTTGGCTACGTGTGGTTCGAGGAGCCGGTGCAGCACTACCACGTCGAGAGCTTCGCCAAGGTCGCCGCGGCCCTCGACATCGCGGTGTCCGCGGGCGAGCAGGAGTACACGCTGCAGGGTATCAAGCGCCTGATCGAGGCGGGCGTCGACATCGTCCAGCCCGACATCGTGAAGACCGGCGGCTTTACGGGCCTCGCCGACATGGCGGCGCTGGCGCGCGCCTACGGCGTCGACTGCGTGCCGCACCAGACGCAGCCGTCGATCGGCCACACCGCCAACCTGCACTTCGTGTCGTCGCTGACGCACTCGCACCATCCGGCCGAGTACAACGGGCCCTACCAGGTGCAGGACGTCGTGTTCCGCACGCCGGTGCGGCCAGTCAAGGGGAAGTTCGTGCTGTCCGATGCGCCGGGGCTCGGGCTCGAGCTCGACGAGGCCGAGCTGAAGAAGCGCACGATCCCCTGGACATCGTCCGCGCAGCCGAGCACCGCTACGTAGCCCACGGCGTCGACGTCAGGCGCAGGAAGCGGCTGGCGTTCTCCGACATCAGCTTGCGAGTCGCTTGCTCGCCGAGCGTCTGCCGCCAGGCGATGACCGAGTCGGCGTGGTCCGGGAAGATCGTCTCCGGGTGCGGATAATCGGACGCGAACATCAGGACGTGATCGCCGAGCAGGTCGATCGCGGCCTTGGTCAGCCCCACCCCTTCCGACAGATCGATGCTCACGAAGACGCGCCCCATCTGCGCATACTCGAGCGGCGTGTGCTTCAGCGCGGGTGAGACCGAGCCCCGCACGTAGTCGATCTGCCGCGACAGCCGCACGAGCCAGTGCGGCAGCCAGCCGTGTCCGCTCTCCAGGGCGCCGATCCGTAGACGCGGATAGCGGTCGAGCATGCCGCCCATCAGCATGAACGACAGAAACCGCTGACCGCCCCAGGTCTGGCCGGCGCAGCGTCCCATCGCGGGGTTGTCCCAGATGTCGCGATAGCCCGGGAAGTAGGGCGTCTCGATCGTAAACGCGTGGAACATGATCGGCAGATCCGCCTCGTCGGCGGCGGCCCAGATCGGCTCCAGGTCCGGATCGTCGATCGGCATGCCCTCGGGCAAGAGCGGCCACACCGCGGCCACCCAATCCTCGCGTGCGTGCGTCTTGATCGTCTGCGCGCTCCAGCTCGGATCGCTGGCGAGCGCCAGGACCATGCTCTTCAGACGGCGCGAGTCCGCCGAGCAGTAGTCGGCCATGTAGCGGTGGTAGGCGCGATAGAGCCCGTGCGCCAGATGCGGCGCCAGCGCCGGAGCGCCGTAGGCCCACGGCCCGGGGATGATGAAGTCGATGTCGCGGCCTTCGAGATCCATGTCGCGCAGGCGGCCGCGGCCGTTGTCTTCGGCCACGCGCGCGGTGATCGGCCGGCGCGTCACCATCTGCGTGCGTCCCGACAGAAACCCGCGATCGCCGTCCGCGCCGGCGGCCGGCCTGGATTTCTCCCCGGCCACGCGCTGCAAGCGCACCGGCTTGACCGACAGGATCGTGGCCGTGCCGACGTCGTCGGCGTCCCCACGGCCGGCCACGGTCTTGACCGTCCGGCGATACGGCTGAAGATCGTCGATCCGCTGCTGGAGGTCCCTGTCCGCGTACCGCAGCAGCACGTCGAGGGACGGATTCACGTGCGTGTCCGAATCGATCACTCGAAAGCCCTGTCTCATCGGCGCCCTCCGTCGGCCAGACAGTATCACGCGGCCTGTGTGTCGCGCCGCGTGCGCGGGGCCGTTCTGCTACGATTCCGCGGTGCTGCTCGCCCGGCCCGCCTTCACCCTGCTCTGGTGCTCGCGAATTCTCTCCAACCTCGCCTTCAACATGCTCGGCGTCGCGGTCGGCTGGCAGCTCTACGCGCTGACCGGCAGCGCGCTGGACCTCGGGCTGGTCGGCCTCGCCCAGTTCGCGCCGATCGTGCTGCTGACGTTGATCGTCGGACAGGTCGCCGACCGCTACGACCGCCGCCTGATCGCCTCGATCTGTCAGCTCGTCGAAGCCGCGGCCGCCGCCGTGCTCGTGGTGGGCAGCGTCCACGGGTGGCTCACCGCCACCGGCATCTTCGCGACGGTGGCGCTCGTCGGCGCCGCGCGGGCGTTCGAGAACCCCACCACCACGGCGCTCGTGTCCGACGTCGTCGGCAAGCCGCTCGTGGCGCGCGCCATGGCCTGGCTCGTGTCGGCAACCCAGACGGCACGGATCGTCGGGCCGGCGCTCGGCGGCTTTCTCTACGTGATCGGCCCCGGCACGACGTACCTGACGGCGGGCGCGTTGTTCGTCGGGTCGGGCCTCTGCACCGCTCTCATCCGGACCGGACACACCGCACGAACATCGGAGCCGGTCGTGCTCGAGAGCGTGCTCTCGGGGATCGTGTTCATTCGCGGCCAGCGCGTCCTGCTCGGCACGATGTCGCTCGACATGTTCGCGGTGCTGCTCGGCGGCGGCGCCACCGCCCTCCTGCCCATCTACGCTCGGGACATTCTCGGCGCGGGACCAGGCGGGCTCGGGCTGCTGCGCTCGGCGCCGGCGATGGGCGCGCTCCTGACGTCGCTGGTCCTCGCCTACCATCCGTTGCAGTGGCGCATCGGTCGAACCTTGTTTCGCGCCGTCTTCGTGTTCGGCATGGCGACGGTGGCGTTCGGTATCTCGTCGAACTTCGCGCTCTCCTTCGCCGCGCTCGGCGTCCTGGGCGCCGCCGACGTCGTGAGCGTCGTCATTCGCTCGTCGCTCGTCCAGATCCGGACACCCGTCACGATGCTCGGCCGCGTGAGCGCGGTGCACTCGCTCTTCACCGGCACGTCGAACCAGCTGGGCGCGTTCGAGTCCGGCCTCGTCGCCGCCCTCGTCGGCACCGTGCCGGCGGTGCTGCTGGGCGGTATCGGCACGATCGCGGTCGCGGTCCTCTGGATCGTCTTGTTTCCCGAGCTCCGGCGAATCCGCGGATTCGACGACTAGTTGCTGAGCGGCGCGCGGTCTACGGGGCGCCTGGGCGACTCCCCGTGCGCTTCCGTCATCCGGCAGCGCCGTCGACTTCGCCGCGGGGCGTGCGCGATAATCCCGGGGTGAGAGCGGTGGCGTCGGGGCGCGAGCGGTTCGGTTGGGTGGTGCCGGCGCTGCTGCCGGCGATCAATCTCGGGCTCGCGCTGTTGTTGTCCGCGGTCGTCGTGCTGCTGATCGGCGAGAGTCCCATGCGGGCGCTGCGCCTGCTGGTGAGCGGCGCGTTCGGGAACGCCGAGGCGATCGGCTACACCCTGTACTACGCGACCAACTTCGTCTTCACCGGCCTCGCCGTCGCTGTCGCGTTCCACGGCGGCCTGTTCAACATCGGCGCCGAGGGCCAGGCCTACATCGGCGGCCTCGCCGTGGCGCTGCTGTGCCTGGGCGCCGGCGGCTGGCCGACCGTGCTGGTCATTCTCGCCGCCGTCGTCGCGGCCGCGGCCGGCGGCGCCGCGTGGGCGTTCGTGCCCGCATGGCTGCAGGCCAAGCGTGGCAGCCATGTCGTGATCACCACGATCATGTTCAACTTCATCGCTTCGGCGGTGATGACGCATCTCCTCGTCAACGTCCTGATCAAGCCGGGCCAGCAATCGCCGGAGACGCGCGAGTTCGCCCCGAGCGCGTGGATGCCACAGCTGCACGATCTGGCCCGGACCGCCGGCTGGGAGATCGCCCGCTCGCCGGTCAATCTCTCGCTGATCCTGGCGCTGGCGGCAGGCGGTCTCGTCTGGCTCTACCTCTGGCACACGCGCTGGGGCTACGAACTCCGCGCGCTCGGCCACAACGAGACCGCCGCGATCTACGGGGGCATCCCGCCCGCGCGCACGATCATCGTCGCCATGTCGATCTCGGGCGCGCTGGCCGGCCTCATGAGCCTGAACGAGGTCATGGGTGTGCAGCATCGCCTGCTCTTGAACTTCCCCGGCGGCGCCGGGTACGTCGGGATCGCGGTGGCGCTGATGGGCCGCAACCACCCCGTCGGCATCGTGATCGCTGCGGTCCTGTTCGGCGCGCTCTATCAGGGGGGCTCGGAGCTCTCGTTCGACATGCCGACGCTCACCCGCGACATGGTGGTGGTCATCCAGGGGCTGATCATCCTCGTCTGCGGCGCCCTCGAGCACGCGCTGCGCGCCCCGCTCGACTCACTCCTGCGCCGGCCGGCGCGCGCGAGCGCCCAGCCATGACGACCGGCGCGTGAGCGACAGCCTTCTGCTCCTGGCGCTGCTCGCGGCGGCGACGGCGCGCGGCGCCGTACCGCTGGTGCTGGCGGCGCTCGGCGGGCTCTTCGCGGAGCGCTCGGGCATCGTCGACATCGGGCTCGAGGGCAAGATGCTGGCTTCGGCGTTCGCGGCCGCGGCGGTGGCGGCGGTCACCGGCTCGGCGTGGGCGGGACTGGCCGCCGGGATCGCCGCCGCGGTGGTCGTGGGGCTCGTGCACGGGTTCGCC
>CAYVHH010000514.1:0-7924 GCA_964450175.1 uncultured bacterium | reverse complement strand
AGCCGAAATGTCCGAGGCGCCGGATCTTGAAGGGGCGCGGCATGATGACCCCGCCCACGTTGAAGCGCTTGCCGTTCGATGCCATGGTACGTTCCTCCTAGCCCGCTCCGCCCTTTTCGATGCCGGTCGCGCGGTCCACCGAGAGTGAGCCCGGTCCCGTCAACAAGATCACCAGCGCCGTCACGCCGAAAGCGAGCGGCAGCTCGAAGCCGTTCTTCGCGGCGAAGAAGCCGTTGGGCATGTGCACCTTGGCGATCGCGACCGCCATATCGATGACGAGGCCGGCCGCCCAGAATCGCGTCAGGAAGCCGAAGAAGACGCAGACGCCTCCGACGAACTCCGTGATCGAGAGCACCCACGCCAAGACGTGGGCGGGCTCGACCCCGAGCTTCGTGAGCATGCCGGCGACTCCGGCGATGCCTCCACCGCCGAACGCACCCAGGAGCTTCTGCGACCCGTGCATCATGAAGGCGAAGCCCAGGAACAGCCTCAGGATCAGGACGGCCAACCGCTCCAACCCCTCGAGCCGTGAAGGCACGGATGAACCTCCCTTTCTCTCGGGCCGTCAGGCCCGAGACGTCGAACCTCGGCGCACCGCGCGGATCGGTCGCTTCACTTGCTTGGGAGGATGCCTGGAGCGGGGCCCCTCCCGCAAGATTCTGTTTCGCCGCGCGTCCATCGACCGACCTCAGCGGGCCAGGAAGCTCCGGACGATACGCAAGAACTCCGCGAGCCGATCGTGGTGGAGCCAATGGCCGGCGCCGTCGACGCCGATCACCTGCGCGTGGCGGAAATGTGCGGCCCGGCCGTCTTCGACGGGATTGCCGGCGCGGCTCTCCTTGCCGTACAGGAGCAGGGTGGGGCACGTGATCCGCGACCACAGCAGCTGGATGTCCTGGCTGCGCATGTCATAGGGCGGCCACGCGCGGACGTAGTTGTCGAACTTCCAGCTGTACGTCCCGTCCTCGTTCTGGTTCGCGCCGTGCATGGTCAGGTGCCGGGCCTGCTCGGCGGTGAGGTGCGGGTTTTCCTCCTGCATGCGCCGAAAGGCGTCCTCGATCGAGTTGTAGCGTCGCGGTAGCCGGCCGGCGAGGTTGCGTTGCTCGCTGATCCACTCGTCCATGCGCTCGACGATCGTCCTCGTCCTGAACTTCGCGAGCTGGGCGGGCGAGGGCCCGAGGCCTTCGATGGCCACGAGCCGAGCGACGGTGTCGGGATAGAGGCCGGCGTAGCGCAGGGCGATCTGGCCCCCGAGCGAGTGGGCGATGATCGTGACCGGCGCCAGATGCTGCTGGTGGACGAGCTGCGCCAGGTCGTAGATGTAGCCGGCGATCGTATAGCTGCCGTCCGTCGACCACGCGCTGTCGCCGTGGCCGCGAAGGTCGGGCGCCAGGATATGCCAGTCGTCGCGCAACGCTTCGGCCGCCCAGTCCCAGTTGCGACAGTGGTCGCGGCCGCCGTGCAGCATCACCAGCGGGGGCTTCGTCGCATTGCCCCAGTCGACGTAGTGCAGGCGGAGGCGCTGCGAGAAGAACGTGTGGGACGTCGGTCCCGGCATGCGGCCGGTCATGGGTCGCCTTCTATGCTAGCATCCCCCCGGTTCTGATTCCGACCACGCCGAGGGAGGACGCGATGGGCACATTTCGGATGTATGCGGGTGCGGATCAGCAGGCGCACATCGAGAAGATCGAGCTCAAGGCGAAGCCGGACTGGCTCAAGGGGCTCGCCGCGAGCCAGATCACGTTCCGCGAGTGGCCGGCCGGTCAGTTCCTCGACTGGCACCCGGCGCCGCGGCGTCAGTTCGTGATCATCCTCTCCGGGCAGCTCGAGATCGGCCTGGGTGACGGCTCGAAGCACGTGTTCGGACCAGGCGACGCACGACTCGTCGAAGACACGACGGGCAAGGGGCATACGACGCGCGTGCTCGGTGACCAGATCTGCGTAACGGCGACCGTTCCGCTGGCGTAGCCGCCTCGTCACACCTCAAAAGGAGCCGGATATGGCGACCAAGATCGTCTTCATTCCCAAGCAGCCCGACGCGATCCTCGACATGGCGAAAGCGCTGACGCCCCCCGGCTTCGAGCTCGTGGTCGTCGACCAGGACACTCCGGAATTCTACGAGGCCGTCAAGGACACAGAGTACGTCATGGGGCTCGGCCGTCCCATCAGCGGCGAGTTCTTTCGCTCGGCGCCCAAGCTGAAGCTGGTGCAGCTTCTGAGCGCCGGCTACGACCGGGTCGACATCGAATCCGCGAGGAAGGCGAAGGTGTCGGTGGCCAACAACGGGGGCGCCAACGCGATCGCCGTCTCGGAGCATGCGATCATGCTGATGCTGGCGGTCCTGAAGCGATTGGTCGTGTTCCACAACGACGTGGTCGCCGGCAAGTGGCGCGTGGGCAATCACCTCGACTCGCGCGTGTTCGAGCTCCACGGCAAGACGCTCGGGATCGTCGGTCTCGGCAACATCGGCAAGAAGGTCGCCCGGCTCGCCCACGCGTTCAACATGAACGTCCTGTACTACGACGTCGCGCGCCTCACCGAAGACCAGGAAGACGTCCTCGGCGTCCGGTTCGTGCTCTTCACGGAGCTGTTGCACGCGGCGGACATCGTGAGCCTGCACGTGCCGCTCGACGACAGCACGCGGAATCTGATCGGGGCGCGCGAGCTCGCGATGATGAAGAAGACCGCCATTCTGATCAACACCTGTCGCGGGCCGGTCGTCGACGAGTCCGCGCTGCACAAGGCGCTGACGAGCGGACAGATCCTGGCCGCGGGCCTGGACGTCCTGGTCGAGGAGCCGGCGAAGCCGAATCACCCGCTCTACGCGCTCAAGAACGTGACCCTGACGCCGCACTCGGCGGGGCCGACCTGGGAGAACTGGTCGGCGCGGTTCCGCAACGGCTTCGACAACATCCAGCGCGTCGCGGCGGGCCGCGCCCCGAAGTGGGTGATCCCGGAGCTGCTCACGCCGCCGGGAGCGTAGCCATGGTCGATCCGGGCCAGTCGCTCGCGGATCGGGTCGCGATCGTCACCGGCGCCGCGCGCGGCATCGGCCGCGCCACGGCGCTGGCGCTGGGGCGGGCCGGCGCGCACGTGGTCGCGGTCGACCTCGAGGAGTCGGCCGCGAAGTCGACCGCCGACGGTGTCAGCGCGCTCGGGCGCAAGGCGCTCGCCCTCGGCGCCGACGTCGGGGATCTCAAGAGCATCGACACGATGACCCGGCGGACGATGGACACGTTCGGACAGATCGATGTCCTCGTGAATAACGCGGGCGTCACGCGGCGTGCCTACATCATGGATCTCACCGAAGAGGACTGGGATCGCATCATGCGCGTCAACGGCAAGGGCGTGTTCTTCTGCCTGCAGCGGGTCGCGCGCGAGATGATCCCGCGGCGCCGTGGCGTCGTCGTGAACATCGCGTCCATTGCCGGCAAAGGATTCGCCGGCGCCTCGAACGTGATCTATGCCGGCACCAAGGGCGCCGTCATCAGCATGACCCGCATGGCGTCGCTCCAGCTCGCCCAGCACAACATCAACGTGAACGCGATCTGTCCGGGCACGACCCTGAGCGCTCTCTCGGAGGCCAATCTGCGGGTGCGCGCGGCCTCGGAGGGGGTGACGGTCGAGGAGATGGAGCGGCGCCGTAACGCCGCCATCCCGCTCGGGCGGCCGAACGAACCCGAGGATGTCGCGGCGCTGGCGGTGTTCCTCGCCTCTCCCGGGGCGCGCAACATCACCGGCCAGTCGTTCAACGTGGACGGCGGCATCATCTTCGACTGAGCGTCTCCCGAATTGATAAGCTAGAGTTGTTCGAGGAGGTAGTCATACTCCGGCTTGACCTGCCTTCAAGCAGGAGGCCTTTGTGGAAACCATTTTGCTGGTGGACGACGAGGCCGACCTCCTTGCCACGGCCCGCGAAATGCTCGAAGGGCAAGGCTACGAGATCCTGGACGCGCTCAACGCCGAAGAGGCGGTGCGCGTCGCGGCGGCGCATCGCGGCCCCATCGATCTGTTGCTCACCGACGTCGTGATGCCCGGCGCGAGTGGCCAGGACCTGGCGCTGCTGCTAGGGCTTCAACGGCCCGACCTCAGGGTCTTGTACATGTCGAGCTTCGCCATCATCAAGGGCCAGCGGCAGTTCGCCGAAACCGAGAACGGGCTGGAGCTCGGCGCGCCGATCATCCTCAAGCCGTTCACTCCCGAGCGCCTCGTGGAGAAGGTGCACGAGGTGCTCGCCGCCAAGCCGCCTTCGCCATTCGATCAGCCGCCCGACCCCTGGCGCAACGTCTAGCGCGTCGCGAGGCCTGGGCGCTCCTCGGTCAGGGGCGGATCGTAGGCGCGAACCGGGGGCAGCGGTCCCGTCCAGCGCTCGACCTCGACGAGCGCGTGCTGGCCTGAGCAGCCCTGAGCGAGCTTCGAGGTGCCGCGATCGAAGGTGAGGACGTTCGGGTTGCCGTGAACGCACATCGCGCCGGGATCGGCGGGATCCAGGGGGTCGTACCAGGCGCCCGTCGAGAGCTGCACGACACGCGGGCGCACGGCATCGGTCACCACGGCGCCGGCCAGGCAGCTCCCGCGGTCGTTGAACACGCGCACCACGTCCCCGCTCCGGATCCCTCGCGCGGCGGCGTCGGCCGGATGCAGACGGATCGGCTCCCGGCCGCGGACCTTGCTCGACTGACTGAAGGCGCCGACGTCGAGCTGGCTGTGTAGACGGGTCGTCGGGTTGTTCGCGATGAGCTGGAGCGGGAAGCGCCGGGCGAGCGGCGCACCGAGCCATTCGACGGGCTCGAGCCAGGTCGGGTGGCCTGGGCAATCGTCGTAGCCGAATCCGTCGATGGTGGCCGAAAAGACCTCGAGCTTGCCGCTCGGGGTGCTGAGCGGCGTGCCTTCGGGATCGGCGCGGAATCGCTGCAGCAAGATCAAATCGTCGTCGCCGCCGCCCGTCTCGAGGAAGCCGGTTTCCCAGAACTCGTCGAATGTCGGCGGCGAGCCGCCGTCGTCCACCACCCGCGAGCGCCACTCTTCGTAGAGATGTCGCAGCCACGCCTGTTCGTCCCGACCCTCGGTGAAGCGCTCGGCGATTCCGAGCGCGGCGGCGAGGTCGCCAAAGATCGCGAAGTCGCTCCGGGCCTGCGCCCAGGGCTCGACCGCCTGACGCATGGCGATGAGGCAGCCGTCGTTCGGCGAGCCGCCGATGTCGTTCCGCTCGAGCGTCATCGTCGCCGGCAGCACGACGTCCGCATAGCGCGCCATCGGCGTCCAGAACGAGTCGTGGACGACGATCGTCTCCGGCCTGGCGAGCGCGCGGCGCAGGCGGGCCAGATCTTGGTGATGATGGAACGGATTGCCGCCGCACC
This sequence comes from uncultured bacterium, assembly GCA_964450175.1. GTDB lineage: Bacteria > Methylomirabilota > Methylomirabilia > Rokubacteriales > CSP1-6 > AR31. The sequence goes on along the minus strand of CAYVHH010000514.1, from coordinate 2,564 downwards.
AGTAGACGAGGCGAATGTCGGGGTAGGTGAGTCGCTGTCCGTCGAAGTCGAACGGCTCGCCCGGGCCGAGCAGCATATCCGCCACTCGCGCGAACGGAATGAAGTCGCTGACGGGGTTGCGGCCCGGTGGCAACGTCGGCGGGCCGACACGCATGGGTGCGCGACCGATATAGCCGAGCGAACCGTAGCCCTGACCGAAGCCGCCGCCGGGCAGCCCGATCTGGCCGAGCATGGCCGCCAAGGTCACCGCGAGCCAGGGCGCCTGCTCGCCGTGCTCCACACGTTGGAGCGAGTAATTGACGTTGATCAGGGTCCGCTTCGCGGCCATGCGCCGGGCGAGCGCGCGGATGCTTGCCGCCGGAATCTCGGACAGCCGCTCGGCCCACTCGGGCGTCTTCGGACAGCCATCCGAGGTCCCGAGCACATAGGCTTCGAATCGCTCGTAGCCGACGCAGTAGCGCGCGAGGAAGGAGCGGTCGTGGCGGCCGTCGCTGACGAGCGTGTGCGCCAACGCCAGCATCACGGCCACGTCCGTGCCCGGCGCGATCGCCAGCCACTCGGCGCTGACGAACCCGGGGAGGTCGTCGCGCAGCGGACTCACCAGCACGAACTCCGCGCCGCGCTCGCGTGCCCGCCGCAAATGATCGCGCGCCGGATGCCGGCTGGCGCCGCCGGGACTGACCATCGTGTTCTTGATGGGGATGCCACCGAAGCAGACGAACAGCTCCGTGTGGCGCTCGAGCACCGACCACGCCGTCGCCCGATCGAGGAACTCCCGCATCGAGCCGACGACGTGCGGCATGATGACCGACTGGGCCCCATTGCTGTAGGTGTGCTCGCCCCGCACATACCCGCCCAGGCAGTTCAGGAAGCGATGGAGCTGGGACTGCGCGTGATGGAAGCGGCCAGCGCTGCTCCAGCCATAGGATCCACCGTAGACGCTCGCCCCGCCGTGGCGCTCGTAGACGCGCCGGAGCTCGCGCCCCAGCCGATCGATCGCCGTCGCCCAGCTGACGGGCACGAATGGCTCGGCGCCGCGGCGCGTGTCGGAGCCCGGGCCCCGATCGAGCCAGCCGGCGCGGATCATCGGCTGCGTGATCCTGGCGCGGTGGCGCAGGCTGTCCACGATGTTGCCGAGCAGCGGGGAGGGATCGGGGTCGTGGCGATAGGGGTGGATCGCGACGATCGTCCCGTCCGCGACCTCGACCTCGAACGCTCCCCAGTGAGACGAGTGCGAAACGAGCGCGCGCCCCATGCGCGTCAGGATACCAAAGCGGGCCGCGCGGTCGTCCGAGGCTAGAGGGACACGGTGCGCCGATCGAGCTTCTTGAGGATGCGCTTCACGTAGGCGCGGGTCTCGCGGTATGGCGGGACACCGCGGTGCTTGATGACGGCAACCTCGCCGGCGTTGTACGCCGCGAGGACGAGCGGCAGGTCGTTGCCGAATCGATCCATCAGCGCGCGCAGATGTCGCACGCCGGCGTCGATGTTTGCCCGCGGATCGAACGGATCGGCGACCCCGAGCGTTCTCGCGGTCTTGGGCATGAGCTGCATCAGGCCTCGCGCGCCCCGTCGCGAGACGGCGCGCGGGTTGTTGTCGGACTCGGCGTCGATCACGGCGGCGACGAGATCCGCCGGCACCTTGTATCGAGCCGAGACTTGCTTGATGTACGCGTCCATGTCGTCGTCGCTATCGGCGTCCGGGGCCGCGTCGGTATTTCCGGAGACGGGCTCGACCGGAGCGACTTCGGCGCGAGCTTCCTGGACGGCAGGCCGCACGTCGCGGCTACCCCCGAGCCCAGACAGAAAATACCCGGCGCTCACCGTCACGAGCAGGACCCCCAGGCCGAGCAAATGGCGCTCGATGACCCAGTCGTGGCCCTGGACCTTTGCGGAACGTCCCACGGTATCCATGCCACTCTGGAGGGGCAAATCCGATACCGAAATCGAATCCGACGGCAGATCAGGGGGTTAGCGCTCCGTTGGCCAGGTCTGGTCCGCTCAGTCCTCACTCAAAACAGCCCGTCTTGGTCCACCATTTCCGGAAAGCTGACTCAAAACGTCACGCCGGCCGGACGGGCTTGATGCCGAGCCCGGTGACTCGCGCGCGCCGATCGTCGTACTCATCGTGACGCTGCAGCCACTCCATCCCATAGGACAATCCCGCCTCGTCGCGGCCCTTGGGCACGAGATCCAGAAGGTGATAGGCGCCGTTGAGCATGTCGAGACCGCGCGAGTAGCAGGAATAGGTGTGGTACACGGCGCCGTCCGTGTCCTGGTAGAAGACGCTGAAGCCCGGAGCCTCGGGCGAGGGGAAGGCCCCGCGCGCGTAGTTGTAGTAGACCTGTCCTGACGCCTGCTCTTCGGGCGTGAACGTGACGTGGTAGTCGCGGTTGAAGTCCGTGTGGAGCGAGGACACCCACTTGACGCTCCAGCCCATGCGTTGCCGGTACGCCGTCAGGGTGGCGATCGGCGCCCGCGAAACGAGCACGAACGTCACGTCGCGATGGTTCAGGTGCACACCGATGCCGTTCAAATTGTCGACCCAGAACGAGCAGCTCTTG
>CAYVHH010000513.1:0-14515 GCA_964450175.1 uncultured bacterium | reverse complement strand
GGCAGGCGCTTGAGCTTGGCGACCTCTTCGGCGACGCGGCTGGCGAGCCAGGGACCGGAGTCGACGCCCTCGAACTCGCCGCCGTACTCCCACGGACCGTCGCTCTCCACCAGCAATGCGTCGAGCGGGACGCCGGTGACGAGATCGCGGTCGCGATCGCGTGAGACGAGGTCCGGCGTGACCGAGACCAGGTAGCCCGCGTCCACGATGGCGCGCGTGACCGCGGCGGGCGCCTTGTGCCAGTGGAAGACCGCGCGCTCGACACCGTGGTGCTTGAGCGCGTCGAGCGCGTCGGCCGCGGCGCCGTGCGGCGCGTGCAGCGCCACCGGGAGATTCCAGCGGATGGCGAGATCGAGGAGCCGGTCCAGCCGCGCCCGGCCCACCTCTTTGAGCGCGTCCGGGTCGGGCGCGCCCTCGAGCGAATACCACGGCAGGCCGATCTCGCCGATGCCGACGATCCGGGAATGATGGGCGGCGATCTGCGCCTCGACCCGCTGCAGATCCTCGTCGCTGAGATCGGAGCGATCCGGGTGGAATCCCAGGCAGGCCCAGACCGACTTGGGCGCGGCGGCGGCTGCCTCGAGCGTCTGCGCGTTCGTCTCGGGGTCGCAGCCGACGGCGATCGCGCCCCACACGTCGTGCGCCATCGACAGCCGGAGCGTCTCCTTGAGGTCGGCGAACGCCGGATCGTGCAGGTGACAGTGGCTGTCGATGACCATCGCGGAGTCGGTCAGGTTCCCGCCACCACCATCCGGCCGATCCTGAGCGTGGGCGCCACTGTCCGATCACGCAGGACCAGGTCGTCCCCGACGCCGTCGATCGCCGACAGCATCTCCAGCAGATTGCCGGCCACCGTCACTTCCTCCACCGGATACGCGAGCTCGCCGTTCTCGATCCACTGCCCGACCGCTCCGCGAGAATAATCGCCGGTGACGCCGTTGACGCCGAAGCCGATCAGCTCGGTCACGTAGAAGCCGTTCTTGACCGACCGGATGAGCGCCTCGGGCGTCGACGTGCCGGGCAGCAGCATCAGATTGGTCGTCGTGACCGAGACGCCGCTGCCGTCACGGCCGGCGTGGTGCGTCGACTCCAGGCCGAGCTTGCGGGCACAGTAGGTGTCGAGCAGGTACGACTCCAGCACCCCCTCGCGCACCAGCACGGTCCGGCCCGTCGCCAGCCCCTCGCCGTCGAACGGGCGCGAGCCGAGCGCCGAGGGAATCAGCGCGTCGTCCACGATCGTGACGGTCGGCGCCGCGATCTTCGTGCCGAGCCGGTCGAGCAGGAACGAGGCGCGGCGATAGAGGCTCGGACCGCTCGCCGCACCGGCGATCGAGCGCACCAGGCTCGCCGCGGTCTCCGGGTCGAACACCACCGGCACCTCGACCGACTTCATCTTGCGAGCGCCCAGCCGGCGCACCGCGCGGGCCGCCGCCTTGCGTCCGACCGCTTCGGGATCCTCGAGGCGCGCGCGCTTGCGCGCGGTCGAGTACCAGTAGTCACGCTGCATCTCACCGTTCTGCGAGGCGATCGGCGACACGCTGATGCTGAAGCCCGTCGTGGCGTAGCCGTGAGCGAAGCCGTGCGAGGTCGCGTAGGCGTAGCGGGCGCGGCGATCGGAGTACTCAGCGCCCTCGGAGTTGGTCACGCGCGGATCGCTCTCGAGCGCCGCTGCCTCGGCACGGCGCGCGATCTCGATCTTCTCCTCGGGCGACAGATCCGCGCCGGCGTCCTCGAGGTCGAGATCGGGCACCCGCGTGATCAAGGTTGCCGGATCCGGCAGTCCGGCGTGGGGGTCTTCCGCGGTGATCTTCGCCAGCGCCGTCGCCTCGTCGACGACGCGCTCGAGCGACTCTCGGGACAGGTCCGACGTCGACGCGGCGGCGGAAGCACGGCCCGCGAACACGCGCAGGGACAGGCGCTGCTCGCGAGAGTGATTGATGTTCTCGATCTCGCGCATGCGCACCGAGGCGCTGAAGTGGCTCTCCTCGACGAGGAAGCCGTCGGCGGCCGTCGCGCCGCGCTGGGCGGCACGCTTGAGCACCGACACGAGCAGATCGGTGTTCATTGTAGCGGGGTCCTCGAGGCCGGCTTGGACCGAAGGTGGCCTGAGACAGGCGCGAGCCGGCTCCGAGACGACGTATTCATCGCGTGGTGCTCCGCGAGCCCGGCTTCCCGTCCACGGGCCCCGTGGTGGGCCGCAGGTACTCTGAGAGCGACGCTCGCTGGCTTCATACCGCCGTCCCTCCCACGGTGATGCCGTCGATGCGGATCGTCGGGAGCCCGACGCCTACTGGGACCGATTGCCCGTCCTTTCCGCAGGTGCCGACGCCTTCGTCGAGCTTCAGGTCGTTCCCGACCCGCGACACGCGCGTGAGCGCCTCCGGTCCGTTGCCGATGAGGGTCGCGCCCTTGACCGGCGCGGTGATCCGTCCGTCCTCGACCAGGTAGGCTTCGCTCGCCGAGAACACGAACTTGCCGTTCGTGATGTCCACCTGGCCGCCGCCGAAGGCCACGGCATAGAGGCCGTGCTTGACGGATCGCAGGATCTCCGCGGGATCGTCCTGGCCGGCGAGCATGAACGTGTTGGTCATGCGCGGCATCGGCGCGTACGCGTACGACTCGCGGCGTCCGTTGCCGGTCGGCTTCATGCCCATGAGCCGGGCGTTGAGCCGGTCCTGCATGTAGCCGGTAAGGATCCCGTTCTCGATCAGCACCGTCCGGCCCGTCGGCGTGCCCTCGTCGTCGACGTTGAGCGAGCCGCGGCGATTCGCGATCGTCCCGTCGTCGACGACCGTCACCAGCTCGGAGGCGACCTTCTGGCCCATGCGGCCGGCGAAGGCGGAGGTGCCCTTGCGATTGAAGTCCCCCTCGAGGCCGTGACCGATCGCCTCGTGCAGGAGAATGCCGGGCCAGCCCGGTCCGAACACGACCGTCATCGACCCGGCCGGCGCATCCACCGCGTTCAGCTTGAGCACGGCCTGGCGCGCCGCTTCCCCGGCGAACCGGCGCCAGCGCTCTTCCTGCAGGAAGAAGTCGAAGGTCACGCGCCCGCCGCCGCCGTACGAGCCGATCTCGCGCTTGGCGCCGTCCTCGGCGATCGCGGTGACGTTGAGCCGAGTGAGCGGGCGGATGTCGCCGACCGTCCAGCCCGACGCCGTCGCGATCAGCATGATGACTTCTTCGCTCGCGATCGACGCGATGACCTGCTTGATGCGCGGATCGGCCGCGCGCGTCTCGGCGTCGATCTTTCGCAGCAGGTCGAGCTTGCGCGCGAGCGCGGCGGCGATCGGCGGTTCGGCCAAGGTGTAGAGATCGTGCGGCCGGCCCCGGCCCGGCAGCGCCAGATTCCCGGACGACGCGCTGCGGTCGGCGATCGCCCGCGCCTGGCGCGCGGCTTCCTCGAGGTTCTTGATCGAGATCTCGTCCGTGTGGGCGTAGCCCGTCCGGGTGCCCGACTGGGCCCGGACCCCTGCGCCCTGACTCACATGGCGCGAGGCCTTCTTGACCGCGCCCTCCTCGAGAACCAGGTCTTCGTTGATGCGGTACTCGAGGTAGATGTCGGCGTCGTCGACCCGGCCGAGCAGGTTGCCGCCGAGGACGCGCTCCATGAGATCGGAGGTGACGCTGAATCGGTCAGAAAAAAAACTCTCCGGACGGGTGCGGGCCAGATCTGTCATTGGCGGTTCGGCCTCCAGGGCCGTCGTGAGGGCCAATCCTATCGTGCGACCCTCAGCGCCCCAAGCTTTTTGGATTCGTCTTTCCTACATCTTCATTCTACCTGTCGGGTGAAGCTCGAGACCGGCGGCACGAAGCTAACCAGTCGCTTGAAAGGTTTGAATTATCTCGTGAATGCGCCTGACCCCGTGGACGAGCGACGGTCCGGGAGACAGGATGTCGGCGCCGTCGATTTCGTGAATTTGGTTGTTCTTCACCGCCGCGATGTGCATCCATCCCGGCCGGCTCACGATCTGGCTCGCGTCGACCGGCTTGCCGCACCACGAAGCGAGGATGATCTGAGGGTCACGCGCGATGACGGCCTCGGACGTGACGATCCGGTCCGGGGCCGCGGGCTTGTCGGAGAGCTCGGCGAACACGTCGCGCCCGCCGGCGATCTCGATGGCCTCGGACACCCAGCGGATGCCCGCGATCATCGGGTCCATCCACTCCTCGAAGTAGACGCGCGGGCGATCGGGCCACGACGCCGAGTATTCGCGCACCTGGCGGATCTCGTCCCGCAGATCCCTGATCAGATCGCGGGCGGCCCGCTCGCACCCCAGCGCGCCGCCGATGAGCAGAATCGTTTCCAGGATCTCGTCGAATGAGCGCTGGTTGGTGCAGAGCACGGTCACGCCGGCCCCGATCAAATCGCGGACGACATCGCGCTGAAGATCGGAGAAGGCCAGGACCAGATCCGGCTCCAGCGCGACGATCCGCTCCAGCTTGAACGTCGTGAAGCCGCCGACGCGGGCCTTCTCGCGCGCGGCTTCCGGACGCCGCGCGGTGCCCGGGACGCCGACGACCCGGTCGCCGGCGCCGAGAAGACATGCGATCTCCGCCGTCTCGGCGGTCAGGCAGACGACACGGCGCGGGAACTCCACAGCACTCTCGCCGTACATGCTCAGGTCGCCAGAGCACGCGGAGGCCGCTCGACCCCCGCGAATCCGCTCAGCAGCAGCCATCCTGGAAATGCCCGAGCCCATTTCGGAGGCCCGTGCACCACGACGGCGCGGGCGCGTAGCGCCGCGCTGAAGCTCAGATCCCCGAGCCAGACCTTCGTCATCGCCTTCAGGTCCGCGGTGACGATCAGGTCGGATTCGAAGCCCGGATCTCGCACACACAGGTCGACCTCAGGCCGCTGGAGGACGAGCCACAGGGTCTGAGCGCCCCGATACCCGGCCGGGATGCCTCGAAAATCGAAGCGCGTGACGACGCGCTCGGCGGGAAGACGCTCGACCGCGATCCGCCGGTGGATGTCCCACATGAGAAGCCCGGGGTCCAGGTTCTCCAGGCTCAGTCGCCCGTGGATCCAGCGCTGGCCCCACTCGCCGAGCCGGTCGATGACGGCCCGGAACTCCTCGCCGGCCGGCGTCAACCGATACTCGCGCCCCCGTCCGGTCTTGAGCGGGATGCTCTCGATCACGCCCGTGTCCTCGAGCGTCTGCAAGCGCTGGGCGAGCAGCGAGCGCGAGATCAGGGGCATGCCGCGCCGTAGATCATTGAAGCGCCGGCTGCCGCAGAACATCTCGCGCAGGATCAGCGGGGTCCACCGCTCGGCGAAGACCTCGCTCGCCACCGCGACCGGGCAGAACTGTCCGTAGCCGCGCATCGTGACCTGACTCTAGAAGTCTGCGGTCGACCCGGCAAGTCCATTTTTTGGGCTTGGCGTCCTCTCCGGAGGCTGCCATGGTCCACGGAGGAGGACATCACAATGGCAATCGCAATTTCATCCCCGACCGATCGTGGACGGAGGACGGACTGGGTCGCGGTGGCAAATGAGCTGGGGCCACGGTTCGCCGAGCGCGCCGCCACGCACGACGCCAACGACACCTTCGTCGCGGCAAACTACGACGAGCTCCGGACGCACCGGGTCTTTTCGGCCGGAGTGCCAGCAGAGCTCGGCGGCGGCGGCGCGTCTCACCCTGAGCTTTGCTCGATGCTGAGATCGTTCGCGCACTACTGCAGCTCGACGGCGCTGGCGCTTTCGATGCACACCCACCTGGTGGCCGCTCCCGCGTGGCGCTGGCGTCACGAGAGGGCGCCGGTCGATCCATTTCTCCGCCGCGTCGCGACCGAAGAGCTCATTCTCGTCTCGACCGGCGGGTCGGACTTCCTGGCCGGCAGCGGGACCGCCCGAAAGGTCGAGGGGGGCTATCGGATCACCGGCCGCAAGATCTTCGCGAGCGGCTCGCCGGCCGGCTCACTGCTGATGACCATGGCGGTCTTCGACGACCCACAGCACGGGCCCACGGTCTTGCATTTTCCCGTTCCGCTCGACGCCCCGGGCGTTCAGATCCTCGACAACTGGCGCACGCTCGGCATGCGCGCGACCGGATCGAACGACATCGTGCTGGACGAGGTCTTCGTCCCGGATTCCGCCGTCGGTGTTCGTCGGGCGCCCGGGGTGTGGAGCCCCGCGTTCCACACGATCTACACGATCGCCTTCCCGCTCGTCTACTCGGTCTACGTCGGGGTGGCGGAGCACGCGCGAGATCTCGCGCTGCGCGAGGCCTCGAAAAAGGCCAAGGACCCGAATGTCCAGACGCTCGTCGGTGAGATGGACAACGAGCTGGCCACGGCGCGGATGGCGCTCCAGCACATGATCGACGCCGCCGCGACCAGCACGATAGGCGCGGAGACGACCAACGCGGTCGCCGTCGGTCGCACGCTCGCCGGACGGGCGGCGATTCGGACGGTCGAGAAGGCGATGGAGGTCGTCGGCGGTGCCGCGTTCTTCCGCGCTCTCGGGCTCGAGCGACTGTTCCGCGACGTGCAGGGGGCGCGTTTCCACCCGCTGCAGGAGAAGCCGCAGCTACTCTACAGCGGGCGCCTGGCCCTCGGCCTGGACGTGAACGGCTGACGTGGGCGAGCGCGAGGCCTATCCCTCGTAGGTCTCGCGCTTCGCCAGGCCGCGCTGGGCGGCCAGGTAGCTCGCGCGCGTCATCGGCGGCGTGGCCTTGGCCATCACCTCGCGGGCGCCGGCGGCGCCGTCCCAGAGCATGTCGACCACCATCGCCGCCAGCGCCTTGGCGGGGCCGAGGTACGCGAGCGGCTTGTCGACGATGGCGAAGTCGGCGCCGTGCCCGGTGCCCCTGGCGCCGCCGATGTAGGGATGCAAGATGGGCATGACCTGCGAGAGGTCGCCCATGTCGGTCGATCCGGTCCGGTGACCGATCTGCCGGTAGTGCTCTTCACCGAAGAGGCCGGTGACGGTGTCACGGAAGTGGCGCGCCATGATCGGGTCACACGTCATCGGCATGTAGCCCGGGATCGTCTCGATCTCGACCTTGGCGCCGAGCGCGAGGGCGCCGGCGCGCAGCGCCCGATCGACCTTCACGTTGGCGTCGAGGATCGCCTCCATCGTCTTGCCGCGCACGTACGTCTCGATCCGCACCTCGGCCGGGATGACGTTCACCTGCGAGCCGCCGTGCGTGATGATCGGATGCACGCGGATCGTGTCCTCGTCGCGGAACGTCTCACGGATGGCGTTGATCGACATGAGACCGATCTGCGCCGCGTAGAGCGCGTTCACCCCCATGTGGGGCGCGCCGCCGGCGTGGGCCGCGCGACCGATGTAGCGCACGGTCTTCACGATGCAGCCGTTGTTCGACGCGGGCACACCCGCCTTGCCTTCCTCGGCTCGCGACGTCGTGTGGATCATCATCGCCAGGTCCACGTCGTCGAAATGACCGAGACGCAGGAGCTCGGGCTTGCCGCCGAGGAACTCGAGCTTTCCGGCGCGCGCCTGAGACACGCGCCACTCGATGTCTCCGTACTCCTCGGCGGGAACCGAGAAGAACGCCGCGCGGCCCGCGAGCTGGTCGAAGGCCTTGGCGTCGAGCAGACCCATCGCCGCGCCGAGCATGCCCGCGATCTGCGCGTTGTGACCGCACGCGTGCGCGGCCCCCGTCGCCGGGTCGCCTTCGGGGTGGCCGGCGACGACCAGCGCATCGAGCTCGCCGAGCACGGCGAAGGTCGGCCCCTCACCGGCACGGCCGGCCACGTCGGCGCGCACCCCCGTCATCGCCAGACCCGACCGTGGGGCCAGACCGAGCTTCTTGAAGGTTTCCTCGACCAGGCGCGCGGTCTTGATCTCCTTGAATCCGAGCTCGGGGTGCCGCCGGATCTGCTCGCCGAGCCCGATGATCTCGTCGCCCCGCTGGTCGATCGCCTGGAAGACCCGCTGCTTCAGCTCGTCCTTGGTCATCTCGCCTCTCCGTGCATCAAACGGCTTTCCGGCAGACATTCTACTGCCGCAGGCCGTGCGGCGCCTGCATACTGACGGGAGCCGAACCCGCTCGGTCAAGAGGGGCACATGGACGTTCTGCGCGCGCTCATCTTCCGGCTCTCCGTCGACATCCACCACGTCATCGAGGCGGCGGGCATCGTGGTGCTGGGCCTCGTCTTCTATTCCTACGCTCGGCGGTGGCTCGACTCGCACGGGCGCCTCGATCCCCGGCTGCGGACCCTGGCGACCGGCGTCATCTTCGGAGTGCTGACGATCGCGCTGATGATCTCGCGGATCGAGGTGGGCCCGGGCGCGTTCGTCGACGCGCGCGCGCTCCCGATCGCGCTGGTCACCCTGGTCGAGGGCGGCGGCGCGGGACTGGCGGCCGCGCTGGTCGCCTGCGCCTATCGAATCTGGCTCGGCGGTGCGGGCGCCCCGGCCGGTGTGATGGGGCTCCTGGCCACCGCCGGCGCCGCCACCCTGGCGCTCGTGTGGGCGCGGCGATCGGGAGGGGTGCGCTCCCGCCACGGCTTCGCCCTGGGCGCCGCCGTCTACCTCATCACGTTTGCGTCGTTCGCGCTCCTGGGCGCTCGGGGCATGGAGCTCTTCAAGCGCGACTGGCTGCCGCTCCTGTTCGTCAGCGTGGTCGGCGTCGGCGGCTTCACCCGGCTCTTCGTCGACGTGGTGAACGCCCAGGCGGCGGAGGCGGCGCGGCGCGACGCCGCCGAGCTGCGCGCGGTGAACCTGCTCGCGCGGGCGGCGGCGCACGAGATCAACAACGCGCTCATGATCGTGGCCGGCGGGCTCGCGATCCTCGCCCGCCGGCTTCCGGCCGACAGCGAGGATGCTCAGTGGGCGGCGCGCGCGCGCGATGGTGTGAACACGGTCAAGGACATCGTCACGCGCATGAACGCGATCACGCAGATCGAGGAAGTGCCCGGGCGGGGCGCGCTGTCCCCGATGCTCGATATTCGCCGGTCTAGCGCTTCGGAATAAGGTCAGGGCCCAGGGGGCCGGCCGGCCGATCGACCGCCGGTGCCGCGGCGGATCAAGCCCCGACGCTCGAGTCGAGCGAGCCGTTCCGACGCGCCCCAGACACAAATCTTCCGGGCCGGAAGTCCTTCACGGCCAGACTCGGCTCGCGCCCGGTGATCCATTCCGTCATCAGGCGAGCGGTGATCGGCGCCAGCAAGATCCCGTTGCGAAAATGCCCGGTGGCGACGAACAGCCCCTCGACGCCGGGCCACGGACCGAGCACGGGCAAGCTGTCGGGTGCCCACGGCCTGAACCCGCACCAGGTCCGCGCGATCGGCAGGTCCCCGAGCGACGGCACGAGCTCGATCGCGGCTCGCAGCAGGCTGGCGATCCCCTCGGCGGTGACGGCGCGCTGAAATCCGGCGCGCTCCACGGTGGCCCCGATCAGGAGCTCCCCTGACGGCCGCGGCACCAGGTACACCTCACCGTGCACGCAGTGCGTGACGACCGACGGCACGTGGGCGAGCGCGATCATCTGGCCGCGTCGCGGCTCGATCCGCAGCGGCGCCCCCAGCGCGGTCATCAGCTCGCTGCTCCAGGCACCCGCGGCCAGCAGCACCGCGTCGCCGTCGATTCGCTCGCCCTCGGTGACGACCGTGCGCGCTCGGCCGCTCTCGACGATCAGCCGTGACACGTTGCAGCCCGTCCGGAGCTCGACTCCGGCCGACACCGCCGCCTGGGCGTACGCCAGCACCAGCCGCTGGTTGTTCAGCCAATGGTCGCCCTCGACGAAGATCGCGTGCCGGATCTTCGGGGAAAGGGCGGGCTCGCGCCGGTGAAGCTCGTCGCCGTCCAAGCGCTCCACGCCGAACTCCTCGAGGTCCGCCCATTGCGCGACGTCACGCGACTTCTGGGCCGCGGACGTGGGATAGATCGTGCCGCGGGTGACGTACTCGACGTCGATGCCGGTGCGCTCCTGGAGATCGCGGACGACGTCGGGATAGAGGCGCCAGCTGGCGAGGGCGAGCCGAGCGAAATTCGTCTCGGTCGACTCGTCGATGGGCGCCAGCAGACCCGCGGCGGCACTCGAGGCTTCGGCGCCCGGGGTGGCCCGCTCGAAGACGGTGACCCGGCACCCGGCCCTGGCGAGCTCATAGGCCGCGGCGCAGCCGATGATCCCGCCGCCGACGATCAGGACCTTCACGCGCCGCGGTTCAGCGCATCGAGGAAGCGACGGGTCGCGTCGGCCGGAGACTCGGCGGCGATGATCCCCGAGATCACCGCGACACCGCGCGCGCCCGCCCCCAGCACTTCGCGCACGCGCTCCGGGGTGATCCCGCCGATCGCGATCACCGGGAGGCGCACGGTCGCCGCGACCCGCATCAGCCGTTCGAGCCCCTGCGGCGGCCCGTACGGGCGCTTCGACGGCGTGTCGTAGACCGGCCCGAACACGACCCAGTCGGCGCCCTTCAGCTCGGCCTCCACCGCCTCGTCGAGGGAGTGCGTGGACACGCCGATCCGGAGACGCTTGTCGGCGATCGCGCGGATGTCCTGGATCGGGAGCGAGGTCGACGTGCGCTGCACCGCGTCGGCGCCGACCGCGAGCGCGACGTCGACCCGGTCGTTGACGATCAGCAGCGCCTGCCGGTCTTGCGTCAGCGCGCGGATGCGCCGACAGAGGAAGGCCAGATCGGCCGCGCCGAGATCCTTCTCGCGGACCTGGACGGCGGGCAAGCCCGCCGCCAGGCACTCGCCCACGACCGCGGTCAGGTCGCGGCCGTGCGTCTGCGTGCGGTCAGTGACGAGACAGAGCTTCAGCTCGTCCAATCGGGAACGCCCTCGAGCGGCGAGGACGCGGTGGCGTAGAGCTTCTTGCCGATCCGACCGGCCCTGAACGCCAGGCGCCCGGCCTCGACGCCGAGCCGCATGGCGCGGGCCATGTCGACCGGGTCCTGGGCGCCCGAGATCGCCGTGTTCATGAGCACGCCCTCGCAGCCGAGCTCCATCGCGATGGCGGCGTCCGAGGCGGTGCCCACCCCCGCGTCCACGATGACGGGCACGCTGACCGACTCGAGAATGATCTTGATGTTGTACGGATTGCGGATGCCGAGGCCGGAGCCGATCGGCGCGCCCAGCGGCATGACGACGGCCGCGCCCGCGTCCTCGAGCTTCTTCGCCATCACCGGATCGTCGTTCGTGTAGGGCATCACCGTGAAGCCCTCGCGCGCGAGCGTCTTCGTCGCCTCGAGCAGACCGAACACGTCCGGGAACAGCGTGCGCGGATCACCGATCACCTCGAGCTTGACCATCTCGCCGAGGCCGGCTTCGCGCGCCAGGTAGCACGTACGGATCGCTTCGTCCGCGGTATAGCAGCCTGCGGTATTCGGCAAGAGCGTATAGCGCGTGGTGTCCAGGTGGTCGAGGATCGATTCGCCCGACGGGAGGCTGACTCGACGCAGCGCCACCGTGACGATCTGAGCGCCCGACGCCTCGTGCGCCCGCTTCATGACGTCCATCGACGCGTACTTTCCCGTTCCGACGATCAGTCGCGACGAGAATTCCTTGCCCCCGATGACCAGATTCGTGTCGCTCATGGCTCGACCTCCCCTGCGCTATCCGCCGCCCATCGGTCTGACGATCTCGACCCGGTCGCCGTCGCGCAGCACGGTCGCCGCGTAGGCGCTCTTCGGCGTGACCTCGCGGTTCACCGCCACCGCGGTGTACTGGCGCTTGACGTTGAGGTGCGCGAGCAGCCCCTCCACGTTCAGGCCATCGGCGACTTCCAGGTCTTTTCCGTTGACCACGATCTTCATAAACAAAACGGCCGCGTCCCCTTGACGGGTGCGGCCGCTCTCGTCGCCGTGTTCCCTTCGCTGGCATTACCCAGTGCAGGTTCGAGGGGTCCCGGGCCGCACCCGGTTCTCAGGAATCCTCCCCCCACGACGTCAGGCCGGAGTATACCACCGGCTCGGAGCGGGCACGCGAGCCGCTAGACGAGCGTGAGCTGGCGGCCGGGTGTGGCCATCACCCGCGGCAGAGCGCCCTCCACCCACTTGGCGCCGGGCGACAGCACGACCGACGCCGAGCGCACGTGAAACGACTCGGGATCGCGCCCCGGAGCGGGCGTGCCTCGATCGCGCAGCGCGCGCGCCGCGTTCATGAGGCGTCGGCGCACGTGGATGATGGCGGTGTCGCTGGTGCCGAGATGCTCGAGCGCCCGGTCGACGATGTCCCCCTGACTCTCCTGGATCGCCTGATCCTGCACGCCGAACCCGGGAATGCCGCAGAACATGCGCGTACGATGCGCGTCCCAGTCCATGCCGTAATCGTTGTCGCGATTCGCCGACGTGCGGATGTCGCCGTACGGCTCGGAGCTCGGGGGCAGATAGTCGCACACGTGCGCGCCGCGGCCGGCGACGTTGAGGTCGATCTCCTCGCGTGTCAACGGGCGGTCGGGGTGCCAGGTGACCATCCAGTTGATGACGTTGGCGTCGTCCATCGGCACCCAGATGTGCGACTGCGTGATCTTCTCGTCGAGGTCGGTCGGCGGCATCGTATAGAACGGCATCAGGAACTGGGTGACGCGCCAGAGGTGCTTGCCGTCCGGACGCGACCGCTGCGCGCCGATCAGCACACCGTAGTCGGTGTCGACCACGTCGAAGCGCGGCGCCCGGTCGGCCGTCTGCACCGCCGAGCCGACGCCGAAGCTCGCCGCGTCGAGCTCGCGCGTGACTTCCGCGTCGGCGTGGTCGAGCGGAGCGTGCAGGAACGAGATGTGGCTCGAGTCGATGCCGCCCTCCATCGCCTGGAACCAGTTGCACTCCTGAACGCGCTTGGACGCGAAGCTGTGCGAGTCCGGCAGTAGCGTCCACTCCAGGTGCGGCATCGGCGGCGGCGGGCTCTGCGGCCCCATGTACACCCAGATCATGCCGCCGCGCTCCTCGCACGGGTACCCGACGTGGCGGATCTTCGCGCAGAAGCCGCCGCCGGGCTCGTTCGGCATCTCCAGGCACCGGCCGTCCATGCCGAACTGCCAGCCGTGATACACACAGCGCATCCCCGCGTCCTCGACGCGGCCGAAGTAGAGCGAGGCCAGCCGGTGCGGACAGAACTCGCCGATCAGCCCGGGCCGGCCGCTCTTGGCGCGAAACGCGATCAGGCGCTCGCCGAGCAGCTTCACGCGTTTCACCCGGCCGCCCGCGACCAGCTCGCCCGAGGTCACCACCGGGATCCAGTACTGCCTGATCAAGGCACCCATCGGCGTGCCCGCTCCGGTCCGCGTCAGCAGCTCGTTGTCTTCACGGCTCAGCATGGTGTCCTCACGAGGCCTCGGTGATGGCCTTGACGGCGTTGGGATTCTCGAGCGAGGAGAGGTCGCCCGGCTCCTTGCCCAGATAGGTCGCGCGAATCACGCGCCGCATGATCTTGGCACTGCGTGTCTTCGGCAGATCCTTCGTGAACAGCACGCGCTCGGGCTTGAGCGCCTTGCCCATCTGCCGCGCGATCAGATCCGAGAGCTGGCTGCGTAGCGGCTCGGAGGCCTGATGGCTCGGGCGCAGCACGACGAAGCAGACGATGGCCTCGCCCTTCACCTCGTGCGGCACGCCGACGACGCCTGCCTCGGCGACGGCCTCGTGCGAAACCAGCACCGACTCGACTTCCGCCGGGCCCAGCCGCTTGCCGGCGATCTTCAAGGTGTCGTCCGAGCGTCCCTGGATGAACCAGAAGCCGTCCTCGTCGACGTAGGCCCAGTCGCCGTGGACCCACACGTTCGGCCAGCGCGACCAGTACGTCTCCTCGTAGCGCTGCGGATCTTTCCAGAAGCCCTGCGTCATCCCCGGCCACGGAGCCGTCACGACCAGCTCGCCCACCTGTCCGCGCACGGGCCGCCCGTCGTCGCCGAAGCAGTCGGCCGCCATGCCCGGGATCGGCCCGGTGAACGAGCACGGCTTGATCGGCGCGATCGGGAACGAGCTCAAGATTCCGCCGGAGATCTCGGTGCCGCCCGTGTAGTTGATGATCGGGATGCGCGCCTTGCCCGCGTTCTCGAAGAGCCAGCGGTACGGCTCGGGATTCCAGGGCTCGCCGGTCGAGCCGAGCACCCTGAGCGAGCCGAGCTCGTGCGCGTGCACGTGCTCGGCGCCGTGGGGCATGAGCGCGCGGACGGCCGTCGGCGAGAGTCCCATGACCGTGATCTTGTGCCGCTCGACCAGCGACCAGAGACGATCGGGCCGCGGGAAATCGGGCACGCCCTCGAAGAGGACAGCCGTGCCGCCGTGAAAGAGCCCCGCCGTGATGAGCATCGGGCCCATGAGCCAGCCGAGATCCGTCAGCCAGAAGAGCCGGTCGCCCGGGCCCACGTCCATCAGGTAGCCGAAGTCGTGCGCGCACTTGAGCAGGAAGCCGCCCTGCGTGAGCACCGCGCCCTTCGGCCGGCCGGTCGTGCCCGAAGTGTAGATGATCAGGCACGGACGATCGAACGCCCCGGGCAGCGCCGAACACGTGTCCGATTCCTGCCCGATCAGCTCGTGCCACCAGCGATCACGTCCCTGCGTCCACGGGATCTCGCGGCCGAGGCGCTTGTAGACGATCACG
>CAYVHH010000512.1:0-6000 GCA_964450175.1 uncultured bacterium | reverse complement strand
GCGCGCGCGATGTGCCTCGACGTGACCGACTGGCGGGCCCCGACACTCGAAGGCGACCTGGCGGCCCGTGATTTCACCGTGAACGCGCTGGCGGTCCCGCTGCGCGAGCTCTTGAGTCGGGGCCGCGCCCCGATCGTCGATCCGACCGGCGGGCTCGCCGATCTGCGGGCGCGGCGCCTTCGGGCCCACGATCCCCGCGTGCTGGCCGAGGATCCCCTCCGCACCCTTCGTGGCGTCCGTCTCGAGGCGGCGCTGGGATTCCGGCTGAGCGACGAGACCGCGCGCGCGATCCGCCTCGCGGCGCCGGCGCTGGACGGAGTCGCCGCGGAGCGCGTGCGCGACGAGCTGCTGGCGATGCTGGCGCTCCCGCGGGCCGCGCGCGCCCTGCGGCGGCTCGACGCGCTCGGCCTGCTGCGCGTCGTCGTGCCCGAAGTCGAGCCGATGCGGGGCTCGACGCAGCCGGCGCCGCACCGGTTCCCGGTGCTCGAGCACTCCCTGCGAGCGGTCGCCGGCGCCGACACCGTGCTGGAGCGTCTTCGCGCGCTCTCGCCGTTTGGCGACGAGCTGGCCGCGCACGTGACCGAAGAGCTCGGCGGCGGCGTTCGGCGAGCGCAGGTCCTCAAGCTGGCCGCGCTGCTCCACGACGTCTCCAAGCCCGAGACGCGTCGGCTGATCGACGGCCGTATCCGGTTCTTCGAGCACGACGTGCTGGGCGCCGCGCGCGCGCGCCACATCGCCGAGCGTCTACGGCTGCCGGCACGGGCCCGCGGCGTCCTGGAGAAGCTCGTCCGCCATCATCTGCGTCCCGGACACCTGGCGGCGGCCGGCCGGGTGACGCCGCGCGCGCGGTATCGCTTCTTCCGCGATCTCGGCGAGGACACGCGCGATCTGCTGCTGCTGAGCCTGGTGGACGCCGCCGCGGTGACCGGCGTCTCGCCGCTCGCGATCTGGCGCCGGGCGTCCCTTGTGCGAGACCTCCTGCGGGGATGGGAGGAGACGGCGCGGGCCGGCGTGGAGGCGGCGCCGCTGGTGAGGGGCGAGGATGTCATGGCGCGCTTCGGCATTGCGCCCGGCCCCGAGGTCGGCCGCCTGCTGGAGCGGGCGCGGGAGGCCCAGAGCCTCGGGCTCGTGAGCACGCGCGAGGAGGCGCTCGCGTACCTTGACTCGCCCGCGAGCGAACCCCTAGAGTAGCGGGACCTTGAGGATCTTGACCTCTCGTTCGAGAGGCTCCGGAGGAGGCTCGAGATGAGCGCGTGGAAAATCGTGGTAGCCGTCGTGGTCGTGCTGCTGCCGATCGCAGCCGGCGCGGCGCCGGCCGGGAAGGTCATCATCGCTCAGGGCGTCGATCCGACGACGCTCGACATGGCGAACCAGTCGGAGAGCCCGGCGTCGAACGTCGGGCGGCACATCCTCGACACGCTCTACGAGCGTGACCCGAATCTGAAGATCGTTCCGAGCCTCGCCACCGAGATGCCGAAATTCATCCCGCCCTCGGCGTGGGAGGTGAAGCTCCGCAAGGGTGTGAAGTTCCACAACGGCGAAGAGTTCAACGCCGAGTCGGCGAAGTTCACGCTCGAGCGACTCGCGCAAGGGCAGGGCAAGCTGCGCGGCGCCGCCTTCTTCGGCCCCATCGAGCGCGTCGAGATCGTGGACCCGTACACGATCCGCGTGCACACCAAGAAGCCCTGGCCCACCTTCACCTCCGTGATGACCTTCACGCAGAGCGGGATGCTTCCGCCCAAGGAGTCGGCCGGCAAGGACACCGCCGATCTCTCGAAGAAGCCGATCGGCACCGGTCCGTACAAGTTCGTCCGCTGGTCCAAGGACGAGGAGATCGTCCTCGAGGCCAACGACGCCTACTGGCGCGGGGCGCCGAACATCAAGACCGTGGTGTTCCGCCCGATCCCGGACGACGCGGTGCGCGTGGCCGCGCTGCAGAACGGCGAGATCGACCTGGCGGTGAACATCCCGCCGCACCTCGGCGCGATCATCGACAAGCATCCGAAGCTGTTCCTGTCGACGGCGCCGTCGATCCGGACGATCCAGCTCATGATCTACTCGCATCAGATGGACGCGCAGCACAAGGCGACCGGTCCCTACAACGGGCCGACCGCCGACAAGCGGGTCCGCCAGGCGATCGCCTACGCGATCGACGCCGACGAGATCATCAAGACCGTGCTCGACGGCAAGGGTGTGCGCGTGGCGACCATGCTGCCCTCGATGCACTTCGGCTTCGACCCGAAGCTCCAGCCCATCAAGCAGGACGTCGCCAAGGCCAAGAAGCTCCTGGCCGACGCCGGCTTCGCGAACGGCATCGAGATCACCCTGCACGGCCCGCGCGGCCGGTACGTGCGCGACGCCGAGGTGGCCGAAGCGGTCAGCGGCCAGCTGACCAAGGCGGGGATCAAGACCACGCTCCGTACCTACGACTTCGTGACGTATCTGAACAACATGGTCTACGTGCACAAGGCGGGGCCGGTGTGGCTGATCGGCTGGGGGACCGGCACGATGGATGCCGAGACCGTCTACGTCCCGCTCTTCCGGTCACCCGGCATCTTCGTGAACTGGCTCAACGAGGACTTCAACCACATGATCGACGAGGCGCAGACGATCATGGACGACAAGAAGCGCCTCGAGCAGTATCACCGGATCAACCGGCTCTGGGTCGAGGAGATGCCGGCGGTGCCGCTCTACCAGCAGATCGATCTCTACGGCGTCGCCAAGCGCCTCAACTGGAAGGCGCGCAGCGACGAGGTGCTGCAGGCGTACAACATGTCGCTCAAGGACGGGAAATAGCGCGCACGCTGTCGGTGTAAGATAGGAGTCGCCGGGCGGCCGTAATTCAGTGGCAGAATGCCAGCTTCCCAAGCTGGACGTCGCCGGTTCGAATCCGGTCGGCCGCTCCATAAACTCGCCGAGGGGTTACGGGACATCGGGCCCGTAACCTCTTCGAGTTTCTACCGTAGCTTCTGCCGTTCTTCTATCTGCTTGGACACCCTGCCGATGGCCTCGCCCGCAGAGAGCGCCAGCGTGGCGAACGTATGGCGCGGCTGGGACGCTTGCGCTCCTCGACGCCAGCGCCGCTCGAGCGCCGGTAAGGAATGACACTCCGGGCCCAGCGGGGCTCATTGCGTTAGACTCCATTGCGGCGACGTCGATCATCGCCGGCTGATGGAGGATCTCGCTGGAATTGCTGTCCGCGTAACGCCTGACCGCCACCGGGTTGACGAGTGGGCCACGGTGCTCGCGGCCGGCGGCATTCCGCATCGGCTCCGCCCCCGGCTCGATGGCTGGGCGCTCATCGTGGCTGTCCGCGACGCAGATGCTGCCCGCGAGACCCTCGACGCCTATGACCGGGAGAGCATTGCTGACACGACGAGAGCACGCGGTGCTTCGGTGGCGTCCGTTCGTGGCGCGGCCGCGGTCGGTGTCGCCGTCGGCCTCCTGCTGATCGGGTTTTTTGCCGTCACCGGAATGCGGGCCAACCGCAGCGCCTGGTTCGAGCGCGGCGGTGCCGACGCCGAGCGCATTGTCGCCGGGGAGTGGTGGCGAACCGTCACCGCGCTAACGCTTCACGCCGACGCGCCCCACGTGGTCGGCAACGCGGCAGCGAGCGTCGTGCTTGTCGGGGCGGCAAGCTACGAGTTCGGCCCGGGTCTGGGCCTCTGGCTGGTTCTGCTGGCCGGCACCGGCGGCAACGCCCTCACCGCTGTCGCCTACGGCACTCGCCACGACTCGGTGGGAGCCTCGACAGCGATGTTCGGTGCCATCGGAATCCTCGCGGCCGCGCGGGGCATGTCCCGTGGAGAACGCCCACCTGCGCGCAAGCGATGGGTAGTTGTCGCGGCGAGTCTCGCCCTGCTCGCTCTCCTTGGCACGAGCCCGGACGCTGACCTCCTCGCCCACCTATTCGGCCTCCTGGTCGGTGGCGGTCTCGGCGTGGCCGCCGTGCCTGCGTTGCGGAGGCCTCTGCACCCGCTGACGCAGTGGGCACTCGCCATGGCCGTTCTTGCGTTCGTGATCGGCGCGTGGCTGCGCGCACTGTCCTGAGACCGTGTCGCCGATGCGCCCACGAGCCGCGAATGGCGCGCTGAGGCGCGGGCCCCACAACGAGTTCGGTGACAGGCGAGTCGCTGCTAGAGTAGTCGGCCGGAACGGAGCGACTGAGAGGATCATGAGGAGAGTTCCTGAATGCGTCGACTGAAGCGGTGCGCTCGCCGCGTGGCCACGGTAGGCTGTCTCGTTCTTTTCTCGCTCTCGTCGTCGTGGGCGCAGCAGCCCCCTCCACAGCAACCGCCGTTACCGTTCGCGCCCGACTGGGCGCTGCTTGCGGGCTGGGATGTGTACGTGAAGAAGGGGTGCGGCCAGTGCCACGGGGTCCGCAGCGGCAGCGAGGGACGGGCGGCTCCGGACCTGGCGCGCATCCAGAGTGGCACGGGGTTCTTCGAGCTGGGCGCGGCGATGTGGAACCACCTGCCCTTGATGGGCACGAAGATGCGCGAGGTGGGCATCGAGCGGCCGACCCTCACGCCGCTGGAGGTCTCGAACGTGCTCGCATTCATATTCACCGCGCAGTACAGCGACGAGCAGGGCAACGCGACGACAGGAGAACGGCTGTTCACGGGGAAGCGATGCGTGCAGTGTCACTCGGTCGGAGGCAAGGGAGGCAACGTCGGCCCGGCGCTCGATTTCCTCAAACGGTCGAACTCGGCCGTGCTGGTCGCGGCGAGGATGTGGAACCACGGGTCCCGTATGGCCGAGACGATGCAAGCGAAGGGGATCGAACGGCCGACCTTCAAGCGCAACGAGCTGGTGGACATCATCGCGTACATCACCGCGACCGCCAAGGACCCTGGCGGCGATAGCGCGCAGATTGTTCCCGGCACACCGGAGCGTGGCGAACAGCTGTTCGGCGATAAGCAGTGTGCGGCGTGCCACACCATTGGGGGCAAGGGAGGGAAGGTCGGCCCTGGGCTTGGCCGCGCCCATCACATCAGCCTCACGCAGTTCGCGGGTCTCATGTGGAATCACGGGCCCGTGATGTGGGCCCGGATGAAGGAACGGGGCATCGAGGTGCCGCAGCTCACCGGGCAGGAGATGGCGGACATCGTCGCCTATCTCTACACCTCCCACTATTTCGACCCGGCCGCGGGTAGCAGCGCTGGCGGGCAACGACTCCTGCAGACCAAAGGTTGTCTCGCCTGCCACTCGGTCGGCGGAAAAGGTGGAAAGGTTGCCGGAGACTTCGCGACGTCGAGCGTCGTCGGCTCGCCGACCGCCCTGGTCGCGGCGATGTGGAACAACAGCCGAGCGATGGAGGACCAGGCTCAGAAGCAGGGTATGAAGCTGCCTACCCTCAAAGGCCAGGAGCTCGCTGACATGTCGGCCTACCTCCGATCGCTGACGAAGGCCAGGGCGACGCCTCAGACGAAATAGCTGTCGACCGTGGTGACAGCCAGGGCGTTTGTGGTGGGAAGCAGCGGCTCCCGGAATGGAGGCGTGACATGAAACTCTTTCGTCGAGTTCTGCATCCCACTGACTTTTCGAAAGCCTCGGGCCACGCCTTCAGAGAGGCGCTCGAGTTCGCAAAGCGCGAACGCGTCGAGCTCCGGCTGGTGCACGTCGTCATGCCCCCGGTCGTACTCCTCGAGGACAGCTTCATGACGGCGAAGACCTATCAGACGCTGGTGGCCGCAGGCCGCCGCGACGCTCAGCGACGGCTCCAGCCGCTCCTCGCCAAGGCGAGGAAGGCGGGCGTCCGGGCGGGCGCGGCCGTGGTCGAGGGGATCGCGGCCGAGGAAATCATCCGGGAGGCCCGCCATCGGAGGGCCGATCTCATCGTGATGGGGACCCACGGCCGGAGCGGCGTGGGGCGGTTCTTCATGGGGAGCGTTGCGGCGCGCGTGCTCGCGCTGGCGCGGTGCCCGGTTTTGACCGTTCGCGGGATGCGTTGAGTTGCCGCTCGGGCGATCACGGGGCTGCGCAGCTTAAGAATCACTG
>CAYVHH010000511.1:0-11627 GCA_964450175.1 uncultured bacterium | reverse complement strand
CATCCAGGCCAAGATCGCAATCGGTTCAGGTCAGCTCCTCGGGAAGGGTATCGCCGGCGCCACGCAGAGCCGGCTCGCCTTCCTGCCGGAGCGCCACACGGACTTCATTTTCGCCGTATTCGCCGAGATGTGGGGGTTCGTCGGCTGTCTGGTCCTGCTGCTGTGCTATGTCTTGCTCCTCCTGCGGGGCTTCGACATCGCGGCGACCGCGCGCGAGCCGGTCGGTCGGCTCGTGGCGCTGGGCGCCACGTCGCTGTTTGCGGCGCAGGTCTTGATCAACATCGGGATGGTGACCGGGCTTCTCCCCGTCGTCGGGATTCCGCTGCCGCTGATGAGTTACGGCGGCTCCTCGATGGTCGCCTCGTTCATGACGATTGGCCTCCTCCTCTCGGTACGAATGCGGCAGTTCCAATGAGACACGGAGGACGCGGAGGTATGACGCGGGTCACCGTGTCGACGAGGTGCTGCCGTGCGCAAACGGATCGTCGTCAATGCGGGCCTCACCGAAACCCGAGTCGGAGTCCAGGAGGGTAATCTCCTCACCGAGCTGTACCTCGAGCGGCATCGGCACCGCTCGATCGTGGGGAGCGTCTACAAGGGTGTCGTGACGAACGTCCTGCCGGGGATGCAGGCGGCGTTCGTCGACATCGGCCTCACCAAGGACGCCTTTCTCTACGCCGGCGACTACACCACCAACCTCGGCGAGGTCGCCGGCCAGATGCTGGCTGCCGGCGATGAAGAAGGCGACGCGGACGTCGACCTCGACGTCGAGGAGCTCGAGCCGCGCCGCGAGACCGCGCCGATCGAGGAGCTCCTGCACAAGAACCAGACCGTGCTGGTGCAGGTCTCGAAAGAATCGCTCGGGACCAAGGGCGCGCGGATCACGTCCTTCATCTCGCTGCCCGGCCGCTACCTGGTCTACATGCCGCAGGCGCGCCACATCGGTGTCTCGCGCCGCATCCGCGACGACCGCGAGCGTGAGCGCCTCCGCGCCGCGCTACGCGCCGTGAATCTGCCGCCGGGCGGCTTCATCTTGAGGACGAACGCCGAGGGCAAGACGGAGGGCGAGTTCGCCGCCGACGTGGAGTTCCTGACCAGGCTGTGGGCGCAGGTCCAGTCGCGCTTCGAGCAAGCGGCGGCCCCGGCGGTCCTGCACGAGGAGGGCGACCTCACCTTCCGGGTCGTGCGCGATCTCTTCTCGCCGGAGGTGGACGAGTTCGTCGTCGACTCGCGCGAGGTCTACGACAAGTGCGCCGGGTACGTCGAGGCCCTCGTCCCCGCGCTCCGCGAACGGGTGCGGTTGTGGGAGGAGCCGACGCCGATCTTCGAGGCGCTCGGTATCGAGAAGGACATCGAGAAGGCGTTGCGGCGGCGGGTGTGGCTCAAGTCCGGCGGCTACATCGTCATCGATCATACCGAAGCGCTCGTCTCGATCGACGTGAACACGGGCAAGTACGTCGGCAA
Source organism: uncultured bacterium (assembly GCA_964450175.1). GTDB lineage: Bacteria > Methylomirabilota > Methylomirabilia > Rokubacteriales > CSP1-6 > AR31. The sequence goes on along the minus strand of CAYVHH010000511.1, from coordinate 10,163 downwards.
GCGCGATTTCGAGCAGACCGTGCTCAAGATCAACCTCGAAGCGGTGGGCGAGGTCGTGCGCCAGATCCGCTTGCGCGATCTCGGGGGGATCATCATCATCGACTTCATCGACATGGAGTCGGCAGAGCACCGGGAGCAGGTCTACCGCGCGCTCAAGCGCGCGCTGGCCGAGGACAAGGCGCGCACGAACGTGCTCGAGATCTCCGAGCTCGGACTGGTCGAGATGACGCGCAAGCGCGTGCGCCAGGATCTGCGCTCCCTGCTCTCGGTGACGTGCCCGACGTGCAAGGGGAGCGGCATCACGAAGTCCGACGCGACGATCGCCGCCGAGATATTCCGCCACGTTCAAGCCAAGGCCGCCACCGCCGGAGACGTCAACGGCCGCGAGGTGGTGCTCCGCGTCCATCCCGACCTGGCCCGATACTTCGAAGGCGACGGCCAGGAGGGGCTCGAGCGGCTCGCGCGAGCCGTCGATCGCAAGATCACGCTCCAGCCGAACTTCGCCGAGCGTGAGGGCTACGAGGTGAGGCTCCGCGGGGGCGCGCCGCAGTGAGCCGCTGATGGCCCGCCAGCGGCCGTCACGAATCAGCCAGGCCAGGCTGGTCGGTGATCTGAAGCTCGCCGCGAAGCGTGGCGACCGCACGGCGCTGTCTTTGGCGCTCGACCAGATGCGGACCCTGGCCCATTCGCCGCGCTACTGGGAAAAATATCTCTCGCTCCTGTCCAATCCGCTGGCGCGCCTCGTCGACCTGCTCGTGATCAAGCAGGGCGACCGCATCGCTTATCAGAAGGGATGGAAGCTGCCCAGGCCGCAGCCGCCGAAGCCGAAGGCCGGCCGGAAGGGCGCCAAGGCCAGTGCCGGTGCCCGCCGCCGGGTGTCCGCCGCCGAGCAGCCATCCCTGTTCGACGTCTGAGCCTCGAGCCCATCCCCCCGGGCGTCCGTCGGTTGACAGCGCCACCGACCGGGACGATACTACCCCCAGGGGGTATAGGATGATCAACGAGGAGACGAAGACCAAAGTGCTCGGCCGCCTGCGCCGGATCGAAGGACAGGTGCAGGGTCTCCAGCGCATGATCGACGGCGAGGCGTACTGCGTCGACATCCTGCTCCAGGTCTCCGCGGTCCAGGGCGCGCTCGAGCAGGTCGAGAAGCTTCTGCTCGGCCGGCACATCGAGTCGTGCGTCGCCGACGCGCTGCGCACCGGATCGAAGAGCGAGCGCCAGCAGAAGATCGACGAGCTGCTCGACGTGTTCGCACGGTTCCGAGGGAAGTGATGGAGCGCCACGCGACCGACATCGTCGCGCCCGTGCGTGGAATGCACTGCGCCGCGTGCGTCGGCAAGGTCGAGCGCGCCCTGAGCTCGGTCGCCGGCGTCGACCAGGCGTCGGTCAATCTCGCGACCGAGCAGGCGACCGTCTCGTTCGACCCGGCGCTGACCAGCGTCGACGCGCTGCGGGCGGCGGTCGCCGCCGCTGGCTACGAGCTCGCCGAGCCCCGCGCGGGCGCGGGGCCGGTGGACGACGCCGAGCAGGCCGCGCGCGAGGCCGCGCAGCGGCGTCAGCGGACGCGCTTGATCGTCGGCGCCGTGCTGTCCGCCCCCGTCCTGGTCGGCGGCATGGCGCACCTCCTGTCGTGGGTGCCGGCGGTGCTGCAGAATCCCTGGGTCCTGCTGGTGCTCACGACCCCGGTTCAGTTCTGGGTCGGCTGGGAGTTTCATCGCGGGTTCTTGCACGACCTTCGCTACCGGAGCGCGTCGATGTCGACCCTCGTCTCGGTCGGCACGAGCGCCGCGTACCTCTTCAGCGTGGCGGTGACGCTCTGGCCCCATGCGTTCCCGCAGCACGGGGCGATGACGTACTTCGACGTGAGCGCGGTTGTCATCACCCTGGTCGTGCTCGGTCGCTGGCTCGAGGCGCGCGCGCGCGGGCGAACCTCGGAGGCGATTCGGCGCCTGGTCAGCCTGGCCCCGCGCACGGCGCGGATCGTCCGCGACGGCGTCGAGCTGGACGTACCGACCGGCGACGTCCAGGTCGGCGACTTTGTCCGCATTCGGCCGGGCGAGCGAGTGCCCGTCGACGGGGTCGTCACTGAGGGCGCGTCCACGATCGACGAGTCGATGCTGACCGGCGAGAGTCTGCCGGTCGACAAGATGCTGGACTCGAAGGTGTTCGCGGGCACCGTCAACCGCACCGGGAGCTTCGTCTTCCGGGCGGCGCGTGTCGGGAGCGAGACGACCCTGGCGCGGATCGTCAAGCTGGTCGCCGACGCGCAGGGCTCGCGCGCGCCGATCCAGCGGCTGGCCGATCGAGTCGCCGCGATCTTCGTCCCGATCGTGCTCGCGATCGCGACGTTGACCTTTCTCGCCTGGTGGGTCCTGGGTCCATCGCCGTCGTCGCTCTACGCCCTCACGAACGCGGTGGCCGTGCTCGTCATCGCGTGCCCGTGCGCGATGGGGCTTGCGACTCCCACGGCGATCATGGTGGCCACGGGCCGCGGCGCCGAGCTTGGGATCCTCGTGAAGAGCGCCACCGCGCTGGAGCTGCTCGATCGCGTGAACACGCTCGTGTTCGACAAGACCGGTACCTTGACAGTCGGTCGGCTCGTGGTGACCGATGTGATCGCCGCGGCCGGCGGCGAGCTTGGCGAAGACGAGATCCTGGCGCTCGCGGCCGCCGCGGAGCAAGGCTCCGAGCACCCGCTGGGCGAGGCCATCGTGGCGCGCGCGAAAGAGCGCGGCCTCGCGCTCCCGCCGATCAGCGAGTTCACGACGGTGCCGGGCCAGGGGATCGACGCCATGGCGTCCGACGGTCGTGTCCTTCTCGGCAACCGCGCGCTGATGGAGGCGCGGGGTGTCGCCATCGAAGCGCTGGGCGCGCGGGCCCGGACTCTGGCCGGCCAGGGTAAGACCGCGGTCTACCTGGCTTTCGCCGGACGGGCGCTGGGCGTCATCGCCGTCGCCGATGCGTTGAAGCCCGAAGCGGGGGAAGTCGTCCTGGCGCTCGCACGGCGCGGCATCGACGTCACGATGCTCACCGGCGACGCTCGGCCGACCGCGGAGGCGATCGCCGCCGGCGCGGGAATCACGCGCGTTCTCGCCGAGGTCCTGCCCGAGGACAAGGCGCGAGAGATCGCCGAGCTTCAGGAAGAGGGCCGCCGCGTCGCGATGGTGGGCGACGGCATCAACGACGCGCCGGCGCTCGCCCGCGCGGATGTCGGGATCGCGATGGGCTCCGGCACCGACGTGGCGATCGAGGCCGCCGACGTGACCCTGGTCCGCAGCGACTTGCGCGGTGTCGTGGCCGCCGTCGATCTGTCGCGGCAGACCATTCGTATCATCAAGCAGAATCTGATCTGGGCGTTCGGCTACAACGCGGTGCTGATTCCGGTGGCGGCGGGCGCGCTGTACCCGATCTGGGGCGTCGTGCTCTCGCCGATCCTGGCCGGCGCGGCGATGGCATTCTCGTCGGTGTCCGTGGTCACGAACAGTCTCAGGCTCAAGAAATGGCGGAGCGAGGTCGACGTCGACACGGCGCGGATCGAGCGCTCCGACTCCAGAGGAGGTGGGAAGATGGCGGTCGATCCCGTGTGCAAGATGACGGTGGAGCCCGCTCGGGCCGCCGCGCAGTCGACCTACCGCGGGCAGACCTACTATTTCTGCGCAGTCGGCTGCAAGCAGCAGTTCGACAAAGAGCCGGAGAAGTACCTGTCCCGGTGACGCCGTGATCGCGCCGGCGCTTCTCCAAGATCGTGACCACTACGAGCGCGTCATGGACGGCTGGGTGGACAACACGCACGCGGACGCGTTCACCCACACGGTCGTGCTGGGTGACGACGACCAGGCGGTGGAGCTCTCGGTGGTGGCCGAGCCGTCACCGAGCTATCTGATCCGGGAGGCCCATTGCCGGCGCGTCGCCGGCGCGCTCGATCCGACGCTCGTGGCGAGCGTCGAGAAGCTCGCCGGAACGCCGATGGTCGGCGGGCTGAGCCGGCGGGTCGCCGAGCTGACCGGCTCCGGCCCGGGCGCGGCCTTGGTCCTCGGCGCGGTGGTCGAGGTCGCGCGCCTCGCGCGGCAAACGGCGAAGCTGCCCAGGGAGCGCGCCGAGCGCGCGGCCGGCGGTAACGCCTGGGAGTGCTGGCAGCTCGACATGACCGGCTGGGTCGATCTGCCGAATTCGTGCTTCACGTACACCGACCTTGGGCGCAGCCTCTTCGGCTCGCGCACGGTCTCGACGCCGATGCAACCGGATCTCTACAGCTCGCGGCCGGGTCAGCGGCGTGTGTTCGAGCGGAAGAAGGTCGCGCGCCTCGCGCGGCGTGACGGACGGCTGGCGCTCTTCCACTCGATGCACGACAACGTCCACGGCTTCGAGATCACGTACGAGATCGATCTGACGACCGGGACGATCGTGCGGGCCGAGCACGTGACCCCGCGGCTGCCGTACATGGGCATCTGCTCGGAGCCCCAGCGCAAGATCACGGCTCTTCTCGGCGAGACCGCCGACGACGGTCTCCGACGGCGCATTCAGAACCACCTCGGCGGCGAGACCGGCTGCGCCCAGCTCTACGACCTGACGTCGGATCTGCTCAAGCTCCTGGCCTGAGCGAGGCGGGTCGAGCGGAGCGTCGCGGCGGGGCGCTGGATCACGACGCGCCATGTATACTACCTGCCAGCATGCAGGCTCTGCCAATCGGCAAGCTTCGTGCCGAGACGCTGCAGGCGATCTTCGACAAGCACCACACCAAGGATCCCCGCGTCGTCGTCGGTCCCAAGGTCGGTGAAGACGCCGCCGTCATCGACATGGGCGATCGGTATCTCGTCGCGACCAGCGACCCGATCACGTTCGCGACCGCCGAGATCGGGTGGTACGCCCTCCACGTCAACGCCAACGACATCGCGGTCCGCGGCGCGCGCCCGCGGTGGTTCCTGGCGACCCTGCTGCTGCCGGCCGGTGCCACCAGCGATGCGTCGGTCGAGACGCTGTTCGCCGACTTGCACGCGGCGTGTGAGGAGCTCGAGGTCGTTCTCGTCGGGGGTCACACCGAGGTCACGCACGGCCTCGATCGCCCGATCGTCGCCGGCACGATGCTGGGGGAGGTCGACAAAGACAAGCTCGTGACGACGGCCGGGGCCCGGGTGGGCGACGCCGTGGTGATGACGAAGGGCGTTCCGCTCGAGGGCGCGGCCATCATCGCGCGCGAGAAAGAGGCGGAGCTGCGCGAGCGCGGCGTGCCCCCGGCGGCGATTCGTCGGGCGAAGGGCTTTCTCAAGAATCCCGGGCTCAGTGTCCTGCCCGAGGTCGAGATCGCCTGCGAGCTGGCCACGGTGCACTCGATGCACGATCCCACCGAGGGCGGAATCGCCACCGCGCTCGTCGAGCTGGCCCACGCCGCCGGAGTCGGGCTTCGCATCGACCGTGATCGCATCATGGTGTTGCCGGAAGCGCGGGCGCTCTGCGACGCGTTCGGGCTCGATCCCCTCGGCACGATCGCCTCGGGGGCGCTCCTCATGACCCTGGCGCCGGCCGACGCGGGCATCGTGATCCACGCGCTCGCGCGCGAGTCGATCGACTGCCACTTCATCGGCCAGGTCGTGCCGCGCGAGCAGGGGGTGACCCTGATGAGCGGGAGCCGCCAGGAGCCGATGCCGGTGTTTCCGCAGGACGAGATCTCCCGGTTGTTCCAGGGCGGGTGACGGCATGCCCACGATTGGCTACTCGCATCGCCCCGTCGCGCTCGGGCGGCGGGGCATGGTCGCCTCGGCGCATTCCTACGCGACCGTCGCCGGACTCGACGTCCTGAGGGCCGGCGGGACGGCGGCCGACGCCGCCGTGGCGGTGAACGCGGTGCTCGGCGTCACTCAGCCCGAGAACTGCGGCGTGGGTGGCGACATCTTCTGCCTCTACTACGAAGCCGCGACAGGCCGGGTCCACTTTCTCAACGGCGCCGGTCGCTCGGGCTCGCGCGCGAGTCTCGAGGAGCTGCGCCGTCGCGGTATGAACGGCCTGCCGGTCACGGGCCCCGCGACCGTCAGCGTCCCCGGGTGCGTGCGCGGCTGGGCGATGCTGCTCGAGCGATTCGGTACGCGCCCGCTCGCCGAGCTCCTGCAGCCGGCCATCCATTGGGCCTCCCGCGGATACCCGACGGGCTCGCTCCTGAGCCAGATCATCCGCGAATTCACGCCGGTGCACACCGATCCGGAATGGCGGCGGATCTTCGTCCCGGGCGGGAAAAGCCCGGCGTTCGGCGAGCTCCTGATTCAGGCCGATCTCGGTCGGACCTTGACCGAGCTTGCCGCCGAGGGCCCCGACCTCTTCTATCGCGGGCGCGTCGGCCAGGCGATCGCGCGGCGCATGGAAGCTGACGGCTTCCTCACGCCCGACGATCTCGCGCGGCACACCGGCGAATGGGGCGAGCCGATCTCGACGACCTATCGCGGCGCGACCATCTATGAAACACCGCCGCCGACGCAGGGGCTGGTCGCGCTGCTCGGCCTCAACATCCTGGAGGGTCTGTCGCTCGCCGATCATCCGCCGCACTCGGTCGAGCATCTGCATATGCTGGTGGAGGTCGCGAAGCTCGCGTACGCGGATCGTGATCGCTGGATCGGCGACCCGGCGCACGCGAAGGTGCCGGTGGCCGGGCTGCTCTCGAAGGCCTACGCGGCCCGGCGGCGAAGCGACTTCGATCCGTCGAAGGCGCAGCCCCACGCGTTCGGTGACCCGGAGGGTGACACGACGGGCTTCGTCGTGGCCGACGAGCGCGGTAACCTGATCAGCGTGATCCAGAGCCTCTTCAACGGGTTCGGCTCGGGGGTGGTCGCGCCCGGGACCGGTGTGGTGCTCCAGAACCGAGGCCGGCACTTCAGCCTGGACCCGTCGCATCCGGCCGCCCTCGCGCCGGGCAAGCGCCCGTTCCACACGTTGATGGCGTGCATCGCGACCCGTGACAACCGGCCGGTGCTCGGTTTTGCGACGATGGGCGGCAACGGGCAGGCGATGTTTCATCTCCAGGTGCTCACGAACCTCTACGAATACGGTATGGACATCCAGGAGGCGATCGAGCGGCCGCGGTTCTTGATGGGCGCGTTCCTGCCGGGCGATTCGGACGACATGACGCACATCGAGGCGCGCGTGTCGGCCGAGGTCCTGGCCGGGATGGTGGCCAAGGGCCATCGCGCGAAGCCGGCGCCCGAGCTCTTCTGGCGATGCGGTCACGCTCACGGGATCGTCCTCCGTGACGGCACGCTGATGGGCGGCGCCGACCCCCGGGGCGACGGCGTGGCCCTGGGATACTAGCGATGCGCGCGGTCTTCCTGCTGGCCGGACTGCTCCTGCTCGTGCCCGCGCCCGCGCGCGCGGCGGACTGGGGGCAGATCAGGCCCGGTACGAGCACGCAGGCGGAAGTCCGCTCGCGCTACGGCGCGCCGACCCGGGAGACGCCGCAGAAGGTCGAAGGCTACGACACGGTGCAGTGGCTGTACGAGGGACCGCAGGCGCCGGTCGGGATGACGAAGATGACCGTCGACTTCGGCCTGCTCACGCCGTCGGGCTATCGAAAGGACGTCGTGCGGACGTTCCGGCTGGAGCCCAAGCACGACGTGTTCAACCGCAAGCTCGTGGTCGACGGCTGGGGGCCGCCGGCGCGCATCGGCAAGGAAGGTGAGCTGGAGTTCTTCCTGTACGCCGAGGGGCTGCTGGTCTACTTCGGCCAAAGCGAGGGAGACGTCCCGGCGATGATCTTCACTCCGCCCCAGAAGCTGCCGCCGGCCACGACACCGCCGCCTCAGCGGTGAAGGACGAAGACCTGCGCGGGCTCGACGGTCGGGTGTAGCTCCACGTAGTTCCGCGCCCCGCTCCACTCGTACCACCGGTCGCTGATCACCTCGTGCACGCGGTAGGTCTGGGCCGGGCCGATCCCGAGATCCGCGATCGGCACGTCGACCGTGCCGGCATGCGTGGCGAAGGGATCGAGGTTGACCGCCACGAGGACGACATTGTCGCGCTCTCGGGTCATCTTGCCGTAGAAGAGGATGCTCGGATCGTCCGCGTCGTAGAACCGGAGGTTCGTGTAGGAGTGGAGCGCGCGATTCTCGCGCCGGATCCGGTTGATGCGCGTCACGTAGTCGACCAGGTTGCCGGGCGCCTCCCAGTCGCGCGCCTTGTACTCGTATTTCTCCGAGTTCAGGTACTCCTCGGACCCGGGCTCGCGCGGGGCGTTCTCGCACAGCTCGTAGCCGGAGTAGATACCGTAGAGAGACGAGAGCGTCGCCGCGAGGACGAGCCTCGTCTTGAAGGCCGGGCGGCCGCCCAGCTGCAAGGTCTCGTGGAGGATGTCCGGCGTGTTCGGCCAGAGATTGCCGCGGAAGTACTCCGCCACCGGGGGCGTGGTGATCTCCGTGAGGTAGTCGATCAGCTCCTGCTTCGTGTTGCGCCAGGTGAAGTACGTGTACGACTGGGTGAAGCCCGACTTGGCCAGCCCTTTCATCATCTTGGGCCGTGTGAACGCCTCGGCCAGGAAGATGGCGTCGGGGTGCGCGTCCTTGATCGCGCGAATCAGCCACTCCCAGAACTTCACGGGCTTCGTGTGGGGATTGTCCACACGGAAGGTGCTGACGCCGTGGCCGATCCAGAACTCGAGGATCCTCCGCATCTCCTCCCAGAGGGCGGGCGACGCCTCGCTCTGGAAGTTCACGGGATAGATGTCCTGGTACTTCTTCGGCGGATTCTCCGCGTACTTGATCGTGCCGTCGGGCCGGTGGAAGAACCACTCCGGATGCTCCCGGACCCACGGATGATCCGGCGAGCACTGGATCGCGAAGTCCAGCGCGACCTCGAGCCCGAGCCGGCGCGCCGCCTCGACGAACCGGTCGAAGTCCTCGAGCGTGCCGAGATCGGGGTGGACCGCGGTGTAGCCGCCGTCGGCGCTTCCGATGGCCCACGGGCTCCCGGGATCGCCGGGGGCCGCGACCAGCGCGTTGTTGCGGCCCTTACGGTGCGCTCGCCCGATCGGGTGGATCGGCGGCAGGTAGACGACGTCGAAGCCCATCGCCGCCGCGCGAACGAGCTGCGCCTCGGCTTCCTTGAACGTGGCGCTCCGATCGGCGGCCGTGCCCGAGCGTGGGAAGAACTCGTACCACGCGGCAAACCGCGCGCGCTCCGGGTCGACGACCACCTCGAACTCACGGTCGGCCCACGTCGCTTCGCGGCGATCGAGATGACGGGTCATCAAGGTCGCCAGCGCCGGATTCGAGGCCACCGCCACCGCGTCTGCCGCGGCCCGCGCCCGCTCGATCCGATCGGCGTATCCAGCGAGCGCCGTGCGGTCGGCCGCCGCCGTCGCGCGCGCCGCCGCGGCGCGGATCAGGGCCAGCCCTTCCCCGAGCGCGCTCGCGAGATCCTGGCCCCCGGCGTGGCGCTTTTCGAGGTCGGCGAGCCAGGAAAGGAACGGCTCGGTCAGCGCCTCGACCGTGTAGCGATAGCGGCCGGTCGCCGCGAGGGTGAACGCGCCCGCCCAGCGGTCGTTGTCGACGAAGCGCATCGGCGTCTCGTGCCACGTTCGCTCGCCGTCCCGGCGATAGCGCAGGTAGGCGACCAGCACGTCATGGCCGTCCTTGAAGATGTCGGCCGAGACCTCCAGGACCGCGCCGACCTCACGCTTGACCGGGTAGCGCCCGCCGTCCACGGCCGGCTCGACGCTTTCGATGACGACGGTGCGCCGGGGGCCCTCGATCGCGCGCGCGCTCACGACCGGGTCACGCGGCCAGGCTGAAGCCCAGCGCGTCCGCCAGCGGCAGCAGCTCGACCCGCGCGTCTGGCCGCTCGGTCCAGATCTGGAAGAATCGGTTCTGGGTCGCCCAGTTACCGTATCGGATGCCAAGGCGCCGCGCGCCCTCGATGAGCGCGGTCGCCTGCGCGACGCGCTCGCGCGACGGCGACTCGCCGACCCTGGCGAGCGCGTGGGCGACCGCATGCTGCATGATGAACCGCTGCCCGATGAGGTCGAGCGTCAGCCCGAGTGCCTTGGCCTCGTCGAGGATCGCGACGACCCGGTCGGGGATCGCGACGAGATTCGGGACAGACTGGAGCTCGATGCTCACCTGCTCTTCCAGCACGTGCCGCGCGATGATTGCGAGGGCTTCGGGGATCGGCGCGTCGGCGTCACG
>CAYVHH010000510.1:0-5721 GCA_964450175.1 uncultured bacterium | reverse complement strand
GTTGCCGCCGTCCTGTTCTTCGCGGCTCCCTATGTGGCCGAGGCCCAGACGGGCAAGGTCTGGCGAATCGGCTACCTGACTCCCGTGTTTGCCAACGGAAACCCGCGGCTCGTCGCCTTCCAGCAGCGTCTCCGCGACCTGGGCTACGTCGAGCCGCGGAACATCGTCCTGGAGGTTCGATCGCCCGACGGCAAGCCGGAGCGATACCCCGAGCTCGCGGCCGATCTCGTGCGTCTCAAGGTCGATGTCATCGTCGCGGACGGCAACGCGGCCATCGAGGCGGCGCGGCAGGCCACCACGACGATTCCCATCATCATGACGGCGGCGAGTGACCCCGTGGCGGCGGGCTTTGCGACGAGCCTTTCGCGGCCTCGGGGCAACATCACGGGGCTGACCATCCAGAGCTCGGAGCTGGTCGGTCGGGCGTTCCAGCTTCTCAAGGAGGTGGTGCCGAACCTCCTCCGGGTCGCCGTGCTGTGGGAGCCGGGACTGCCACGCATGCTGGTCGAGCTGGATGCCGCCGCCGGGCTGCTCGGGCTGCAGCTCCAACCGGTCGATGTCCGTGACCTCGGCGAGCTCGAAGCGGCCATCACCGCCGCCACCAAGAACCGCGCCGGTGCCGCGGTGATCATGGCGGGCGACGTCGCCTTTTCTCATCGGGTCCGGATCGCGGATCTCGCCGTCAAGCGCCGTCTTCCGACCGTGGGCTTGCTGCCGGACTGCGCGGACGCAGGATGGCTCATGAGCTACGGGGCGCGTCTCACCGATCAGCTGCGACGCACCGCGGACTTCGTGGACCGGATCTTTCGGGGAGCCAAGCCGACCGACCTTCCCATCGAGCAGCCGACAAAGTTCTACTTCGTGATCAACCTCAAGACGGCGAAGGCACTCGGCCTCAGCGTCCCGCCGCTGCTCCTGGAACGGGCGGACGAGGTCATCAAGTAGTCATGTCGAATCGAGCGGCCCGCAGGAGAGGGATCAGCCGCATCTCGACGGCGGCGCTCGTTCTCTTGCTCCTGGCGGCCGGCGTCGGACAGGTCGAGGCCGCCTCGGACGGTCAGGTCACCTGGGGGATTCACGTCTCGCTCGTTCCCACGTGGTTCGATCCCGCCGAAACCACCGGCATCGTGACGCCGTTCATGGTGATGTACGCGCTGCACGACGCGATGGTGAAGCCGCTGCCCGGCAACCCGCTGGCGCCCAGTCTGGCCGAGTCGTGGGCGGTGTCGGCCGATGGGCTCGTCTATGAGTTCGTCCTGCGCAACGGCGTGCGGTTCCACAACGGTGATCCGGTGACCGCCGAGGACGTGAAGTTCTCGTTCGAGCGCTACCGGGGTGCCGCCAGCAAGACCTTCAAGGAGCGTGTGGCGGCGGTCGAGACTCCGGCCCCGACACGGGTTCGTTTCCGCCTGAAAGAACCGTGGCCCGACTTCCTCACCTTCTACTCGAGCGCCACCGGGGCGGGGTGGATCGTGCCCAAGAAGTACGTCGAGAAGGTCGGCGACGACGGCTTCAAGAAGGCCCCGATCGGCGCCGGTCCCTATCGCTTCGTCTCGTTCACGCCGGGTGTCGAGCTCGTGCTCGAGGCGGTGGATCGCTACTGGCGCAAGCCGCCGCAGGTGAAGCGCTTGGTCTTCAGGACGATCCCCGATCCGTCCACGCGATTCGCCGCGCTTCGGCGCGGCGAGATCGACATCAGCTACTGGATGACGGCCTCGCTCGGCGAGGAGCTGCGGCGCACGCCGAGGCTCACGCTCAAGCCCTCGCTCGCGAACAACTCCTACTGGGTGTACTTCGTCGATCAGTGGGATCCCAAGTCGCCGTGGCACGATCGCCGGGTGCGGCTCGCCGCGAACTACGCGATCGATCGGCAGGCGATCAACCAGGCCGAGACGCTCGGGTTTTCTCGCATGAACTACAGTCTCATCCCGTCGCACTTCGAGTACTTCTGGCAGCCGCCCGCCATTCCGTTCGATCGGGCTCGCGCCAAGCATCTGCTCGCAGAGGCCGGGTACCCCAACGGATTCGACGCGGGCGACTTCACGTGCGACGTCGTGCACGCGGGCATCGCCGAGCCCGTGGCCAACGACCTTCAGGCCGCCGGCTTTCGGCTGAAGCTCCGGCCGCTCGAGCGGGCCTCGTACAACAAGGGGCAGGTCGAGAAGACGTTCCGGAACCTCGTGCTGAGCGCGAGCGCCGCCTTCGGCAACGCGCCGACGCGGCTCGAGGCGTTCGTGGCGGCGGGCGGCGCCTACGTGTACGGGAGCTATCCCGACATCGACGGACTCTTCCGCGAGCAGGCGACGGACCTCGACCGCAAGCGCCGCGAGGCCACCTTGCATCGCATCCAGCAGCTCGTGTACGACAAGGCGATGTTCGCGCCGATCTGGCAGCTCGCCGCGATGGGCGGCTTCGGGCCGCGGATCGAGGAGTCGGGGCTCGGGCTGATCACCGGGTTTCCGTTCTCCGGTCCGTACGAGGATGTGAAGCTCAAGGCGAAGTGATAGAAGGTCCCCATGATCATCGGCCTGGCATCGCCCGGCGTCGCCACGACCGTCGACGACGGTCTGGAGCGGATCAAGCGCCTCCTGTCCGAGGCATCGGCCCAACGCGCTGAGGTCGTGTGCTTCCCCGAGGCCTATCTCCCCGGCTTACGGGGTCAGGACTTCGCCGTCCCGCCCTTCGATCGGGCGCAGCAGGATCGCGCGCTCGTGGCCGTGGCGCAGATGGCGCGAACGTATGCGGTGACCACGATCCTCGGGATGGAGAACGTCACGCAGGCCGGCCGCCAGATCGCCGCCTTCGTAATCGACGCCCAGGGCCGGCTTCAGGGATGTCAGACCAAGAACCAGCTCGATCCCAGCGAGGATCGCTTCTACGTGCCGGGCGACACGCGGCAGATCTTCGAGGTCAACGGGACCAAGTTCGGCGTGGCGATCTGCCACGAGGGCTGGCGCTATCCCGAGACCGTCCGATGGGCGGCCGTGCGCGGCGCCAAGATCGTCTTCCATCCTCACCAGACGGGAAGCGATGAACGGGGCGTCCGGTTGACCGAGTGGGGCTCGGCGAGCGCGCCATACTACGAGAAGGCGATGATGATGCGCAGCGTGGAGAACGCGATCTACTTCGCCAGCGTCAACTACGCGCTGCGCTTCCAGGAGTCGGCGACCGCCCTCATCGCCCCGTCGGGCCGGTGCCAGGCGTTCTTGCCCTATGGCCAGGAGGGTGTGCTGGTGCAGTCGATCGAGCTCGACGAGGCGACGGGCTCGCTCGCCCACCGCTACGCCCCCGAGCGCTATCGAGAATCCAGAACGGGGTGATGCCGACGTACATGGCCGTGCGACGGGTTCGGGGGCCTGTCTGGAATCCCGCGGTTCCGATGCGTGACCAGGCTCAGTGGGCCGAGCACGCCGTCTTCATGAACGCGCTGGCCGCCGAGGGGTTCGTCATTCTGGGCGGCCCGCTGGGCGCCGGTGAAGAGGTGTTGCTCGTCGTCGATTCGTCCAGCGAGCACGCGGTGCGCAGACGCCTCGCGGGGGATCCGTGGACCGGATCGGGCTTGCTAGAGATCAAGAGCGTCGAGCCGTGGACGATCCTGCTCGATAGTCGATCCAGATGACCCAGCACGGTCGCAGAGACTTTCGGAACCGAGAGCCAACGTTGGGCGTTGTTCCGATGCGAAAGGAGGTAGCCATGAGGGTCAGAGAGCGAGCTTTCGTCGTGATTCTGATGGCGCTAGCGATCGTGTCGGCCTGGGTCGGCGTCGTGCGAGCATTCGAGGTCGGCGAGCCGGCGGCCGATTTTCGCCTGCCGAGCACCTTCGGGAGCGACATTTCCCTCAGCGACTATCGAGGCAAGAAGTGGGTCCTCGTCGAGTTCTACGGTGCCGACTTCGCGCCGACTTGAGCCGCGAACCTGTCGGCCAGGAAGGCCGACTTCAAGCGCTTCGAGGCTCTCGGTATCCAGAACCTGGCGATCAGCGCGAACTTGACCTTCTCGCAGCAGACGTTCGCCGAGTCCCTGAAGCTGCCGTTCCCGCTCCTCAGCGATTTCCCGGAGCGTAGAGTCATCCGGGCGTACGGCGTGTTCAACGAGAAAACGTCGACCGCGAACCGGTCGTTCTTTCTCGTCGATCCTCAGGGAATCCTTCGCAAGAAGTGGATCATCGAGAACGGGCCCACCACGGTGGTCTACAGCGACACCCTCCTCCGAGACATCCAGGAGGTCATGGGGAAGCGCTGACGATGGCGTTGCGGGGGGCGGTGGGCGGCGGGCTGCTCGTGCTCGCGGCGTGGAGCGCCACGGGCGCCGAGTCACCGACGATGGCGCCGCTCCTCAAGCAGCTCGACCTGGTCGCCTATCGCCCCGGCACGACGCCCCCCGCCTTCAGCGCCCGCACAGTCGACGCGCAGGAGTTCTCGATCCCAGACCTGCGCGGTCGAGTCGTCATATTGAATTTCTGGGCGAGCTGGTGCCAGGAATGCCGTCTCGAGATGCCTGTTCTGGAGCGACTCCATCGAACGTTCGGATCACGTGGTCTCGCCGTCGTCGGCATCAGCGCCCGCGAGGGGCCAGCCACGGCTCGGCGATACGCCAATGACCTGGGTCTCAGCTTCCCGCTCGTGCTCGATCGGGAGGGCAAGATCAGCGGGGAGTACGGAGTGGTGGGGCTACCATCGACGTTCCTCATCGGCCGCGACGGCCGGGCCGTGGCGCTGGCCGTGGGGCCGCGCGACTGGGATGGCGCGCCGGCCCGGGCCATCATCGAGGCCATGCTGGCCGAGCCGGTCCCGCGCCTCGGTAGCCGATGAACGCCGCGTGGCTTCGCCGGGGCGTGTCGGCGGCCGGGCTCACGGTCATCCTGTTGCTGGGCAGCGCCGGCGCGGCGCCGCCCTCGCGCTTGATCAAGATCGGCGCCCTCACCGAATCCTGGGGACCGACACCTGCCATTGTCGGTCTCCGCGCCGGCCTGCAAGAGCTCGGATACCGGGAGAACGAGCACTTCGTGATCGGGGTGCGCTTCACGCAGGGCAATCCGGCCGAGCTCGCCCAGGCCGCTCGCGATCTCGTGCGACACGGTACCGACATCATCGTGACGGGGGAGGGTGGGAACACGGCCAAGGCCGCGCAGGCGGCGACCAACCGGATCCCGATCGTCTTCATGGGCGGCAGTGATCCGGTCGGCATGGGACTTGTGCAGAGTCTGGCGCATCCCGGCGGCAACATCACAGGGACCGCCGATCTCGACATCGACATCGGCCCGAAGCGGATGGAGATCTTCCGCGAGCTGGTTCCCGGCCTCAAGCGGGTTCTCATGCCCTACGACGCGACGAACGCCTACGCGGTGGCGCAGCTCCCGATCTACCGCGACGCCGCTCGTCGTCTTGGGCTCACGCTCGTGGAGAGACCCGTCCGGACCGAGGAGGAGGCCCAGGCGGCGCTCGCGAAGATCCGAAAGGGTGAGGTCGACGGCATCCTCGCGCCCCGGTTCCTTTCGCTGAACATTCCCGGCTTCATCCTCGACACGGCGCAGAGACTGGCGCTGCCGACGATGTTCCACGGACCGTTCCTGGTGGAGCACGGCGGACTGGCCGCCTACTCCGCGTCCGACAACCAGCTTGGCCGTCAGGCCGCGCGCCTGGTGGACAAGATCCTCAACGGCGCGAAGCCCGCGGATCTGCCGGTGGAGCAGCCGACCACGTTCGAGCTGGTCATCAACAT
>CAYVHH010000509.1:0-8676 GCA_964450175.1 uncultured bacterium | reverse complement strand
CGTAGTACTGCGGCGCCACGGGAGGTCCGCTAGCGTGGTCGTGAAAGGGACCCCCGCCCGCCACCCCGGCGGCACGCGGTCGGCGGTGGTGCGATCAGCGCGTCGTGAGTCTGGCGTAGGCACGGTCAGACGCGGGCGGTGTGATCGGCGCTGCGGGGGTCGGGCCTTGGCATTGGGGGCGGCGCCCAGCCTCGCGGGTCAGGTGCGGGCGAGGCCGATTTCGGGGGCGACTTCGGTGAGGGCGGCGATCACGAAGGCGATGTGGGCGTCGAGGTCGACCCCGAGCTCGCTCGCGCCGCGGTAAACGTCGTCGCGGTTCACGGTGCGGGCAAAGCCCTTGTCCTTGAGCTTCTTCTTGACCGAGGGCGGCTCCAGGCCGCTGATCACGCGGCCGGGCCGGACGAGCGCGACCGCGTGCACGAAGCCGGAGAGCTCGTCGCACGCATAGAGAGCCTTGTCCAGGCGCGAGACGCGGGGAACGCCGGAATAGTCGGCGTGGGCCAGGATCGCGTGCACGATGGGCTCGGGCACGCCGCGCGCGATCAGGATTTCGGCGCCTTTGATCGGATGATGCGGCGCGCGCGGATGCATCTCGTAGTCGAAGTCGTGGAGCATGCCGGTCACGCCCCACGCGTCCAGGTCCTCGCCGTAGCGGCCGGCGTAGGCGCGCATCGAGGCTTCGACGGCACGGGCGTGCTTGCGGAGACTATCGCTCTTGGTGAATTCGGTGAGAACCGACCAGGCCTGGTCGCGCGAGATCACTGGCGTCGCGTCTGCTGTCCCCGCCACTTGTCGATCGACTTCTTGGAGAACATCCAGGCGCCGTCGAGCTGCAACGACGGGATGCGCCGCTCGGTGGCGAGCGACGCGAGCGCCCGTTCATCCATGCCGAGATACGTCGACGCTTCCTTGAGGCTCAGCATGTCCTTGGGCTTCACGCGTGTTCCTCCTCGATTTTCTTTCTCACCGTCTCGAGCTCGGCCTCCAGCGCTCGAATCCGCTCGACGAGCTGCTCGATGGCCTTGCTCACGGGATCCGGCAGATCGGTCTGATCCAGATCGATCCCGCCGGCGACCCGCTGACCGTCCCGATATGTTACCCGGCCGGGAACGCCCACGACAACGGAGTTCGTCGGCACCTCGCGAACGACGACCGATCCGGCGCCGATTCGGCTGCCGTCGCCGATCTTGAACGCGCCGATGATCTTGGCGCCCGCGCCGACGACGACGTTGTTGCCGAGGGTCGGATGGCGCTTCTCGCGCTTGAGGCTCGTGCCGCCGAGCGTCACCCCCTGGAGCAGGGTGACGTTCTCGCCGACCTCGGAGGTTTCGCCGATGACGACGCCCATGCCGTGGTCGATGAAGAGTCCGGGCCCGAGCTTGGCCGCGGGATGAATCTCGATGCCGGTGAGGAACCGGGCGATGTGAGACAGGAAGCGCGCGGGGACCTTCCAGCCGCGTCGCCAGATCGCGTGCGCGAGCCGATGAAACGCCAGCGCGTGGACGCCCGGATAGCAGAGCAGCACCTCGAGCGTGGAGCGCGCGGCCGGATCCCGCTCACGCACCGCCTGGATGTCGCGCCGGAGCTCGGCGAACACCCGTCAGCCTCGTCGAGATTGCGGCTGATCGCTCACGCGGCACCGACCGGCATCGCCTGCCTGAGCTTGCGGACGAGGGGCTCGACGCAGTCGACGACGTAGTCGATGTCGTCGGCGCTGGTCGAGCGTCCGAGCGAGCACCGAACTGCGCCCATGGCCCAGTCGACCGGGATACCCATCGCGACCAGGACGTGCGACGGCTCGACGTTGCCGGAGGTGCATGCCGAGCCGGCCGAGACGCCGATGCCCTTCAGGTCGAGGCCGAGCACGATCGACTCGGACTCGACGTGGCGGAAGAGGAGGCTCGCAGTGCCGGGCAGCCGCTTGACCGGGTGGCCGGACAGCCGCACATCGGGCACGCGCTCGCGAATCCCGTTCCAGAGCCGGTCGCGCAGGGTCGTCAGCCGCTCGGCCTCCGAGCCCATGTCGCGCGCCCGCACTTCGACGGCCTTGCCCAGCCCGACGATGCCCGCCACGTTCTCGGTGCCTGCGCGGCGGCGCCGCTCGTGCTCGCCGCCGTGCTGGACCGCGACCATCTTGGTGCCCTTGCGGATGTAGAGCCCGGCGGCGCCTTTCGGCCCGTAGATCTTGTGAGCCGAGAACGACAGCATGTCGATGCCGAGCGCATCGACGTCGATCGGCAGCTTGCCGAAGGTCTGGACCGCGTCGACATGGAACGGCACGCCGTGCTCGCGTGCGATGCGGCCGATCGCCTCGATCGGCTGGAGCGTGCCGACCTCGCTGTTGGCGTGCATGATGCTAATGGCCAGGGTGTCCGGGCGAATCGCGCGCCGCACTTCGTCGGGGTCGACCATGCCGAGCTCGTCGACGCCCACGCAGGTCAGGCCGAAGCCCTGGGCCTCGAGCGCCCGGCACGCGCGCAGGACCGCGTGGTGCTCGACCTGCGAGGTGATGAGATGGCCCTTGCCCTTCGCGAACGCGAGCCCCTTCACCGCGAAGTTGTCGGATTCGGTCCCGCCAGAGGTGAAGACGATCTCCTGGCTTGCCACCTTCAGGAACTTGGCGACCCGCTCGCGCGCCAGGTCCAGCCCCTCACGCGCCTCACGCCCGAATCCGTGGATGCTCGACGGATTGCCGTAGATCTCGGAGAAGTACGGCAGCATCTCGGCGAGCACTTCGGGGTGCACGGGGGTCGACGCGTTGTGATCCAGGTACACTCGACGGCTCATCGGCTTGCTCTCCATTTTTTACGATGCTACGCTCGACTCGCGATGGATCTCACGAAGAAGAAGCTCGGCGTTCTGTTGTCCACCGGGCGCGATCATCCGAATCTCGAGACGGCCGTCGGTCTCTCGACCGCGGCGCTCGATCGCGGCGCGGATCTCTACCTGTACCTCATCGACGACGGCGTCACCGCGCTGGACGATCCGCGTGTTCGCACGCTGCCCGACCGCGGCGCCAAGCTGTTCGTGTGCGCGTACGGCTGTCAGAAGCGGCGTATCCCGTTGCGCGATGCCGACACCGTGACCTACTGCGGTCTCGTCGTCCTGACCGATCTGATCAACGCGACCGACCGGTTCATCGCGCTCAACTAGCTCAGTGGCCGCCAGCCCACCGGTCATCGTCCTCATCTCGACGGACCCGCGCGCGTCCCATCGCGCGAACGAGGCGATGCGCATCGGCCTCGGCGTCGTCGCGGGTGAGAACGACGTCACGTTCGTCCTGCTGGGCGCCGGCGTCCACCTGCTCGACGAGGACACCGACGAGCTCGTCGACGGCGACGAGATCGCGAAGTTCCGCGCGAACCTCAAGTCGCTCGGCGTACCGTTCCACGTCGAGAGGGACGCCGTGCCGACCGATTCGACCTGGAACGCCGACGGGCACTCCGTCATTCCGGTGACCCGCGACGAGATCGCCGGCCTCGTCCAGCGCGGCCGCCGGTTCCTGGTGTTCTGATGGCCGCGGTGCTCCATCTGATCAAGGGACCGGACACCGCACTCGCGCGCACCGTGCTCGACCGGCACCTGCGCAGCGGCGACCGCGTCACGGTGGTGGTCCTGCCGGGCGGCGCCGCCTCGGGCTGGCCGGCCGGCATCGCGGTCCGACGCCTCGACGGTGATCTTTCGTACGGTCATCTGCTCGAGCTCATCTTCGAAGCCGACCAGGTCGTGACCTGGTAGGCGCTGGCCTCCGACCCCGAGCCTCATCGGTTCCGGTACTCGTCCAGCCACGCCATCTGGATCGCTTCGAGGATCTTCTCGTTCGATCCCTTGGGATCGTCGGTGAATCCCGGGATCTCCGTCACCCAGCGGTGGAGGTCGGTGAACCGGACGGTCAGCGGATCGAGATCGGGATGGCCCTCGCTCAGCGCGATCGCGATGTCCTCGTAGTCCCGCCAGGTGATCACTTGGGGATCTCCACGACGACGTTGCCGCGCACCACCGCCTGACAACCCAGGCGCGAGTGGATGGTGAGTCCCTCGGCCGTGTCGAGTCGGTCTTCCTCGTCCGGCTGCATCTCCGAGAGGTTCTCCTCGCCTTCCTTCACGATCACGTGACAGGTCGTGCAGGCGCAGCTCCCGCCGCAATTGTGCTCGAGGTGGATATGGTTCGCCAGCGCGATGTCCAGCAACGAGCCGGGCTTGCCGTGGTCGGCGAGCGGATACTTCTCGTCGTCGACCTCGACGGTCACGTTGACCGGCAGGAACGTCACTTTGTGGACCGCCATTATCGCTCCATGATCTCGTCGGCGCGCCGGCTGGCCAACGCCCCCTTGAGCGCGGCGTCCATCATTAGCTCGGCGAGATGCTCGGTCGCCTGGTTCATCGCGGTCGTCGCCTCGCGGATCCGGTCGCGGTCGGCGCCGCCGCGCGCATCCTTCAGCGCGGTCAGCGCCGCCGTGATCGCCGCGTGCTCGTCGTCACCGATCAGCCGGCGACCCTGGCTCAGCGCGCGCTCGACGTGGGTGATGACGGTGTCGGCCTCGTTCCGGGTCTCGATCAGCAGGCGCGCCTCCACGTCGGCCTCGGCGTAGGTGAACGAGTCCTCGACCATCCGCTCCACGTCGGCCTCCGAGAGGCCGTAGGTCGGCTTCACCTCGATCGCGGCGGCCTTCTGGCTCCGGAGCTCCGTCGCGGTCACGTTCAGGATGCCGTTGGCGTCGATGAGGAACGCCACCTCGATCTTCGGCATCCCCGCCGGCATCGGGTCGATCCCGGAGAGCTCGAACCGGGCAAGCGAGCGGCAGTCCTTCACGAGTTCGCGCTCGCCCTGGACCACGTGCATGTCGACGACGTGCTGGCCGTCGACCGAGGTCGTGAACATCTCGCGCGCGTTGGTGGGGATCGTCGTGTTCCGCGGAATGAGCACGCTCACGATCCCGCCGAGCGTCTCGATGCCCAGCGACAGCGGCGTCACGTCGAGCAAGAGCATGTTGGTGATGCCGCCGGCGAGGATCTGCGCCTGCACCGCGGCGCCGAGCGCGACCACCTCGTCCGGGTTCAGCTGGCTGTGCGGCATCTTACCGAAGAGCTCCTGCACTCGGCGCCGCACGAGCGGCACCCGCGTCGAGCCGCCGACCAGGACGACCTCGTCGATATCCGACGGGGCAAGCGCGGCGTCGGCGAGCGCCATCCGGCACGGGCCGAGCGTGGATTCGACCAGCCGCCCGATCAGCCCCTCGAGCTCGGCGCGCGTGATCTCACGGTGGTACGTGAAGGCATCGAATGGAATCGTGAGCACCGTCCGCTCGTCGGCCGACAGCCGGATCTTGGCGGCTTCGGCGGCGAGCCGAAGCTCCTGCATCGCCTCGAGGTCGCGGCTGAGGTCGGCCCCGTGCTTGGCGCGGATGTCGTCGAGCAGCGCCAGGACGATCGCCCGGTCGAAGTCGTCGCCGCCGAGGTGGGTATTGCCGTTCGTCGCCAGGACCTCGAAGATGCCGTCCTTCACGCGGAGGATCGAGATGTCGAACGTGCCGCCGCCGAGGTCGTAGACGGCGATGAGCCCCTCGCGAATGCGCTGCAGGCCGTAGGCCAGCGAGGCCGCCGTCGGCTCGTTGACGATGCGGACGACGTCGAGCCCGGCGATCCGGCCGGCGTCCTTGGTGGCCTGGCGCTGGCCGTCGTTGAAGTACGCCGGCACCGTGACCACGGCCTTCTCGATCGACTCTCCGAAGTGCGCCTCCGCGCGCTCCTTGAGCGACTTGAGCACGATCGCCGAGACCTCGGGCGGCGTGACCTCACGGCCTTCGACCTGGATCTTCACGATGCCTTCGGCCGGCCGCACCGTGAACGGGAGGTAGCCGAGCTCCTCCTTGACGTCGTCGTAGCCGCGCCCCATCAGCCGCTTGACCGAGTAGACCGTCGACTGCGGCCGGCGGACGAGCTGACGCTTCGCAGCGGCACCCACCAGCACGCCGTCGCGCGTGAACGACACGATCGACGGCAGCAGCACCTGGCCGTCCCGATCGGGAATGACCCGGGGCAGACCGGTCTTGTCGTCGACGTACGCGACGAGGCTGTTGGTGGTGCCGAGATCAATGCCGACGATGCGAGACATACCCCTCCTGTGATCCTCCGAGCGCTTCGTCGATGTCGTCGATGACCGTCCGGAGATACGCGCGGACCGCCAGCGACTCCTTGAAGGCCTTGAGGGCGTCGGGGCGCTGGGCCGGCCCGGCCGCGTCCCACGCCTGGCTGAGCGGCCCTCGCAGACGCGATTCTTCCTGGTCGTGGCGCTCCCGGAGCCGGTCTCGCTGCGCGACCAGCGTCTCCTTCGCGCCCGTGTCGAGCCGTCCGGATTGGCCCGTGGACTTCGCCTCCTGGAGCGCCTCCTGGATCTCGAACATCTCCGCGAGCAGCTCCGGTGGCGCCTTGGGCTT
This sequence comes from uncultured bacterium, assembly GCA_964450175.1. Taxonomy (GTDB): domain Bacteria; phylum Methylomirabilota; class Methylomirabilia; order Rokubacteriales; family CSP1-6; genus AR31. The sequence goes on along the minus strand of CAYVHH010000509.1, from coordinate 2,240 downwards.
CACCGTGGCGCCCTCGCGGGTGTCGCGGCCCTCTTCGAGACGGACCAGATACTCGATCCGTGCGAGCGGATCCCGCAGCGCCCGGTACGCCGTGTTGAGGCGCGCAGACGCTTCGAGGATCTCCGCCTGGCGTGCCGGGGGCGCGCCCTGGTGGAAATCAGGATGGCCGCGGCGCGAGAGCTCGTAGAACTTTCGCTGTAACTCGGCGGTGTCGATGCCGAGCCGGCGCGGCAACCCGAAGACCTCGAAGTGATCCATGCGCCTCCTCAAAATGAGAACGGGCCCTTCGCCGGGCCCGTTCCTGGTGGTTCGCGGCCCCGGCTACGCCGAGAACGACGTACCGCATCCGCAGCTCGACTTCGCATTGGGGTTGACGAAGGTGAAGCCCCCCGTCAGCCCCTGCTGGACGTAGTCGAGCGTCGTGCCGTTCAGGTACAGGTAGCTCTTCTTGTCGACCACGACCTTGATCCCGTCGAGCTCGAACTCCTTGTCGTGAGGTCCGCGCTCGCTGTCGAACTCGAGGGAGTACGACATGCCGGAGCACCCGCCGCCTTTCACGCCCATGCGCAAGAAGACGGTGTCCGGCAGGTTCTGCGCCTGCTTGAGCTCCTTCACCTGCTTCGCCGCCGCTTCCGACAGTGCGACCGCCATTGGACTCTCTTCCTCCTGCTCCTACCTATTTGGACGACGCCGGCGCGTCCGCCGGTGCGTTCTTTTCTCGATAGTCGGCCAGCGCCGCCTTGATCGCGTCCTCCGCCAGCACCGAGCAGTGGATCTTCACCGGCGGCAGCTTCAGCTCGTTGACGATGTCGGTGTTCTTGATCTTGGCGGCCTCGTCGACGGTCTTGCCCTTCAGCCACTCGGTGGCGAGGCTCGACGATGCGATGGCGCTCCCGCACCCGAACGTCTTGAACTTCGCGTCCTCGATGACGCCGGTGTCGAGGTTGACCTTGATCTGGAGCTTCATCACGTCACCGCACTCCGGCGCGCCGACGAGACCCGTGCCCACGCCCGGCGTGTCCTTCGTGAAGGACCCGACGTTGCGCGGGTTGTTGTAGTGGTCGACAACCTTGTCACTATAGGCCATGGTCGAACCCCCTTAGTCGGCCTTCCAATGAATGGACTTCAAGTCCACGCCTTCCTTGGCCAGCTCGTAGAGCGGGGACATTTCACGCAGCCGCTTGACCACGTCGACCGTCCTCCTACCGACGTGCTCGACTTCCTCCTCGGTCGTGAACCGGTGCAGACTGAAGCGGATCGACGAGTGCGCCAGCTCGGCGCTGGCCCCCAGCGCGCCGATCACGTAGGACGGCTCGAGCGTCGACGAGGTGCAGGCCGAGCCCGAGGACAAGGCGCTCTCCTTGTTGAGCCCCATCAGCACCGACTCACCCTCGACGTACGCGAACGAGATGTTCAGGTTGTGCGGCAGCCTCCGCTCCGGGTGTCCGTTCAGATACGCTTCGTCGACGTTCGAGAGGATCATGTCCTGGAGCCGGTCGCGAAGCTTCGCCAGGCGCGCGCCCTCTTCGACCATCACCTCGCCGCAGATCTCGGCCGCTCGGCCGAAACCCACGATGAGCGGCACGGGAAGCGTTCCCGAGCGCATGCCCCGCTCGTGCCCGCCGCCGTCGATCAGCGGCGCGATGCGCACGCGCGGCGCCTTGCGCCGGACGTAGAGCGCTCCCACGCCCTTGGGGCCGTAGATCAGGTGCGCGGTGCACGACAGGAGATCGATGCCCGCCGCCTCGACATTCACCGGAATCTTGCCGACCGCCTGCGTCGCGTCGGCGTGCAGGATGATCCCCTTCTCCTTGGCCAGCTTGCCGATCGCGGCCATGTCCTGGATCGTACCGATCTCGTTGTTCGCGTACATCACCGAGATCAGGATCGTCTTGTCGGTGAGGGCCTCGCGAATCGCCTCGAGCTCGACGAGACCGTCGGGTCGCACGGGCACGTACGTCACCTCGAAGCCCTGGCGCTCCAGACGCTTGCAGACATCCAGGCTGGCGCGCTGCTCGATCGCCGTGGTGACGATGTGGTTACCCTTTTCCCGATACATCTCGGCCACGCCCTTGAGGGCGAGATTGATCGACTCGGTCCCACCGGATGTGAAGATCACTTCCTTGGGATCCCGCGCGCCGATGATCTTACCGATCTGCTCGCGGGCGCGATCGACGGCGTTCTCGGCATCCCAGCCGAACGAATGATTGCGGCTGGCGGGGTGCCCGAACTTCTCGGTG
>CAYVHH010000508.1:0-3544 GCA_964450175.1 uncultured bacterium | reverse complement strand
CAGATCCGCCTGGATCCGCGGTGCAAGGACGTTCCGATCATCGCGGTCACCGCCAAGGCCATGAAGGGCGATCGCGAGAAGTGCATCGAGGCGGGCGCCTGGGACTACCTGGCCAAGCCGGTCGACCCCGAAGAGCTGGTCGCCATGCTGCGGGCGTGGCTGGTTCGCTAGCGGGGTGGGACATGCAAAGCCGATGAGCGACGTCGAAGAGGCCGGCGGCGGCGCGGCGCCGCTGCTGCCGGCCGCGCGCGATCGCGTCAACATCCTGATCGTCGACGACACGGCGGCGCAGCGCCTGGCGGTCGAGTCGGTGCTCGCCGAGCTCGACGAAAACATCGTCACCGTCGATTCGGGGCGCGAAGCCCTGCGCTACCTCCTCGATCACGACGTCGCGGTGATCCTGCTGGACGTCAACATGCCGGAGATGGACGGCTTCGAGACCGCGGCGCTCATCCGGCAGCGCCAGCGGACGCGCAACGTGCCCATCATCTTCGTCACCGCGGACACCGATGAGCTGCACGCAGCGCGCGGCTACTCGCTCGGCGCCGTCGACTATCTGTTCAGTCCGTTCCTGCCGGAGATTCTCCGTACCAAGGTCAGGGTGTTCGTGGACCTCGCGCGGATGCACGCGCAGGCCCGCCGGCACGGCGAGGAGCGGGTGGCCCTGGCCACCGAGCAGGCCGCCCGGGCCGCCGCGGAGGCCACCAATCTCCGGCTGGGCGTGCTGGCCGAGGCGACCCGCGTGTTGACGCGGCCGATCGAGAGCGCGTCGATCGGCGGCGATTTGCTCCGGGCGGTGTTGCCGTACATGGCCGACCTCGCGGGCGTCGTCCCCGTCGACGCGGCCCGATCGCCCGAAGCCGAGGGTGTCTGGCTCCGCGTCGACGCCGACGGGCGGCTCGCCCCGCCGCCGGCCGGTATCGCCGCCCACCGGGAGATCCTCGACGCGGCCCTGCGCGTGATCGCCAGCCACAAGCTCGAGACCTTGCCCACGAAGGACGGCAGCGGGACGTGGGCGATCGTGGCGCCCCTGCCCGCCCGCGGCGCGACCCTCGGCGCCATGGCCTTCGCCATGCTCGATTCGGGTCGCCGCTACACCACGGCCGACGTCGAGCTCGTCCGCGATCTGGCCAGCCGCACCGCCATCGCGCTCGACAACCGCAGCCTCTATCGCGAGATCGAGGAGCGCGACCGCCGCAAGGACGAGTTCCTGGCGATGCTGGCTCACGAGCTCAGGAATCCGCTGGCGGCCATCAGCAACGCCGCCGCGGTGCTCGAGAAGCTCGGTCGCCAGGACGACGACACCGCGCGGATCCGGACGATCATCGGACGGCAGACTCACCATCTGGCCCGCCTCGTGGACGACCTGCTCGACGTTGCGCGGGTGACCACGGGCCGGATCGTCGTCGAGCGCCAGCCGGTCGCGCTCGCCGACGTGACTCGCCGCGCGCTCCAGGCGTTCGACGCGGCGGGCAAGACGGCCCACCACGAGATCGTCGTGAAGACCGAGGCCGTCTGGGTGATCGGCGACGCCTCGCGGCTCGAGCAAGTGGTGGCGAATCTCCTCGACAACGCGCTCCGCTACACCGCCCGCGGCGGCCGCGTCATCGTCACCGTGCAGCACGACGGCACCGAGGCCGTCCTGCGCGTCAGCGATACGGGCCGCGGCATCCCCTCCGCCCTGCTGCCGCAGATCTTCGACCTGTTCGTGCGCGGCGGCGGGGCCGGCCACGCGCGGGCCGACGGGCTCGGTCTCGGCCTGACCCTGGTCCGACGGCTGGTCGAGCTGCACGGCGGCTCCGTCGAGGCGCTCAGCGCCGGCGAGGGGCACGGCAGCGAGCTCGTCGTCCGCCTGCCCGCGAGCGCCGCGCCGGCGCCGCCGGCCGGCCTCGCGGCGCCCGCGTCCTTGCGCCCGACGCGCATCCTCCTCGTCGAGGACAACGATGACGCCCGCGAGAGCTTGCGCCTGCTGCTCGAGCTCGACGGTCACGAGGTGGAGGTCGCGGTCAGCGGTGAGGACGGGCTCGAGCGCGCGCAGTCCAGTGATTTCACGCTGGCGCTGGTCGACCTCGGACTACCGGGGATCGACGGCTTCGAGGTGGCCCGACAGCTGCGGGCGATGGTCCGCGGCGCCGACGTGAGACTGATCGCCATCAGCGGCTACGGCCAGCCGATCGACCGGAAGCGCGCGCGGGCCGCCGGCTTCGACGCGCACCTCGTGAAGCCGGTCGACACGAATGAGCTCCGCATGATCCTCGCCGAGCTCACGTCCGCTTGACGACCCTCGCGAGTTAGCCTAGCCTCGGTCGCGCGCTTCATCGAGCCGCCCTGCGGCGGAGGCCGCGCGGGGCTGGACCCGGCCGGCCGGGACGCGCCTATTACATCCTGGAGAGAGACCCATGGCTGACGTGCTCACGGTGGTCGCGAAGATTCGGGCGGCGAAGGGCAAGGGCGACGCGCTGGCGGCGCTCCTCAAGGAACAGGTGGCCGCGGTCATGAAGGCCGAGCCCGGCTGCCTCGTGTACCGGCCGCACCGTTCGACGAAGGATCCCGACGTCTTCGTCTTCTACGAGCAGTACAAGGACGACGCCGCCTTCGACGTCCATCGCAAGGCACCCCACCTCGTCGCGTACCGCGAGCGGCGCGAGAAGGAAGGACTCACCGAGGGGAAGGCCGAGGTGGAGATCTTCAGATCTCTCACCGACTAGCGGCTCGCCCGGCGAGCCCGGCGGCGACGGCGCGGCCGTCGACCTTCGCCGCTCTCAAGACGAAGAACTACGCCCTCTACTGGTCGGGGCTGGTCTTCTACGTCCTCGGTCATCGGGCGGAGTACGTCACCTTCGCGTGGATGACGTGGGAGCTGACCCGCGACCCGCTCCACCTCGGCTATCTCGGCCTGGCGCAGGGCGCGCCGCTCGTGATGTTCCAGCTTCTGGCTGGGGTGCTGGCCGATCGCACGAGTCGGCGCCGGCTCCTGCTCGTCACCACCACCTTGACCTCGGCGACTCTGATCCTCGCCTTCGGCCTGATCGTCTCGGGGCACGCGCGCGTGCCGCATCTACTCGTCCTCGCCGCTCTCAGCAGCAGCTTTCGCGCGTTCGACGAGCCGAGCCGGATGTCGCTCGTGCCACAACTGGTCGATCGAGAGCGCTTGCCGAACGCGATCGCGCTCGGCTCGATCCCCTGGCAGGCCGGCCGGATGATCGGCCCGTCGATCACCGGCATCTTGATCGCGGCCTTCGGCGGAACGGTCGGCTTCGGGCTGGCGGCGATCGCCTCGTGCACCGCGCTCGCGCTCTACAGCCGACTCGACGTCCGCGAGGAGGTCACAGCGAGCGACGGACGGCGCGTCCTCGCGCAGCTCGTCGAGGGCCTGAGCTTCGTCGGCCACAACTTCGTGTTCGCGAGCCTGATCAGCCTGGCGCTCTTCAACGCGCTGTTCGGTCTCTCGTACATCACGTTGCTGCCGGTGTATGCCGACGCGTATTTCGGGATGGGCTCGACCGGCTACGGCCTGCTGAGCGCGGCGCACGGCGCCGGATCG
>CAYVHH010000507.1:0-5979 GCA_964450175.1 uncultured bacterium | reverse complement strand
GATCGCCATGTCGACGTCGCGGCGTGCCGCCATTTCGGGGTCGGGATCGTGCGGCGGCTCACCGGCGGCAGCGCCATCTATCACGACGGCCCCGAGCGCGAGCTCACCTACAGCGTCGTGGCCGACGCCGACGACATCGGCGGCGGTGCGCGCGATCTGCTGCACAGCTATCAGTGGATCGGACGGGCGCTGGCCGCCGGGCTCAGGGCGCTCGGCGCGCCAGTCGAGATGCTCGGCGTCGCCCGCGGCGCCGAGCCGACGCCCGCGTTCTGCTTCGCGCGTACCGGCAGCTGCGAGATCGAGCTGGCCGGACGCAAGCTCGTCGGCAGCGCCCAGCGGCGCTACGGCAGCGCGTTTCTCCAGCACGGATCGATCCTGCTGGGCGTCGACGCGAAGCGCCTGGCCGCGCTCTTCCCGACGACCGACGATCCGCTGGCCAGCTTGACCACACTCGAAATCGCGCTCGGCCACCGGCCAAAATTCGACGACGTGGCGGCGGTGCTCGCCGCCGCGTTCGAGCGCGAGCACGGGATCGATCTGCGGCCCGACGGGCTCGACCCGCAGGAGACCGCGACGGTCCAGCGCCTCGTGCGCGACAAGTACGCCACCCACGCCTGGCTGACGGGTCCGGCGTGAGCCGCGAGTACCCGGACTATCCGCGGGTCGGCGTCGGCGCCGTCATCCTCCACGAGGACAAGGTGCTGCTCGTGCGGCGCGGCAAGGCGCCGTCGTTCGGGAAATGGAGCCTCCCCGGCGGCCTCGTGGAGCTCGGCGAGTCGACCCGCGAGGCGATCGCGCGCGAGATTGCCGAGGAATGCGGGATCAAGATCCGGATCGTCGAAGTGGCCGGCGTCATCGACCGCGTCGTGAAGGATGACGCGGGTCGCGTCCGCTATCATTACGTGCTGGTGGATTACCTGGCGTATCCCGATTCGCTCGACGTCGAGGCCGGCGACGACGCCGCCGAGGCGCAATGGTTCGAGATCGGCCGCGTGGTCGAGCTCGACACCACCCAGGGCCTCCTGGATATGATCCAGCGGGCCGAGACCTTGAGAGGAGGAACGCGCGGGTGAAAGTCGACATCGTCAGCAAGCGGCTCGAGGAGGTCCCGGCCGACGCGCTCGTGGTCGGCCTTCACGCCGGCGAAACGAAGCTGCCGGAGCGGCTGGCGCGCCTCGATCGCGCGACGCAGGGGCAGCTCAAGCGGGTGCTCGACGCCGAGAAGTTCTCGGGGAAGGCCGGTCAGGTCACTCACGCGCACGCCGACGGCCGCCGCATCGTGGTCGCCGGCCTCGGCTCGCGCCCGGAGACCACCGCCGAGGTCCTGCGCCGGGCGTCCGCCGCGGCGGTGCGGCGGGCTCGCGACCTCGGTGCGCGGACGATCGCCGCCGAGGTGCTCGGCGAGCGGCTCACCGCGCGCCAGCGCGCGCAGGCCGTCGTGGAAGGCGCGATCCTCGGCACGTACCACTTCGACCGCTACAAGCGCGAGAAAGCGGAGAAGATCGTCGATGAGCTCCGCCTCGTCGAGCCCGACGCCCGCCGCGCGCGCGAGGCGAAGGACGGCATGCGGCGCGGGGAGAGCTTCGCGCTGGCGACGTCGTTCGCGCGCGATCTGATCAACGCCCCCGCCAACGATCTGCACCCGACCGATCTCGCGCGCGCCGCCACCGAGCTGGGGAAAGAGTCGCGCCTCGAGGTCAAGGTGTTCGAGGACGCCGAGTGCAAGAAGATGGGGATGGGCGCGTTTCTCGGCGTGGCCGCCGGGAGCGAGCAGCCGCCGAAGTTCATCCACCTGACCTACAGCCCGTCCGGCCGGCCCGCCGCGGGCCGCAAGCGGAAGAAGATCGTGCTCATCGGCAAAGGCATCACGTTCGACTCGGGCGGGCTCGACCTCAAGCCCCCCGACGGGATGTTACGGATGAAGTACGACATGGCCGGCGCTGCGGCCGTGCTCGGCATCATGCGCGCGCTGCCGGCGCTCAAGCCCGCCGCCGAAGTCCACGGGCTGATCGCGGCGACCGAGAACATGCCCTCCGGCTCGGCCATTCGGCCGGGCGACGTGCTGCGCGCCATGAACGGCACCACGATCGAGATCGGCAACACCGACGCCGAGGGTCGGCTGACCCTGGCCGACGGGCTCTGCTACGCCAACACCACCATCCAGGCCGATGAGATCATCGACATGGCGACGTTGACCGGCGCCTGCGTCATCGCGCTCGGCCAGCTCTGCTCCGGGCTCATGGCGAACAACCAGCCGCTGGCGAATCGGCTCATGCGGGCCGCCGAAGTCGCCGGCGAGCGGCTCTGGCAGCTGCCGCTGATCGACGAGTATCGCGAGAATCTCAAGAGCGAGGTGGCCGATCTCAACAACGTCGGTCCGCGCGGCGGCGGCGCCATCACCGCGGGGCTGTTTCTGAAGGAGTTCGCGGGCAAGACGCCGTGGGCGCACCTGGACATCGCGGGGCCGGCCTTCACCGAGAAGGATCTGCCGCTGGCGCCGAAGGGCGCCACCGGATTCGCGGTGCGTACGGTCCTCACGTATCTGAGCGACTAGCCGTGGCGGGCGCGGTCGATCTGCATGCGCACACGACCGCGTCCGACGGCACCCTGGCGCCGCGCGAGCTGGTGCGGCTGGCCGCGCGCCACGGCGTCAGTGTCCTCGCCGTGACCGATCACGATTCCACCGGCGGCGTCCGGGAGGCGATGGACGAGGCGCGACGCCTGCCGCCGCTCCAGATCGTCCCCGGCCTCGAGATCAACTGCGACGTGCCCGGCGCCGAGATCCACGTGCTCGGCTACTGTGTCGACTGGGAAGCGCCGTGGTTCCAGGAGTTTCTCGGCGCGCAGCGCGAGGAGCGTCGCCAGCGCGTCTACCGGATCGCGGCGCGGCTGACCGAGCTCGGCATGCCGATCGAGCCCGACGCGGTCTTCGCCCTCGTGAAGGAAGGCTCGGCCGGCCGCCCGCACGTGGCGCAGGCCATGGTCGATCGGGGCTACGTGAAGTCGGTCCGCGAGGCGTTCGATCGGTACCTTTCGCTGAACGGCCCCGCGAACGTGCCGCGCAAGCGGTTCACACCCGTCGAGGCCGTCCGCATCATCCGGCGCGCGCGCGGCGTGCCGGTGCTCGCGCATCCCGGGCTCGCGAATCGCGACGAGCTGATTCCCGGGCTGGTCGACGCCGGGCTCCTCGGCATCGAGGCGTTCTATCCCGAGCACTCGTCCGGGCAGATCACGATGTATCGCGAGCTGTGTGCCCGGCTCGGCCTCGTCGCCACCGGTGGCTCGGACTTTCACGGCCCGCGCGTCGGAGGCGTTCGGCATCCCGGCGTCCAGCCGGTTCCGGAGAGCGCCTGGCACGAATTGCGGCGCCGCCTCGCGTCGCTCGCCGACGAGGCGCCGGGCGCGCCGACGGCGACGAGCCCGATCGCATGACGACGGTTCAGGCCCAGATCTTCGGCTTCACGGACTGCCAGGACACGCGCAAGGCGCAGCGCTTCTTCAAGGAGCGCGGCATCGCCGTGCACTTCGTCGACCTGAAGGAGCGCCCGGCGGCGCGCGGCGAGCTCCGACGATTCGCCGAGAAATTCGGTGCCGGGGCGCTGATCGATCGCGACGGCGCGCGCTACAAGGCGCTCGGCCTGCGCGTGGCCCTCGACTCGCCCGAGCGCCTGCTCGAGCGGGCGTTGACCGAGCCGCGCCTGCTCCGGACGCCGCTGGTGCGGTGCGGAGGGCGCGTGGCGATCGGTCACGCGCCCGACGTGTGGCAGGAGTGGCTGGAGACCGCGAAGCAGGGAGGGAGCAAGCCCGCATGACTCCGCGTCCGTTCACGATCAAGGTCGCCGACGAAGTGCTGGCCGATCTCCGCGCTCGACTCGAGCGCGTGCGCTGGCCGGACGAGGTTCCGGACGCCGCGTGGCGCTACGGTACGAGCGTCGCGTACATGAAGGAGCTGGTCGAGTACTGGCGTACGCGCTACGACTGGCGCGCGCACGAGTCGCGGCTGAACCGCCTCCGGCAGTTCACCGTCGAGCTCGACGGGATCGAGCTGCACTTCATCCACGAGCCGGGCATGGGGCCCGCGCCGATGCCGCTCCTGCTCTCGCACGGGTGGCCCGGATCGATCGTGGAGTTCGAGCGGATCTTGCCGATGCTGACCGATCCCGCGCGCTTCGGCGGCGATCCGGCGGACGCGTTCACCGTCGTCGCGCCCTCGCTGCCCGGCTATGGATTCTCCTTCCGCGCGAATCAGCCGCGCTTCGGCGTCGAGGAGATCGCCGACACATTCGCGCGCCTCATGACCGACGTCCTCGGCTACCGCCGCTTCGCCGCGCAGGGCGGCGACTGGGGCGCCTTCGTCACGTCGCGGCTCGGCCTGCAGTATCCCGAGCGTCTGGCGGGCATCCACCTGAATCTGCTCGCGGTGCGTCGCGATCCGGCGCTGCCCAACACGCCGAACGAGGAGGAGCGCGCGTACATCAAGCAGCTCCAGACCTGGCAGCGAGAGGAAACGGGCTATCAATGGATCCAGGGCACGCGGCCCCAGACCCTGGCCTTCGGTCTCAGCGACTCGCCGGTCGGGCTGGCGGCGTGGATCGTCGAGAAGTTCCGGACGTGGAGCGACTGCGGTGGCGACGTCGAGCGCAGCTTCTCGAAGGACACCTTGCTCACCAACGTGACGGTCTACTGGGTCACCGGCGCCATCAACTCGTCGTTCTGGCCGTACTACGCGCGCTTCCACCGCCCGTGGCCGCTGCCGGACGGCCAGCGCATCACGGTGCCCACGGCCTACGCCGCGTTTCCGCGCGAGATCCTGCTGCCGCCGCGCCCGTGGGCCGAGCGTGCCTACAACATCCAGCGCTGGACCACGATGTCCGCCGGCGGCCACTTCGCCGCCCTCGAACAACCCGAGGCCCTGGCCGCCGACATCCGCGCCTTCTTCCGCCCCCTACGCTGACCCCCGCCGCCGCAGCGACGTCATGCTCGCGGCAATCGCCACGTGCGGTCGTCGATCTAAGCCGAACTCCGCCGAGATCTGCCTCAGAGCTCTCTGCACGGTCGCGGTGGCCCGCGCCTGCGAGAGTTCGGCGAGGGGCGGCGAGAGGGGTCGGGTGGCGGGGAGGGGCCGCGGGACACGTTCCCTTTAGGCGGCGCCGGACGCGGCGCGCCCGAATGGAGCCCAGCCGCCCAGGGGCAGCGTCCGCGTGCCGCGTGGTCCCGCGGCCCCTCCCCGCCACCCGACCCCTCTCGCCGCCCCTGGGCCGCCTCGAGCGAGGTCTACCCGATGATCCGACGAGCCTTTGCGGGATTCGAAACGGTGATGATGACGGTCGCGCCGCCTCGGCCCGTCGTCGTCGCATACGCGGATTTGATGTTGACACCGCCGCGCGCGAGCTTGTCGGCGACTCGCGCGAGCGCCCCGGGCTTGTTGCTGAGCCGCTTGGCGAACGCGACTTCCTCGGAGAAGCGCACGCGCGCCTTCCGAAGCGCCCGCTTGGCGAGCGTGGGCTTGTTCACGACCATGCGAATCTTGCCGCGCCCGGCTGCCTCGGCCGCCGAGAGCGAGAGAATGTTGACCCTGGCGTCAGCCATGGCGCGGCCGATTCCCGCGAGAACGCCCCTCTTGGACGGAAGCGACAGGATGAGTTGGGTGGTCCTGGGCATCGTGCGTCTCCTTCTTTCCGTTGGTGAGCTGCACGTCCCCGTCAGCGCATGTAGGCGGGAAACACGCGCCGCACGCACTCCGGATCGTTGATCGCGAGCATCCCGCTGACCAGGCGGCGCGCCGCGCCGCGCACGACGACGAACGTGATCTGCGCCGTCGCGACGACCTGGCCGCCCGCGTGCGCGACGATCTCGGTCTGCTGGAAACGCGGATCGTCATGGCGCGTGCGCACCGCTGCGCGCGCGCCCATCACCGTGACCGGCTCGAACGACGCTGCGCGGTGCAGTGACACGCGGAGCTCGGTCGTCATTCCCGAT
>CAYVHH010000506.1:0-14424 GCA_964450175.1 uncultured bacterium | reverse complement strand
CGCCGGCTTCGAGCGCACCCTCGACGCGGTGCACCGACAGGCGGCGACCGGCCTTCGCCGCGTCGAGGGGCGCGCCTCTCACCTGAGCGTGGCCGGCGTCGATCTCTATCGGCCCGACGGCCAGCCGCTCATGGCGAACATCAACTTCTCGCTCCGACGCGGCGACTCCATCCTCCTCAGCGGCGCGTCGGGCTCGGGCAAGAGCACGCTCATCCGTGCCATCGCCGGCATCTGGCCGTTCGGGCGTGGTGAGATCCGCGCGGCGGGCGACGCCCGGATCTTGTTTCTGCCGCAGCGGCCGTACCTGCCCATCGGCAAGCTGCGCGACGTCGTGAGCTATCCGATGCCGGCTGACGGTGTAGCCGACGGGACACTGCGCGAGGCGCTCGAGGCCGTCGGGCTCCCCCAGCTCGCCGGACGCCTCGACGAGGAGGCCCACTGGGCGCTGCAGCTTTCCCCCGGCGAGCAGCAGCGCATCGCCTTCGCGCGAGCCCTGGTGCAGAAGCCCGAATGGCTCTTTCTGGACGAGGCGACCTCGGCGGTGGACGAGGGGACGGAATCGCAGCTCTATCGACTCGTACGCGAGCGACTCCCGGAGACGACGATGTTCAGCATCGGCCATCGGGCGACGCTACGGCCCTTCCACACGCGCCGGCTGATGGTGCAGCCCACCGGAAACAGCGCCGCCGCCGTAGTGGAGCTACCCGTCGGGAGCGCTGCGGCGTCGGAGTACGACGCGCCCATGCGTGACGAGTCCGCGAGGCATTCGCGGTAACACGGTGCGAGGATGGCGGTGCTACAATTCCGCGCGCCAGTCTTCCCTCAAAGGAGAGCGCCATGCATCGGCTCCTCGGACTGATCACCGCTATCGTGCTCCTGGCCTCGCCACTCGCCGGCTCGGTCCCAGACGCCGGTGCCGATCTGAACGACGTGGCGAAAGCGCTGGGCGCATCGACCGTCAAGTCGATCCAGTACACCGGGACCGGCGGGGTCAACGCGGCCGGGCAGAGCGTCGTGCCCGGGCTGCCGTGGCCGGAGTACAACGTCAAGAGCCACACGCGGTCGATGAACTACGACACGGCTTCTCTCCGCGACGAACAGGTGCGCACGCAGGCGCTGGAGCCGGCCCGGTATGGCGGCCTGCAGCCGATTCGCGGCGAGCAGCGGCTGAACTCGCTGGTGAGCGGAGATATCGCCTGGAACATCGTGGGGGAGCAGGCGGCGTCGGCGCCGATCGCCCTGGCCGATCGCCAATTCCAGCTGTGGGCCACGCCGCACGGGATCGTAAAGGCCGCGATGGCGCGCAACGCCACCATGCAGGGCCGGACGATCGCGTTCAGCGTTCCCGGCCGCTTCAACCTGAAGGCGACGGTCAGTGAAGACAACCTGATCGCTCGGGTCGAGGGTCTGGTGCCGAATCCGGTCGTCGGCGACATCGCCGTCATGATCGACTACTGGGACTATCGCGACTTCGGGGGCGTCAAGTTCCCGACGCGGATCCGCGAGACGACCGCCGGCTACCCGACGCTCGATCTGCTGGTGACCGACGTGCGTCCCAACGCCGCGGTCGACATCCAGGTGCCGGACGCCGTGCGCCAGGACCCCAACCCGTACGCACGCGTTACCACGCAGAAGGCCGCCGACGGGGTGTGGTACCTGACGGGCGGGACGCATCACAGCGTGGTCATCGAAATGCAGGACCACGTCATCGTCGTGGAGGCTCCACTCAACGAGGAGCGCTCGGTCGCGGTCCTCGCGGAGACGCGCAAGCTCGTCCCGGGCAAGCCGATTCGCTACGTGATCAACAGCCATCACCATTTCGACCACGCCGGCGGCCTGCGGGCCTTCGTCGCCGAGGGCGTCACGGTGATCACCCAGGACGTCAACCGCGCCTTCCTCGCGCAAGCGCTGGCCGCGCCTGCGACCGTGCGGCCGGATGCCCAGGCCAGGTCGGGCCGCCAGCCCGTGGTGGAAGGGGTGGGCGAGCGGCGCACGCTCACCGACGGCACGTGGACCGTGGAGATCTATCGCATCCAGGGCATCATGCATCACGACGGACTGCTCATGGTGTACCTGCCGAAGGAGAAGCTCCTGAGCCAGGCCGACGCCTACACGCCGGTGCCCCCGAACGCGACGCCCCCGATGCCGCCGAGCCCGTTCAACTTCGCCCTCGCCGACAACATCACGCGCTTGAAGCTCGACGTCGGCGACCTCCTGCCGCTGCACGGGCGTCTGGTGCCGGTCGCGGAGCTCTATCGCGCCATCGGAAAGACGCCCTGACGCCTCCGCCTTTCAGAGCGGCGGCGAGCGCCGGTATTCGCTGGGACGAATGCCTGTCACTTCCTTGAAGGCGCGCGAGAGGTTCGCCGCGCCGCTGTAGCCGACGCGGCGGGCGACAGCGTCCATCGTCTCGTCGGTGTCGCTCAGAAGTCGGCATGCGACCGCGATGCGCAGCCGGACGTAATAGGTCGCCGCGGGCAAGCCGAATGCCCGGCGGAAGACGCGAATCAGATGGTCCTCGGAGAGCCCGACCCGGCGAGCGATCTCCTCGATGGTGCGCGGGTCTCGGCAATGAGTCGCCATCAAATCGACCGCCGCCAGGAGTGCCCGCGACAGATGCGCCCGCGGCGGAACGACGTCGCCAAGAAGCTTGTCGACGTGGTCCAGTACGAGATCGAGGCGGTTCGGCAGGGTGAGAGGCCCTGCATCGACGGACGGATCGTTGCTGACCCACACCACGCCGGCGCCCGGGAATCGCGTCGGCACCGCGGAGAGCGCGGGGACCTTCGACTTGTCGGGCGCATACAGAACGACGACGAGCGCCGGGAAATTCGACGCCATCGCTCTGGCGACGCTCATCGCCGATACACGGACGTGCAGATGGAGCGCGAGCTGCACGGGAACGAGCGCGGTCACATCGTCGCTGACCAGCAGCAGACCGGGAGCCGTTTCGTCACGTCGCAAGTTTTTCAGGATCGTCGCGCGGAGCTCGCCGCTCTCCCAGGGCTTGGTGACATAGTCGACGGCCCCGAGCTTCATGCACTCGACCACCGCCTCCGTCTGGCGGATAACGCTCACCACGATCACCGGCGGTCGGGCCTTCACTGAGCTGAGCCGCCTCAGGACCTCTTCGCCGTCCATACCGGGCATGCGGAGATCGAGAAGGACGATATCGACGTGACGATGCGCCAGGAGCGCGAGCGCCTCGGCTCCGCTCGTGGCCGTGACGACGTCGAAGTCGTCCTCGAGCTCGAGTCGGATCGAGTCCAGGATGGCTGGCTCATCGTCGACACAGAGGACCGTCGGTCGGGTCGAGTCGGCCACGCCGTGCCCTTCGGTTCGCCACCGGGAAGTCCGGCGGGTGAAGCATAGCCCACCGAGCGGTCGAATCAATCGGCCATAGGTCCAGGCGTGCCGAATGTCGGAATAGGACATCCGGTCGCCGGATTGGGCTATCGACCGACGTTGGTCCAACGCAAACTGGCCGAAAAGGGCGTTGACGAGCGCGCGACGCGCGCTATCGTGGCGCTCGTCCGGGTAGAGCAATGGCTGAGCCGAAGTGCCCGCGGTGCGCCCAGTCGATCAATTCCAACGATACGATTGCGTTCGAAGACAACCAGATCGTTCATCTCGATTGCCGGAGACCGTTCGAGCTGAACTACGAGGAGCGGGCGCTGCTCTTCATGTTCTGCTGGGGTCACCCGGTGGCGGCGTGCACAGGGTGCAACCAGAGCTTCCGGCAACACGAGCTCGCCAATGACCTCTTCGACCACCGCACGCATCTGTGCCCGCGCTGTCGTACCGACCTCACCGTGAACATCCGCGAGCATCTCTTCTCCTGCGAGCTTGTCCCGACGGAGGTCCGCTGGCGAGCGGAGGACGCGCGGGACGCGGCGCGCAGGCTGATCCGGCAGCGCTACGAGCTCTCGAGCCAGGCAGACGCCTTGCTGCACGAGATGGAGTCGGCGATCGGCGCGCTCCGCGAAGCGATGAAGCGTGTGACATGGCACGGCTGACGCGCGGCCTCCCCGGTCGTCAGACTGCCGGCACCGTCCCGCCGTCGCTCAGGTACTCGCTGCCGTGATCGAAGTCCTGTCGAACCCGCGATACGCGAGGATCTCGAGCGGCTGCGTGCCAGGATTGCAGAGCTGGACGTTGCCGAAGCAGGTCGGGGCCGCGCCGACTAGCGCACGACCGGCCCGGTGTCCGGCCGGTCGCTCTTCAGCGGCGGCAGCACGTCACCGGGATCGAGGCCCAGCTCGAACATGCCGAGCGTCGACAGGCAGAAATCGCGAGGAGGGAACTGCACGGGCGCGACGGCGCCGTCCCGAAAGAATCGCTCGAGGGGCGACGTCTTGAACAGCGCGTGGGCGCCGCCCAGGGTCATGGCCGTCCGTGTCACCCGGGTGACCGCCTCGCCCACGAAGTACTTGGCTCGATAGAGCGCCGACAAGGTCGCCGGCGTCGGGCCCTCGGTATCGCTGAGCCAGGCCGCGTAGTGCGTCAAGAGGCGCGCGGCCTCCAGATCGACGCTCATCTCTCCCACCTGCCGTCGGACGTCGGGGTGATAGGCGAGCGACTGCGTGAAGCCCGGTGGCGTGCGGCCCTGCACGGTCTCGCGGATGGCGCGATACGCCGCGACGCCGATACCGAGGTACACGGGCGTGTAAGAGCCCCAGAACCAGTTGGCGCCGTCGCGCCGGAACGGCAGGACGTCCTCCGTCCGGAGCAGCAGCGCCTCGTCCGGCACGAAGCACTCCTCGAGCGTCATGAAGTCGCTGCGGGTCGCGCGCATGCCCAGGGTGTCCCACACCAGATCGACCCTGCGTCCCGGCGCGTCGGGCGGGACCAGCAGGAACATCGCGGCCGAGCTCGAGGCGGCGTCGTCGGGCCGTGCCAGTACCATCACGCGGTCGGCGACGGCGATCATCGAGGCGAACGCCTTCTTACCCGTGATGCGATATCCGCCGTCGACGCGCCGGGCTCGCGTGAGCGGCACCGGCGTACCGACCAGGCCCGAGGTCGTAGGCTCGGAGAAATTGCCGCCGATGAGCGTGCCCTCGTGGACCACCATCTTCGCGAGTCGTTCCTTGGTGGCGAGCGGCACGAGCGAGCTTTCCATCATCGGCCCGACGACGGAGAGGTGCATGTTGAACGACAAGGCCGTCGAGGCGCAGCCTTGCGCCAGCTCTTCGGCGGCGAGCGACCAGCCCAGCAGGCCCACGCCGGCGCCGCCGAGCTCGGCCGGAACGTTGAGCCCGTAGAAGCCGGCGTCACGCAGGGCGGCGTAGTTCTCGACGGGGTCGCTGGCCTCCCGATCGTGCTGGGCGGCACGCGTGGCGAAGTCGGCGGCCAGGCACCGGGCGCGATCCACCAGATCACTCTGCGCCGGTGTGACGTGAAACTCCATGCGGAGCTCTCCCACTACCCGCGAGTCAAGGTGAACCCCTCGTACCCCTTGGCGGCCACGCCGTCGCAGATCTGCCGATAGGCGCCGACTCCGCCGATGTACGGCATGAAGACGCGCGGCTTGCCCGGAATGTTGGCGCCCATGTACCAGGAATTGGCGCGCGGATAGAGCGTGGTGTGGCCGATCTCGTTGACGTGGGCGACCCACGCCTCTTGTGCGGCCGCCGTGGCCTCGATCGTCTCGTGATTCTGGGCGCGCATGCGGTCGATACAGTCGGCGATCCAGTCGACGTGCTGCTCGATCGATACGATCATGTTGCTGAGCACGGACGGACTGCCGGGCCCGGTGACGGCGAACAGATTCGGAAAGCCCGCCACCGCGAGGCCCAGGTACGTCCGCGGTCCCTCCGCCCACGCGTCGCTCAAGGTACGGCCGCCGCGCCCGCGGATGTCGATGCTCAAGAGCGCACCGGTCATGGCGTCGAAGCCGGTGGCGAACACGATGCTGTCGAGCGCGTACGCAGCTTCTCGCGTCCTGAGACCGTCGGGGGTGATCGCCTCGATCGGCGTCCGGCGGATGTCGACCAGGGTGACGTTTTCGCGATTGAACGTCTCGTAGTAGCCCGTGTCGACGCACATGCGCTTGGTACCGACCGGATAGTCCTTGGGCGCGAGGAGATCGGCGACCTTCGGATCGCGAACCGCGGCGCGGATCTTCTCGCGACAGAACTCGGCGGCCGTGTCGTTCGCGTCCTTGTTGAGCAGCAAGTCCACGTAGGTCGCCGTGAAGCCGAGGCCGCCGCGGCCCCACCGCTTCTCGTATTCGCGCCGCCGCTCCTCGTGGGTCACCGCGAGCGCGGAGGCCTCGCTCCGCTCCACCACGAAGCCCACGCGCGACTCGCGCGCCTGGCGCCGGAAGTCGGCGTAGCTCGCCTTCACCTGTCGCTCGAAGTCCGGGTCGAGAGGCGCGTTGCGGGCGGGGACGCTGAAATTCGGCGTGCGCTGGAAGACGAACAGGTGGGCGGCCTCAGCGGCGATGATCGGGATCGACTGGATGGCCGAGGAGCCGGTGCCGATCACGCCGACCCGCTGGCCGCTGAAGTCGACGCCCCCGTGCGGCCAGCGTCCCGTGTGATACGTGGCGCCCCGGAAGCTCTCCCGCCCCGGGAACTTCGGCACCTGCGCCGTGGACAGACAACCGGTCGCCATGATGCAGAAGCGCGCCGACACGCGATCGCCGCGGTCGGTCGTCACCGTCCAGTGCCGCGCGGCCTCGTCGAACGTCGCCCCCGTGACCCGCGTGGAAACCTGGATGTCGCGCCGCAGGTCGAAGCGGTCGGCGACGTGGTTGATGTAGCGGAGGATCTCCGGCTGGGAGGCATACCGCTCGCTCCACTTCCATTCCTGCTGCAGCTCGTCCGAGAACGAGTACGAATAGTCCATGCTCTCGACGTCGCAGCGCGCGCCCGGGTAGCGATTCCAGTACCAGGTGCCGCCGACGCCGTCGCCCGCTTCGAAGACGCGGGCCGACAGCCCGAGCTGGCGCAGGCGATGGAGCATGTAGAGCCCGGCGAATCCCGCTCCGACGATGACGGCGTGGAGGTCAGGCATGCGCTCGCGATTATACGCGCGGAGCGCCGATCGGGCCTCCGCCGGCCTGCCCACCCGTCAGCTCCGGTTGGCGACGTACCGAAGGATCATATCCGTCACCATCCCGCGCCGGCCCGCGACATCGCCCTTCGTGCCCATTTCCCGCTGGAAGATCGCCGAAAACGTGTGCTGGTTGGTCACGTTGAACATGCCGAGCGCCGCGATCGCCTTGTGGATCTCGACCGCGTCGATGTCGGGCCGGAACGTCCCGTCCCGCTGGCCCCGCTCGAGCACACGCCGGAGCGTGTCGATGATCGATCGATTGAGCGAGCGCATGGTCCGAGATTTCCGCAAGCGGCGGCCCCCCGCCTGGTTCTCGGCCACGACCAGCCGCACGAAGCCCTCGTGCTCGAGGTAGTAGTTGTAGGTGAACTCGACGATGCGCCGGATCGCGTCCACCGGCGAGAGGTGATCGAGGTCGAGCCGGTCCTCGGCCTGCCGGATCTCGCCGTACACGTGCTCCAGGACCGCGAGATAGACCGTCTCCTTGCCCCCGAAGTAATAGTTGATGAGCGCCCGGGTCGTATGGGTCCGCGCCGCGATCGCGTCCATGCTCGCCCCCTTGAATCCGCGGGCGGCGAACTCCGCGATCGCGGCGGCAAGAATGCGCGCCCGGTTGGCCTCGGGCGCCTTCGGCTTGCGCATGGCCCTGCTCACGCCCCGAGGATATCCCGTGGATGGGGATAGTCTTGTCTCGAATTGACGAGCCTGTTAAATTGGGCGGCGCCAACGAAGAAGGGCTCCATGACTTCCACGGATCGTCCGCTGCTCTGCGGCCTCATCGGCGCCGGCATCCAGCGCTCCCTGTCCCCGGCCCTGCAGCAGGACGAAGCCCGCCACCACGGCATTCGCCTGCACTACCAGCTCATCGATCTCGACGCGTCCAGCCGCGGCGCGGAGGCATTGCCCATGCTCATCGAAGCGGCCCGGATCATGCGCTTCGCCGGGCTGAACATTACCTATCCATGCAAGCAGCTGGTCCTCCCTCTCCTCGACGCGGTTTCCGACGAGGCGAGGGCGATCGGCGCGGTCAACACCGTGGTTCGCGCCGACGACCGGCTCGTCGGGTACAACACCGACGGCTCCGGCTGGAGCTGGGGGTTCCGCCGTGCGTTGCCGGGGGCGGATCTGGCGTGCGTGGTCCTGCTCGGCGCGGGCGGCGCAGGCTCGGCCTGCGCGGACGCGGTGCTGCGGCTCGGCGCCGCACGGCTCGTCGTCTTCGACCGCGACGCGCCGCGGGCCGTCGCGCTCGCGGCGAGGCTGAATGAGCACTTCGCCGGCGGACGCGCGAGCGCCGGCACGGACCTGCGCGCGGCGCTGGAGGCCGCCAGCGGCCTCATTCATGCGACACCGACCGGGATGGCAGCAATGCCCGGCATGCCGCTGGCGGAGGAATGGCTGAGGCCCGCGATGTGGGTTTCGGACGTCGTCTACGTGCCGCTGGAGACGCCGCTGCTCCAGGCGGCTCGGCGCATCGGATGCGCGACGGCCGATGGCGGCCATATGAACGTCGGCCAGGCAATCGGCGGCTTCAAGCTGTTTACCGGCGTCGACGCGGATGCCGCGCGGATGGACGCACATTTCCGGCGGCTCGTCGCATGACGGGCCGTGGCCGTGCCGCCGCCGAGATCCCGGAGCCCTCCAACCCGCTGGGCCTGGACGGCATCGAGTTCATCGAGTACGCCACCTCGCAGCCGCAGGCCTTCGGCGCGCTGCTGCAGCAAATGGGCTTCGCGGTGGTGGCCCGCCACCGCTCGCGAGAGGTGCTGCTCTACCGGCAGGGCGAGATGAACGTGATCGTGAACTCACACGAGGCGACCTCGGCACCCCCGGTCCTCAGTGCCGTGGCCTTGCGCGTCCGCGACGCCGGCTCCGCGTATCGCCGGTCGGTCGAGCTCGGCGCCTGGGAGATCGAGCCCCACGCCGCGGCCATGGAGCTCAACATCCCAGGCATCCATGGCGTCGGCGAGAGCCTCGTCTACTTCGTCGACCGCTATCGGGATTTCTCCATCTACGACGTCGACTTCGTGCCGCTGGCCGCCACTCAATCCAAGCCGCCGGCGCTGACCGGCCTGCACTGGTTCGGCGTCGTGCAGGCGATCCTCGGTGAGCGAACCCGCGACTGGGTGGACTTTTACGAGACGCTCTTTGGATTTTCCGTGCTGCCGCAGGGCCGGTACTTCGGTGTGCTGCCCAACGGCACGCTCCTCGAGAGCCCCTGCCACAAGTTCTACTTGCAGCTGATCGAGCCGCCGCCCGCGTCAGCCGTCCGCTGGGAGGAGGGCCTCGTCCGGGTGGGCCTGGGCGCGCGCGACGTGCCGGCGGCGGTGCGCGCGCTGACCGAACGCGGCATCGTGTTCGTCGATCGCGGCGCGGTGCAGCCCAGCGACAAGGGCGCGCTCACCCAGCAGTATCTCGGCAGCGTCACCTTCGAGCTGGTCGTCAGCCATCTATGAACATCGACCACTTCGGCATGGACACGATCACGCTCGCGGGACCGCTCGAAGCGAAGCTCCGTGCCATCGCCGAGGCCGGCTTCACGCAGGTCATGCTGAACGCCGGGGACGTCGTCGGCCATCCGGGCGGCGAGGCGGCCGCCGTGCGCGCGGTCCGCGACAGTGGACTCCGGGTCACGGGCTTCCAGGTGCTCCGAGACTTCGAGGGTCTCTCGGGCCACCTGCATGCGTACAAGCTCGACGTGGCCAAAGCGATGCTCGAGATGTGTCGCGCGCTCGGCGCGAGCGTGCTGCTGGCCTGCTCGTCGACCTCCGCGCACGCGACGGGGGACAAGGACTCGCTCGTGCGCGATCTGCGGAAGCTGGCGCTCCTCGCGGTTCCGTTCGGCATCCGCATCGTCTACGAGGCGCTCTCCTGGGGCCGGCACGTCAATCTCATGACCCAGGCGTGGGAGATCGTGCGGGATGCCGATCGCTCGAACCTCGGTATCTGCATCGATTCCTACCATGTCCTCGCCCACGGCACCGACGCGGGCGCACTGGACGCGATCGATCCGCGCAAAGTGTTCCTCGTGCAGCTCTCCGATTTCCTGTGGCAGGAGACCCGCTCGCCCGAGGACCGCATGGAGACCGCGCGACACTACCGCGTGTTTCCGGGCGAGGGCGTGCACAGCCCGGATGTCGTCGCCCTCGTGCGAAAGCTGGACGACGCGGGCTACCGCGGCGACTACAGCTTCGAGGTTTTCAACGACGACTACAAGCAGCTGCCGCTGCCGATGGTCGCCGCGCGCGCCCGGCGCTCGGTGAAATGGATCACCGGGCTCGTCTCCCGCCGAAGCTTGCCAGCCCGCCGGATCATCCGTACGGTGGAGCGATGATCCGGCCACTTCTTCCTCGGAGGAGATCGCGATGTCATCCGCAAGAGCCGTAATGCTCGGCACCTGCGTCGTGCTGCTCATGCTGGCCGGCAGCCGGGGCATGGCCGCCGATGCGCCGGCGCCGAAGGAGGGCCACTGGATCGCACGGGACTTTCGCTTCCACACCGGCGAAGTGCTTCCCGAGCTGCACCTGCACTACCGGACGATCGGCGCGCCGTCCGGCGAGCCCGTGCTGATCCTTCACGGCACCACGGGCTCCGGAGCGAGCCTGCTGGCACCGGCCTTCGGCGGCGAGCTGTTCGGTCCGGGCCAGCCGCTGGACGCGAGCCGCTACTACGTCATCCTTCCGGACGCGATCGGCCACGGCAAGTCGAGCAAGCCATCGGACGGCCTGCGCACACGCTTTCCGAAGTACGACTACGACGACATGGTCGATGCGCACTATCGGCTCGTGACCGAGCACCTGGGCGTTCGTCGTCTCCGTCTCGTCCTCGGCAACTCGATGGGAGGCATGGAGGTGTGGATCTTCGCCCAGAGGTATCCGGCCTTCATGGACCTCGCGGTGCCGATGGCGTCCCTGCCGACCGAGATGGCGAGCCGCAACTGGATGATGCGGCGGCTCATCATCGACGCGATCCGCAATGATCCGGAGTGGATGAACGGAAACTACACGAAGCAGCCCCGCAGCGCGCAGTGGGCCTCCGCGTTCTACGGTCTCGCCACCAGCGGCGGCAACCAGGCGATCTTCGCCGCGGCGCCGACGCGCGAGAAGGCCGACCAGCTCCTGAACCAGCGGCTGGCCGCGCCGTTCACCGCCGATGCCAACGACGTGCTGTATCAATGGGACTCGTCACGCGACTACAATCCCTCGCCGGGCCTGGAACGCATCCAGGCCGTGCTGCTAGCCATCAACTCCGCCGACGACGAGCGCAATCCACCCGAGCTCGGCATCCTGGAGCGCGAGATCAAGCGCGTGAAGCGCGGCCGCTACGTGCTCATTCCGGCGAGCGAGGACACGCGCGGCCACGGCACCACCGGCATGGCAAAGTTCTGGAAACACCACCTCGCCGAGCTGTTGAGCGTGCGGCCGCCCGCGGCGGCGAAGTAGGAGGACCCCATGACAGACACGCCAGTCCTCACGAATCCCCTGAAGGACATGATGAAGGCCGGCAAGGTGGCGCTCGGCATGAACGTGCGCCTCGCGCGCTCGGGCGACATCGCGCGCATTGCGAAGTCGACCGGCCACGACTTCATCTTCATCGACGGGCAGCACGCGATCTTCACCGTGGAGACCATCGCCCACATCGCGCACACCGCGCTCGGGTGCGGCATCACGCCGCTGGCTCGGGTCCGCAGCGTCGACGACCAGAACGTGCAGGTGCTGCTGGACAACGGCGTGATGGGCATCGTCTACCCGGACGTCAGCACCGCCGCCGAGGCGCGCCGGGCGGTTGCCCGCGCCAAGTTTCCGCCGATCGGCAAGCGCTCCGCCGCGGGCGCCTATCCGATGTTCGACTACCGCGCGGTGCCCGCGAGCCAGACGGTGTCGGCGCTCAACGAGGCCACCCTGGTGGTGTGCATGATCGAGACGCCGGAAGGCGTGAACAACGTCGAGGAGATCGCCAAGGTGGACGGCGTGGACGTGATCCACATCGGCGCCAACGACCTTCTGACCGCGATGGGCAAGCCCGGTCAGTTCGGCGATCCGGAAGGCGCCAAGGCCATCGATCGCGTCATCTCCGTCGCCGCGGCGAACGGCAAGATTCCCGGGATGGGCGGCGACCGCTACCTCCCGCGCCAGGTCGAGTACATCCGCAAGGGCGCGCGCTTCATCACGACCAACAGCGAGATCGCGTTCATCATGGCCGAAGCGACGCGCGTGACGACGGAGCTCCGGCGGGCGCTAACGGAGAAATAGGAGGCGCCCAACGCGCCCTATTCGCACCGTCCGGCATCCTCAGGGCGCCAGGGATTGGAGAAGGTGCTCAGCGATTCCAGGAAGACGACCAGGTCGGTCTGCTCACGCGGGGTGAGATCCGGCGCGCCGGCGTGTTGCCCGTCGCCGGCGTGGAGACGCACGACCTCGGCGACCGTCTCCACGTCGCCGGCGTGGCCGTAGGGCGCCGTCAGCATCAGGTTACGCAGCGGCGGGACCTTGAACTCGCCATCGCCCCCTTGTTTCGTGGCGACCTGCCGGGTCCGCGCAGCGCTGGCGCCCGTCGTGTCGTCGTTGTAAGGACTCAGCAAGTTGAAGCGGCTCTCGTGCAGCTGCCGGATGCCCGCGGAGCGCCCGGGATCGTGCTTCCTGAGCGGCTCGAATCGCGAGAGGCCCGTGTTGAAGAACTCGCCGTTGGTGAAGTTTGGGCCCGCATGGCAGGAGGTGCACCCACCCTTGCCGATGAAGATCTGGAGCCCTCGCTGTGCGGGCGCAGAATAGCTCAGCGACGAAGGCGATTCCCCTCGCGCCAGCGCGTCGCGGAACTGGTCGAAGGGCGTGCTTCCGCTGAAGAGCGTTTCCTGGAAGGAGGCCAGGACTTTCCCGACATTCACGAACACGGCCTCGTCATCGGCGGGTGACGGCGGCACGCCGAATACCCTCCGGTAGCGGCAGGAGAGCTGCTCGTCCTCGCGAACGAGGTCAGCCACGTGACGGGGTGTCGCCGCCAGCTCGCGGGCATCGACGATCGGACGCAGGCTCTGGGACCACAGGCTGTCGGCAGCGCCGTCCCAGCCGTACCAGCGTTGCCCGCGGACGTTCACGAGCGTTGGCGTGTTGCGATCGAGCTCGGCCATTCCGACCCCGTGCCGAAGGTTGTCGGTCCAGTTGCGCTCGGGAACGTGGCAGCTTGCGCACGCCTTCGTACCACTGCCAGAGAGACGTTGATCGAAGAACAGCAGAGTGCCGAACTCGATCGCGTCCGGTTTTCCCGACACTCGGTTGGTCGGGTCACGCACGACCGGCGCCGGCCACGGTCCGTGGGACAGGATGATCTTGATTTCCCCGTCGCTGAACGAGGGACCGGCCGCCGCATTCTCTTCCGCCCAGCACACCCAGGACGACAGCGCGATACAGGCGGCGCCGACGGCCGCGAACACGAGCCGAGAGACGGCAAGGCTGGCACGAGTGGTCCCTGAGATCATGGCATCCGCTCCTCGAGCCGCTGGTGCGAGTAACTCCAAGAACTCCGCTATGCTATCAAGGAATCGTGGCTCGATGACTCGGTGCTCGGATGGACCCGAGGAGGCGAACGATGCTGCTGCACGAGATGACCTGGCCCGAGATCGGCGACCTGTCGCGCGACATCCCGGTGGTGGTGCCGGTGGCGGCGCTCGAGCAGCACGGACAGCACATGCCGGTCTTCACCGACAGCCTGCTGGTCGGCGAGGTCGTGCGGCGGGTCGGCGCCGCGATGGCGGATCGGGTGCTGATCGCGCCGCTCATGTGGCTGGGGAACTCGCACCACCACATGGATTTCCAGGGGACGCTCTCCGCCAGCCCGCGCGTCTACCTCGACCTGCTCAACGACCTGGCCGAGAACCTGATCGCGCACGGCTTTCGACGGATCGTGTTCGTCAACGGCCACGGCGGCAACATCACGCCGGGCAAGCAGGCCATCTTCGAGATCCGGCAGCGGCACCGCGACCGGAGCGATCTGCTGCTCCTGTTCGCGTCTTACTGGGACAACGCCGACCCGAACGCCGGGCGCGCCGACCTCGTGCAGTCGCAGATGGGGCACGCCTGCGAGTGGGAGACGTCGATGATGCTGCGGCTGGCCCCGCATCTGGTGAAGGACTACCGGCGGGCCGAGCCGGTCGGCTTCGGGTTCGGCTTCGAGCCGGCCTATCGCGGCTGGACCACGAAGGACCGCACGGTGACCGGGCACATCGGTCAGCCGCAGGCCGCCACCGCGGAGAAAGGCGAGCACCTCTTCGCGACGTATGCAGCCGGAGTGGCCAAGCTGCTCGAGAACGTGATCGCCTGGGACGGCAAGAGCTGGGAGATGCCGTAACTGAAAGGAGCCAGAGATGAT
>CAYVHH010000505.1:0-5407 GCA_964450175.1 uncultured bacterium | reverse complement strand
CGGCCGCGGCCCAGCCGAAATCAGCGACGCAGCCCGAGCTCGCGTCGGTTCCTTCGTCGAGCGCCTTCGAGTCTCTGTCGCCCGGCAACAAGCGCGTCGCGACCGCGCTCTTCGAGGCCCAGAGCCCGACGACCAGCGACGCCACACCGATGACGCTCGAGCAGATCGCGCAGGAGCGTCGCAGCGGACGCAAGTGGGGCGACGTCTTCCAGGACATGAAGTCCCAGGGCCTGATCCAGGCCGAGACGCTCGGGCAGGTCCTCGGCCGCTACGATCGCGCCCGTCACTCGCGCAGCTGAGCCGATTCCGCCGCCTCGAGCGTGAGATCGCGCTCCACGACGAACGGGAGCGCCATCAGCGCGAGCGCCACCAGCAGCACCTCCGTGTCGCCGAAGTTGTATTCGAAGAGTCCGGCGACGAGGAACGCCGCGATCGCCGCCATCGAGCCCAGCACCAGCGCGCGGGCCTCTTCGTTCGCCGGCGGCACGCGTCGGAACACCCGCCAGGTCGCGCCGAAGTATCCCACCCAGATCGCGAGCCACGCCGCCAGCCCGGGTAGCCCGCGCTCCACGACGATCTGCAGCGGCGTGTTGTGCAGGTGGCTGGTCGAGCGGCGAAGCGCCTCCGGCGAGGCGACCATCGGGTACACGTTCTTGACCTGACCGGGCCCGATCCCGGTCAGTGGGTGCGCGATCGCGAGACCGAGTCCGGCGTCGAGCATCGCGAGCCGGTCTCGGGTGGTGTCGTCGGCCAGGCTCCCGACGGTCTTCAGGCGCTCGAGCAAGTGCGGCTCGACAGCGAGCGCGCCGGCGAGGACGAGGACCAGCGCGGCCAGCACGAGCCACCGACGACGGAGGCCGAACGCGCAGGCCACGCAGCCGGCAGCGAAGCCGAGCCACGCGCCACGGACCGCCGTGAGGCCCAGCGCCAGGAGCCCGGCCAGCCACGCCGGCATGGCCCAGGCCGACCGCCGACCGCCCAGCGCGACGCGTGGGAGCGCGCTGACCAGCACGAGCGTGAGCACGCCGGCGAGCGTCATGTAGATCGAGAAGAATCCGCGGGCGCGCGCGCACTTCCGCATCAGCAGCCGAACCGCGGTGTGGCTCGACTCGACCGTGCCGCTGGGCGGGCAGAAGCCCACCTGCACCATCGACAGGAGCGCCACGATCGCGACGGCGATCAGGAGACCGCTCGCGAAACGGCCCGCCGTGCGCGCGTCGGGCAACGCGTTCGTCACGACGTAGAAGGCCCCGAGCGTGAGCAGCCCTCGCGAGGCCAGCACGCTCTCCCCCGGGTGCGCGGAAGCGAGCGCGGTGACGAGCGTCCACAGCGCGAACACGGCCAGCGGGCCGATCAGCGGCCAGCTGGCGCGGGGGCGCGCGCCGCGCCGGCCGAAGACGAGGACGACCGCCAGCACGACGAGCGTGGTTTCCGAGAGCGTGATCGACGCGGCGAGGCCGGCCGTCAGCGCCCCGAGCAGCCAGGCGAGCAGGGCGTTCAATGCGCGTTGCGGTTGATGCGGAAGCCGTACCAGAGGGTTTGCAGCAGGATCTTCAAATCGAAGCCGAGGCTCCACCGCTCGATGTAATAGAGGTCGTGCTCGATCCGCTTCTCGATCGATGTGTTGCCCCGCCAGCCGTTGATCTGCGCCCAGCCCGTGATTCCCGCCTTCACTTTGTGGCGGAGCATGTAGCCGGGAACGCGGCGCCTGAACTCCTCGACGAAGCTCGGGCGCTCGGGCCGCGGGCCGACCAGGCTCATCTCGCCGCGCAGCACGTTCATGAGCTGGGGCAGCTCGTCGAGGCTGGTCCGTCGCAGAAACACGCCGACCGTCGTGCGGCGGGGATCGTCGGCGCGCGCCCACACGGGCCCGGACTCGGCCTCGGCGTCCACCCGCATCGTGCGGAACTTCAACATCCGGAAGCGGCGGCCGTCGACGCCCATGCGCTCCTGGCGATAGAGGACGGGCCCGGGTGACGTCAGCTTGAGCGCCACCGTGATCGCCAGCATCACCGGCGCGGCGACCACCAGCGCCAGCCCGCCGAGAGCCAGGTCGAACGCGCGCTTGAGGACGCGGTTCCAGCCGTAGAGTCGCGATTCGCGCAGGTGGATGAACGGGATCATCTCGAACTCTTCGACCCCGCCGTGAGCCGGCACGAGACTGAACACGTCCGGTACCAGGTGGATCGCGATCGGATCGTCGCCGATCCCGCTCAGCACCGCGGTCAGCCTCGAGGCGTCGGCGTGCGGCAGCGCGATGAACACGATGTCGACCTGCTGACGATCGAGCACCGCCCGCACGTCCTCGATGCCGCCGAGCCATCGCACGTTCTCCGGAACCTCCCGCTTGTCGCTCAGAAGGCCCAGGACGAAGATACCGACGTCCCGGCGCCGGTTGAGGACGCGCAGCACCTCGGCGGCCGGCTCGCCGCCGCCCACGACGATCGCGTAGCGCAGGTTGTAGCCGTGACGGCGCGCGAACCTGAGCCCTTCGCGGAGCGCAGCGCGGGCGAGGCTCACCGCGACGATCGACTGGACCAGGAACAGCACGATGACCAGTCGCGAGTACTCGTAGCCGCGAAACACGAACGTCATGATCGAGACGAGGATCAGGGCACCGAGGGTCGAGGCCTTGGCGACGTCGAACCACTCCGAGACGCGGGAGCCGAGGCGATTGGGCCGATACAGATCGAACATCCGGAACGCCATGCCCCAGACGATCAGGATCGGGACCAGCTGGAGCGCGTAGTCGCGGAAGGGGGGCACGTCCGTCACGTGCATCAAGTGGAAGCGGATCGCGTAGGCGGACACCCAGCACAGGGCGATCAGGAGGAGATCGCCGACGAGCGCCAGATTCTCGACGAGCCGCGAGTGGGCCTTCAGCACGATGCCCTCGCGCGGTGCTCGTTCCAGCGCGCCGTGATGTAGTCGCCGAGCCGCTGGTTGAAGACCGGCCGGTCGAACGCCTCGGCGCGCGCGCGGAGCGCCTTCGGGTCGAACCGCTCGGCGGCGCGCTCGAAGCGCGCGATCGCCTCGACCAGCGCGTCGACGGTCTGCGCCTCGAAGAACACCGCCGTGGGCGCCTCCGCCGCGTCGAGCCCCACCATCGTCTCGAGCGCGCCGCCGCGCGCCAGCGCGATCGTCGGGCGCCCGGCCGCGGCGGCCTCGAGCGGCGTGATGCCGAAGTCCTCGACCGCCGGAAAGATGAGGGCCCGGCAGCGCGCGTAGAGCCGTGCGATCTCGGCGTCGGACCGCCACCCGAGAAAGCTGACCGTCGGTCCCGCGAGGGCGCGCAGTCGCGCGTCCTCGGGGCCCGTGCCGACGACGAGCAGGCGTCGCCCGAGTCGGGTGGCCGCGCCGACCGCGAGGTCGATGCGCTTGTAAGGCACGAGCGCGCCGACGACCAGATAGTAATCGTCGGCGGTATCCGCGAGCTCGAAGCGCGACACGTCGACCGGCGGATAGATCACGTCCGCCGGACGGTCGTACGCGCGCCGGATCCGGTCGGCGATGTGCCGCGAGATCGCCACGAACCGGTGCACGCCGGCCGTCTTCCGGTCCCAGCGCCTGAGCGCCGCCGCCAGCGGCGGCCCGAGCGTGCGCGCGGCCAGACCGTGCCCCGGTCCGAAGTAGTCGCTCGAGAGGTCCCAGACGTACCGCATCGGAGAGAAGCAATAACACAGATGCAGCGCCTGGGGCGACACGCGGACCCCCTTGGCGACGCAGTGGCTCATCGACACGACGAGGTCGTACCCGGATAGATCGAAGCGGCTGATCGCCAGCGGGAACGCCGGCAGATAGTAGCGGTAGCGCGTCGCCGCCTGCGGTAGCCGCTGCACGAACGAGGTGACGATTCGCCGCCGCTCGATCTGGGGCGTGACGCTGCCGGGGACGTGCAGGAGCGTGAAGAGAGGCGCCTCGGGGAAGAGCTCGCAGAGCACTTCGAGGCAGCGCTCGCCGCCTCGCATTCCGGTCAGCCAGTCGTGGACGAGGGCGACTCGCGCGCCCGGAACCAAGCTTGCTCCCGCTAACGCGGGCGAGACCCGATTCGGTGACGCCAGTACTCGAGCAGATCGGTGAGGGTCTGCTCGAGGGGAATCGTGGTGCGCCAGCCGAGCGCGTTCTCGATCTTCTGCCGCGAGCCGCGCAGAACCGGCACGTCGGAGGGACGCAGGCGCGCCGGATCCTGACGGATCTCGATGTGCGGCACCGTCGACTTCCCGATCAAGAAGTTCAGGATGCGCTCGATCGACCACTCGAGACCGGAGCACAGGTTGTAGACCTCACCCGGGGTCCCGCGCTCGAGCAGGAGCCAGTAGCCGCGCACGATGTCGCGCACGTCGGAGAAGTCGCGCGTCGGCTTCAAGTCGCCCACGTGCACGACCGGCTCGCGGAGCCCCGCCTCCATCTCGGCGATCTGCTTCGCGAAGTTGGACTCGGCGAAGGCGTCACCGCGCCGGGGTCCGGTGTGGTTGAAGGCGCGTGACCGGACGACGTGCATCCCGTAGCTTCTGAAGTACTGCCAGCCCATGAGGTCCTGGGCCACCTTGCTCACGGCGTAGGGCGACAGGGGCCGAAGCGGGTTCGACTCGCGGATGGGCAATTCGTCGGGCTCGACGAGGCCATACTCCTCGCTCGAGCCGATCACCAGAAACCGCGCCGACGAGCCGAGCTGGCGCATCGCCTCGAACAGGTTCATCTGGCTGACGACGTTGGTGTAGAACGTCTCCACCGGGGTCTGCCACGAGGCGTGGACGAAGCTCTGCGCCGCCAGGTGGATGATGTAGTCGGGTTGTGCCTGCTCGAGGACCGTCCGGACCGAGAGGAGATCGCGCAGGTCCGACTCGATCAGGGTCACCCGGTCGCGGAGCGCCTCGATGTGCTCCATCTTGCTGCGCCACCGTACGGAGCCGAACACGTCAGCGCCGCGGGCGAGGGCGAGCTCGGCGAGATGGCTACCGACGAACCCCGTGATACCCGTGATCAAAATTCGCATCTTGGTCATAGTACTACACCCCGCGCGACGAGCCGCGCATACGCGTTGCCCCGCGGAGCGCTCGCCGCCAGGCCGCCGGCAGGGCCAGCGCCGCGAGGGGCCGCAGGGCGAAGACGGCGCACCACCATGGGTAGTCGCGGCGCCGCACGGCGCGCCAGCGCACGCGCGCTTCGGCCCGCAGCCGGTCGCTCTCGCGGACGGCCGACACACGTCCGGGCGCGAGCCGCCGGATGACGAGGGGCTCGGCCAGGTTCGCCAGGCGAGTCACGCGCGACAGACGCATCCACAGGTCATAGTCCTGCGCGACCGGGAACGAGGGATCGTACACGCCGGCCCGGTCCAGCGCCGCCCGCCGCACGACCACGGACGAGTGCACGAAGGGATTCGCGCGGATGAGCACGCGCCGGATCG
>CAYVHH010000504.1:0-3072 GCA_964450175.1 uncultured bacterium | reverse complement strand
CCCCGCGTACTCCCAGTCGACGATCCGGACCGACCCGTCGTCCAGGAAGTTGGCGTTCAACAGGTCGTTGTGGCAGGGCACGAGCTCGGGCTCGCCACGTACCTCACGGATTCGCTCGGCGACCTCCCATGCTCGGCCGAAGGCCGAAGGAATCTCGACGCCGTGCTCGCGCGCGGTCGTCCGGTAGTCCTGGACCACCGCCCACGCGTCGAACAGGCCGGGGATTGGCTTCGACTCGTGGAAGGCGCGCAGCGCACCGGCCACCCTGGCGAGAACTTCGGGCCGGCGCATCTCGTCGATTGAGATCGGCCGGCCCTCGATGAACCTGGCCACGAGCCAGCCCTCGGCCGGCTCGAACGCCGTCACCTCCGGCCCCACGCCAACCTCGAACGCGCGCATGCCCGCGGCGTGCTCCACGGCCCGGTCGATCCCGAGCAGCGAGGTCTTCGCCCCGCCCATCCGGAGCACGAACGACTGTCCGTCGACGTCGACGCGGTAGTTGCGGTTGGTGATGCCCCCGCCCAGCTCGGAGACGCGTGCGGCACGATCCGGCCACAGTCGCTCCACGGCCGCCGAAGGGCCTTCCACCAGGCCCGGATCGTATCGCCCTAAGATGCCCGAATGACCGCCACCCATCAGGCGTCCGAGACCGACCTCGCCGAGCTGCGGAGCAAGTACATCCCGCGCGGGATCACCACCGGCCATCCGATCACTGCCGACCGCGCGAAGGGCTCCGAGCTCTGGGACGTCAGCGGCAAGCGCTACGTCGACTTTGCGGGGGGGATCGGCGTCATGAACGTGGGCCACGCCCACCCGCGCGTCATGAAGGCTGTCCAGGAGCAGCTCGAGCGCGCGACCCATACCTCTTTCCAGGTCGTCCAGTACGAGAGCTATCTCCGCCTCGCTCAGCGGCTGTGCGAGGTCGCGCCCATCAAGGGCGACAAGAAGGCGATCTTCTTCTCCACCGGCGCGGAGGCAATCGAGAACGCCGTCAAGATCGCGAGGGCGGCCACCGGCCGCCAGGCTGTGATCAGCTTCCGCGGAGCGTTTCACGGCCGCACCCTGCTCACCCTCAGCCTGACCGGCAGCGTCCAGCCCTACAAGCAGAACTTCGGGCCCTACGCGCCGGAGATCTACCAGACGCCATTTCCTTATGAGTACCGCGGCTGGAACACGGACGCCGCGATCGCGGACCTCGAGAACCTGCTCGAGGCCGAGGTCTCCCCGAAGCGCGTCGCCGCGGTCGTCATCGAGCCGGTGCTCGGAGAGGGCGGCTTCGTGCCGGCTCCACTGGACTTCATGCGCAGGCTCCGCGACCTCACCAGAGAGCACGGCATCCTTTTGATCGCGGACGAGATCCAGACCGGGTTCGGCCGCACCGGGCGATTCTTCGGGATCGAGCACTCGGGCGTCGAGGCGGACCTGATCACCGTGGCCAAGAGCCTGGCCGCCGGCTTCCCGCTCAGCGGCGTCGTGGGAAGGGCCGAGGTCATGGACGCGCCCGACCCGGGCGGCCTCGGCGGCACGTACGGCGGCAACCCCGTGGCCTGCGCGGCAGGCCTCGCGGTGATGGACATCATGCGCGACGAGAAGCTGCCCGAGCGAGCGGCCCGCATCGGCTCGGTGGTCGAGGAGCGCATGCAGAGCTGGGCCAAAGACAACGAGCTGATCGGCGACATCCGCGCGGTGGGCGCGATGGTCGGCATGGAGCTCGTGCGCAATCGAAAGTCGAAGGAGCCGGCCGACAACGAGACCGCGGCGATTCTCAAAGCCGCGCGCGAGAAAGGGCTGATCGTCCTGCGGTGCGGCGTCCACCACAACGTGGTGCGCACGCTGATGCCGCTGACGATCCCCGACGAGCACCTCGAGGAAGGACTGGACATTCTGGGCGCCGCGCTGGGCGCGTAAGGAGGAACGCAATGAGCACGACGCTTCCCAGGCAGGAGATGTTCATCGGCGGCGAGTGGACTCCAGGCGCCGGCCGCGAGGCCCAGGAGATCGTGAACCCCGCGACCGGCAAGGTGATCGCGTACGTCCCCAAGGGCACGGCAGCGGACGTCGACAGCGCGGTTGCTGCGGCGCGGAAGGCTTTTGACGGCGGCTGGTCGGATTCCACTCCCCGGATGCGCAGCGAGATGATGCTCAAGCTCGCCGACGCGATCGAAGCTGCCGGCGACGAGCTCGCGCAGATCGAGTCGGAGAACGTGGGCAAGCCGCTTGCGGTGATGAAGTCGGAGGAGATCCCGCCGACTGCGGATTGCTTCCGCTTCTTCGCCGGCGCGGCGCGCACCCTCGAGGGCCGCGCGACCGGCGAGTACATGCAGGGCTTCACGAGCATGCTGCGCCGGGAGCCGATCGGCGTGGTCGGCTCGATCGCGCCCTGGAATTACCCATTGATGATGGCCGCCTGGAAGATCTCGCCCGCGCTGGCCGCCGGCAACACGGTCATCCTCAAGCCTTCGGAGTGGACTCCGCTGACAGCGCTCAAGCTCGCCGAGCTGGCGGCGGAGATCTTTCCGCCGGGCGTCCTCAACGTGATCACCGGCGACGGCGAGCCCGTCGGCGCGGGCGTCGTCCGCCACCCGGGCGTCGGCATGGTCTCGCTGACCGGCGACGTGGCCACCGGCAAGGAGGTCGCGAAGGCAGCCTCGGCGAGCCTGAAGCGCGTGCACCTCGAGCTCGGCGGCAAGGCGCCCGTGATCGTCTTCGACGACGCGGACCTCGAGAAGGTCGTCGAGTGGATCCGGATCGGCGGGTACTTCAACGCCGGCCAGGACTGCACCGCGGCGACGCGCGTCATCGCCGGCCCGCACATCCACGAGAAGCTGCTCGGTGACCTCGTGCCCGCCGTCAGCTCGCTGAAGGTCGGCGACCCGCTGTCCGAGGACACGGAGTTGGGGCCGCTGGTCTCGGAAGAGCAGCTGACGCGCGTTTCGGGTTTCGTCGACCGGGCCAGGAAGGAGGGAGCCAAGATCCTGACCGGCGGCGCACGGATCAAGAAGGCCGGCTCCTGGTACGAGCCCACGGTCGTCGTGCCGAAGAGCCCGAAGGACGAGATCGTCAACAAAGAGG
>CAYVHH010000503.1:0-21570 GCA_964450175.1 uncultured bacterium | reverse complement strand
TGCGCCGAGGATCACGCGGTGCATCGGGAAGTCTTCGGAGGAAAAGTCCGGAAGGCGCGCGCAGTACTCCTCGAAGAAGTCGAAGCCGATGTTCTTCGCGCCCCGAGCCACGAGCCACTCCGCGGATTCCGGCGGGAAGTACGGGGACTGGGTGAAGTAGTCGGGCCACCGCCCGTACATCTTGTCGGTCCAGTCCGTGCGCAGGAGCACGATGTCGCCCGGCCGGACGTCGTCGGCGCCGCCGCGCTTGAGATCGTCGATCGTGACCGCGTGGTTGGCCCCGGCGAACGAGAGATCGATCACGACGGCCTCACCCATCACCTGGTCGAGCGAGATCTCGGCGGTCGTGATGCCGTCCTTGAAGACGTGTAGCGGCGAGTCGATATGCGCGCCGGTGTGAAGGCTCTGGTGCACGCTCGACACCTGCCAGAAGCCGGGTCCGCGGCGATGCGGCGTGATCTCGAGCCGCATGTTGGTGGACGGAGGCGAGAGCGTCGCGTTGTCGACGGTGACCGACAGGTCGATGTAGCGCTTCACGGGCGACCCTCCTGTCTCTGACCCAGACGATCCACGAGACGCCGGGCCCAGGCCATCTTCTCCGGAGCCATCACCAGCTTCTCGGCGAACGGCTGACCGAAGGGGCGGGTGGCGTCGATGCCTAGCTTGGCGGTGACGCCACGGTCGTCAGCGCTCGGATCGAGCATCGCGCCGAGGCTCCCGGCAATCAGGACGAGGTCGCGGTCGGCCTGCATCCGGGTCGCGACCGCCCAGAGCACTTCCGACTCGTCGAAGACGTCGATATCGTCGTCGACCACGATGACGAGCTTCAGGTAGTGATCGACGCCGAGGACGATCGGGATCACGTGCTTGGCCTCGCCGGGCCGGCCCTGCGCGATCGACACGTACGCGGTGAACGACGAGGTGCCGGAGAGCGGCACGTGCACGCCACGCACGTTGGGGATCACGCGGCCGAGCGCATTGGCGATCTCGGCCTCGCGGACGAGCCCGAGCGTCGTGATGTGGTCGCTCGCGCGGCCGGAGCCGATCGACTGGAACCACGGGCGCTCGCGGGTCGCCACGGCCTTGGCCACGAACACGTGCTCGGTCGAGCGGCGCGAGACATAGCCGGTGAACTCGCCGAACGGTCCCTCGGGCTCGCGAACTCCGGGCAGGATCTCGCCCTCGATGACGATCTCGGCCGACGCCGGCACATGCAGATCGATGGTCCCGCAGGGCGCGACCTGGAGCGGCTCGCCGAGCAGACCGCCCACGACCTCGAACTTGCCGACGTCGGCGGGCGGGTAGGCCAGCGAGCCCATCGACACGAGCGGGTGCAGACCGAGCACGACTGCGCACGGCAGCGCCTGGCCCTTGGCTTCCGCGCGCCGCTGATACTCGAACATGCGCCGCCGCGAGTGCAGGCTCACGCCCATGCGATCGCGCCCCTTCAGTTGAAAGCGGTGATAGCCCTCGGTCTCGACGCCGGTCTCGGGGTCGCGAGCGACGAGCATGCCGGCCGTCAGGTAGCGCCCGGCGTCACCGGGGAAGTAGCGGGGTACGGGCAGCCGCGTCAGGTCGAGCGACGCCCCGGTGAGCACGCGATGGCGAAACGGGGGATCGGGAACGACGACCGGCTTCACGTAGTCCTTGATGCGGCGCGCGTACTCGGCGGCGAGGCCGCGCTCGTCGACCCCCAGCGCGAAGGCGAGGGCCCCGCGGCTGGCCACGACGTTGCAGACGATGGGAACGTCGTGGTCGGCGACGCGCTCGAAGAAGAGGATCGGGTAGCGGCGGCGGCGCTCGTACTCGAGGACGAGCGCCATCACGTCCTCTTCCAGCACGACCTGCTCGGTCACCCGGATGACCTCGCCCGGGTGCGCCCGCTCGTAGGCGGCGACGAAGCTCCGGAGGTCCTGATCGGCCATGGCAGTCGATCCTACCCCGAGACGGCCTCAGAAGTGGAAGTGCGTGCCCACCCCGAAGTACTGCACCTTGTCCTTGTAGAACTGGCCGTTGGGCGAATGGCCGCTGAAGTACTCCAGCAGGATCTGCAGCTTGCGCGTCAGCAGCACGCCGTCGATCTCGATCCCCGCGCGGGCCGAGATGTCCGCGTTCCAGCCGTTCTCTTCGTGCTGCTTGACGTCGACGGCCGCGATGGGCCGCCATCTCGACTGGCGCGACGGCCACGGGCTCCTGAGCTCGATCCCGTACTGAACCGAAAACTGATCGAGGTTCGACGGCGTCTGGTCGAAGAGGTAGCCGCCGCCCCCGTACAGCCGGGCCACGTCGGCGATCTCGTACGAGAGCAGGAGATCGATGGCCTCGTAACTGAGGTTGATCCGGTTGGTCCGCGTGCGCAGGAGGAACTCGTCGCCGAGGTGGCTGCTCTGGTGGTAGAGGCGGAACTGCGTGCTGAAATCCTGATAGCGAAGCGTGAACGGAATCCCGACCAGGTAGTCGGCGTTGACGAGATCGAACGACGGCGAGTCGAGATCGAAGACCGAGAAGACGCCGGCCTGCAGGCCAACCTCCCACCACGCGCTCCCGATCCGATCGCGATAGAAGGCGAAGCTTTCGCCGAAGCTCACCGCCGCCAGGTCCTTGAACTGCTGATCGCCGAAGTAGTGCTGGTACGACGCGGCGAAGTGCGGCCAGCGCGGGTCGGCGATCAGCGGCCGGAAGAGCAGGCCGCCCGGAAACACGCCGGCCTGCCACTCGGACAGGACCGGCGGCGGCTCGGACTCGGTCGTCGGAGGCGTGATCGACTGCGTGATCGGCGGCACGGCCCCGGACTCGAGCACGACGACGCGCGCGACGCCGCGGATCTGTTCGAGCTGGGCGACGACGCGCGCCCGATCGGCCGTCGCGATATCCGAGGCCGCGAGGCTGACGACCCCGTTCTGCACGCGAAGCGACGGGACGGTCAGGGAGAACTCACGCTCGAGCACGGCGGCGGCGTAGCCGGCGATGAACGAGTCGTCGCCGGGGGCCGCCGCGGCGCGGGAGACCGCGAGGAGCAGCAGCAGGAGCGAGACGAGCGCTGTCGGGCGCGTCATGGTTACGCCTCCGCCAAGAAATGGAACCCGAACGAGGCCCACGGGGGGTTTCGGTTTGACAGCCGAGCAGCCCGGCTGCTATGAAGCAAACGCTCCGCGGAATGCCGTTCTGCAGCGCGGAACAGTAGCGAGGTAGGACAGATGGCGCGCGTGCTTCGTTCGGTCAACAACGCCCTCGCTGTTCTCGAGTCGTTCAGCGTCGAGCGCCCGGAGCTCGGGGTCACCGAGCTCTCTCACACACTCGGGCTCGGCAAGAGCACGGTGCACCGGCTGCTCACGTCGCTGGCGTCGCGCGGCTATGTCCGGAAGAACCCGGATACCGAGCGGTACTGTCTTGGCTTCAAGGCCTTCGAGGTCGCCTCGATGGTCGCCGGCCGCGGGACCATCCGCGAGATCGCGGCGCCGTTCCTGAGGGCCTTGATGCTGGCCACGAAGGAGACCGTGCACCTGGGCGTCCTCGACGAGTGGGAGGTCGTCTACATCGACAAGATCGAGAGCGACCATCCCTTGCAGATGTACTCCCGAATCGGGCGCCGGGCTCCACTTCATTGTACGGCGCTCGGGAAGTCGCTCGCCGCGTGGGAAGCCGAGGACTGGCTCGATCGCTTCCTGCGGCGCCGGCTGCGCGGCTACACGCCGTCGACCCTGGTCGAGCCCGCCGACGTGCGCCGAGAGTTGCAGAAGATCCGGACGGTGCGCTACGCGATCGACGTGGAGGAGTTCGCGCTGGGGCTCACGTGTGTTGCCGCGCCGCTGTTCGACCACTCCCGCCGCGTCGTGGCCTCGCTCGGTATCGCGGGTCCGGCCGTGCGCCTGTCGAACGATCGCCTGCCGCGACTGGCCTCGCTCGTCCGCGAGTCGGCGGCGGCGGCCTCCCGGGCGCTCGGCGGCGAGGCCCCGGTCTGACCGAAGGCGACGCCGGGAGCTATTCCGGCCCAAGCCCGGCCAGCCGCTCGAGCGTCGTGATGACGGCGGCCAGGTCTTCGCCGCCGCGCCCGGCGGCCACGGTGGCCGTGCAGAGCTGCTGCGCGAGGCTCGTCAGCGGGAGCGCCACCCCCAGACGCTGACCTTCCTCGAGCATGAGCCGGAAGTCCTTCAGGAACAGCTCGACCTTCATCTGCGGATCGAAGCGATGGCCGACCATCAGCGGGCCGCGCACGTCGACCATCTTCGACGCGCCGGCGCTGTCCTTCAGGATGTCGAGCAGCGCCTGAGGGGCCAGCCCGCCCTTGACGCCGAGCACCAGCGCCTCCGCCAGCGCGGCCGTGTTGAGCGCGACCAGGAGGTTCGTCGCGAGCTTGGCGAGCGACGCGCTGCCGATCGGCCCCACGTGGATGGTTCGCTTGCCGATCGCCGCAAACACCGGGCGGCAGCGCTCGACGAGCGCCGCGTCGCCCCCGGCGAAGATCGTGCAATCGCCGCGCTCCACCATGGAGCTCGTTCCGCTCATCGGCGTGTCGAGGAATCCGAGCCCCGCCGAGGCGGCCGCCTCGGCGAGCCGGCGCGTCAGGGTCGGCGAGATCGTGCTCATCTGGATGACCGTGCCCGGCCGCGGCAGGCTGGCGAGGATGCCTCCCGTGCCGACGACGGCCGCCTCGACCGTCTCCAGGGAGGGCAGGATCGTGAAGACGGCATCCGCGCCCGTCACCGCGTCCTTCACGCTGGACGCGGCCTCGAGCCCGCGCGGCTCGAGCGCTTTCAGCTGGTCGGGCCGGCTGTCGTAGCCGGCCACCGCGAAGCCGCCGGCCAACAGGCGTGACGCCACCGCCGACCCCAGGAGCCCGACACCGATGATCGCGATTCGCTGAATCACGTCGTCCTCACAGTCCGAGATAGCGCGACTTGATCTCTTCGTTTTGCCACAGGGCGTCCGGCGAGCTCGAATGCACGACGCGGCCCCGCGAGAGCACGTGCACGTGATCGGCGACGCGGAGTGCCATCGGCAGATTTTGCTCGACCAGCAGGATCGATAGCCCCTCGGCCTTCAGACTTTCGATGACCCGTCCGACCTCTCGCACCAGGAGCGGCGCGAGCCCCTCGGTCGGCTCGTCCATCAACAGGAGATCCGGGTTCGTCATCAGCGCGCGGGCGATGGCCAGCATCTGCTGCTCGCCCCCCGACAGCTTGCCCGCGCGATGGGCGCCCCGCTCGCGAAGGCGCGGAAAGAGCTCCAGGACGCGCGGAATCGTCCACGGTCCGCCGGCGCCTTTGACCGCCACCTCGAGATTCTCCATGACCGTGAGCGAGGGAAAGACGCGACGGCCCTGCGGCACCAGGCCCAGGCCGAGGCTGACGGCACGATTCGAGGGCCATGCGGTGATGTCGCGGTCCTTGAACACGACGTGCCCGCGCCGCGGCACCGTGAAGCCGATGATCGACCGGATGAGGGTGGTCTTCCCCATGCCGTTGCGACCGAGGATTCCCACCACCTGGCCGCGCGACATGCTCAGGGACACGCCCTGCAGCACGTGGCTGTCACCGTAGTAGGTGTGGATGTCGCGGACCTCGAGCATCAGGACGCTCCCAGATAGATTTCCTGCACGAGGGCGTTCGCCTTGACCTCGTGGGCCAGCCCGTCGGCGACGACCTTGCCGTAATGCAGGACCGTGATGCGATCGGTGAGCGCGAACGCGACGTCCATGTCGTGCTCGATCACCAGCACGGTGATGGCCGGATCGAGGTCTTTCAGGAGCGCGGTCATCGCGTGGGACTCGGCCGGCGAGAGCCCGGCGGTCGGCTCGTCCAGCAGCAAGAGCTTGGGCGATCCGGCCAGGGCCAGGGCGATCTCGAGCTGGCGCTGCTCTCCGTGCGACAGATTCCGCACCGCCTCGCCCTCCTTGTCGCCGAGGCCGACCGCCTGGAGCACGCGCCGCGCACCGTCGTAGAAGGCCGGATAGCGGGACAGCGCGCGGTGGACGTGAAACTTGGCGGAGGACAGCGCCTGGACCGCCAGGAGGCAGTTCTCGAGCGCGGTGAGGCGGGGGAAGAGGTTCGTGATCTGGTACGTCCGCGCCAGACCGAGGGCCGCCCGCCGGTGTGGCGCGTAGCGGGTGACGTCATGGCCGAACAGCGCGATGCGGCCGCCGGTCGGACGCGCCTCTCCGCTGATCAGGCTGAAGAGCGTCGTCTTGCCGGCCCCGTTGGGCCCGATGATCGCCCGGCGCTCGCCGGGGACGACCGTGAGGCTCACACCGTCGACCGCGCGGAGCCCGCCGAACTCCTTGGAGAGTCCGGTGAGGCTCAGTGCGGCGTCGGTGCGCGCGATCATCAGCAATACTTGCAGGGCGGGAAGTTGCGATCGTACACGGGCTGCTTCAGGAACTCCTCGGGCTTGTACTTCCAGAACTGCGACACGGCCGGGTAGGTGTAGACGACCGTGTTCCAGAGCTCGCCGTCCTTCCGCTCGACCTTGCGGATGTAGATGTTCTGGACCGGGTTGCCGTAGGCGTCGAGCTTGATGGGGCCGCGCGGCGCGTCCGGGATCTCCACCTTGCGCAGCGCCTCCAGGAACTTCTCCCGATTCTCGACGTCACCGCCGATCGCCTAGGCCGCCTCGTTGATCCAGCGGGTGCTCGTGTAGCAGGTCTCGGAGAAGTACGACGGCACCTTGCCGTACTTCTTCCGGTATTCCGCGACGAACTTGCGATTGAT
This sequence comes from uncultured bacterium, assembly GCA_964450175.1. GTDB lineage: Bacteria > Methylomirabilota > Methylomirabilia > Rokubacteriales > CSP1-6 > AR31. The sequence continues at coordinate 14,863 of CAYVHH010000503.1, read as the reverse complement.
GGGCGTGTCGAGCGCGGCGCTGTAGATGAGCGGGCTCATCCCGCCGATCGCCTCGTCGCCGAGCGAGGGCAGCACGAACTCGTCGAACGTCGTGCCGCCGCCGATGAGCGGCAGCTTCGCCTTCAGCCCGGCGTCCTGATACTGCTTGGGAAACCGCGAGGCCGAGATCGACACCATCATCGCGAACACCGCGTCGGCGTCGCGCCGGATCTGGGAGAGGTAGGGCGCGAAGTCGGTAGTGTTGAGGGGCGCCCAGAGCTTCTGGACGATCTGCCCGCCGTTTTCCTCGAAGGTCTTCTGAAAGCCGCCGACCTGCTCCCAGCCGAACGCGTAGTCGATGGCCACGGTCACGACGCGCTTGTAGCCGAGGGTCTTGGCCGCGTACTCGCCGAAGGGATGGTTCGGCTGGCTCGAGGCCCAGCCGGTGCGTACGACCCACTTGGCCGGCTTGCGCTGGGTGAGGTCGTCGGCGGCGATGACGGGATAGAGCATCGGCACCTGGTACTCGTCGACCTTGGGCGCCATCGCGTAGCCGATGTGGGCGAAGATCTCGCCGACCAGCACGTGCACGTGGTCGCTCTCCACGAGCTTCTGGAGCTTGGTCAGGGCGCCGTTGGGCTGGCCCTGGCTGTCCTCGACGATCACCTCGACCTTGCGGCCGGCGATCATCCCGCCGTTCTCGTCGAGCCACATCGAGATGCCGTTCGTCATGTCCTTGCCGATCTGCGCCGCGCCGCCGGTCATGGCCGTGATCACGCCGATCTTGATCGGTCCCTTCTGCGCCCACACCGGGACGAATCCGGCCAGCGCGATCAGGACCGCCATCGTCACGAGCGAAGCGACCGCCTTCTTGCTCATGCTCGTTCTCCTTTCGTCCACTGTCTGAGCGCGCCCACGATGCCGTCGGGCGCGTACACGATCGTGCCGATGTAGACAGCGCCCAGGATGAGGAGCCAGCGATGCGTGTAGACCGATACGAGGTTCTTCAAGCCGACGATCAGCGCCGCACCCAGCGCGGGGCCGATCAACGTGCCGCGCCCGCCGAGCGCGACCATCAGTAAGATCTCGACCGACGTGGCGAGCTCGAGATCGGACGGGCTCACGAAGCCGTTGTAGTAGGCCCACAGCGCGCCGGCGAAGCCGCCGACGGCGCCGGCGATCACGAAGCCGATATATTTGTGCAGCCACACGTGGTAGCCGAGCGTGCGCATGCGCGACTCGCTCTCGCGAATCCCGACGAGCGTGTGCCCGAACGGCGACCGCACGATGGTCCTCAGCACGAGCAGCGCCAGCAGGAAGCCCGCGAGGGCGAGATAGTAGAAGGGAATCCCCCGCGAGAACGACCACGGGAGCCCGAGGTCGGGACGCGGCACGCCGGCGATGCCGTTGTCGCCCTGGGTCATCGTCACCCAGCGATGCGCCAGCCCCCACACGACCATGCCGAGGGCCAGGGTGATCATGAGGAAGTAGACGCCGGTCGCGCGCAGGGCGAGGAGGCCGAAGATCGAGGCGACCGCCGCGGCCAGCAGGACGCCGACGACGAGGGTCATCCAGAAGGAGGCGCCGTGGCGCGTCGCGAGAATCCCGACGCTGTAGGCGCCGAGCCCCAGGTACGCGGCGTGGCCGAGCGACGCGAGCCCGGTGTAGCCCAGGATGATGTCGAGGCTCATCGCCAGCACCGCGTAGATGACCGCCTGGGTCAGCAACGCCAGCAGGAACGACGAGACGAGTGGCGGCGCCACCAGCAGCGCCGCAAAGACGACACCGAGGGCGATGCGGGCCGCGCCGGCGGGGAGGCTGATCCGCATCAGGTCCGGCCGAACAGACCGGTCGGTCGCACGGCCAGGATCGCCGCCATCGGCGCGAACAGGGTGAAGTAGGAGAGCTCGGGGAAGAGCGCCTTGCCGATGTTGTCGAGCAGACCGACCATCAGGCTCCCGACCAGCGCGCCCTTCAAGCTTCCCATGCCGCCGACGATCACGACGACGAACGCATAGGGAAGGATCTCGAAGTCGGCACCCGGATAGACGCCGACGAAACCGCCGGCCACCACGCCGGCCAGCGCCGCGAGGGATGCGCCGAGTGCGAAGACGACCATCGAGATCCGATAGACGTCGATGCCGATCCCGCGCGCCATCTCCGGGTCGTCGACGGTCGCCCGGATCATCGCGCCGATCCGCGTCCGCTCGAGCGTGAGCCAGAGGATCAGCGCGACGAAGACCGCGACGGCGATGATGAACAGGCGATAGACGGGGAAGTACAGCTGACCGACGACGATCGATCCGGACAGCACGGCGGGAACCGGGATCGTATAGGGGTCACCGCCCCAGACGACGAGGGCCAGATCCTGGAAGATGAGCGCGAATCCCATCGTGGTCAGCACCTGGCCGAGCTCCTGGCCGCTCAGACGCTGCAGGAACGCGTTCCACTGCGCGACGCCGACGACGGCGATGGTCAGCGCCCCCAGCACGATCGCCAGCGCGAAGCTGCCGGTGCGCCAGATCACCGAGAGCGCGACGTAACCGCCGAGGAGATAGTAGGAGCCGTGGGTCATGTTGACGATGCGCATCATGCCGAAGATGAGCGACAGACCGCCGGCCAGCAGGAAGAGCAGCGCGCCGTAGGAGATGCCGTTGAAGAGCTGGCCGATCCAGAATTCCAACGCTCACGCGGCCCGGACGCGCTCGCTGCCCACAACACGAGCACGGGTTTCGAGCGCCGGGGCGCGTGTCACGGCTGGTGATTGTACTATAGCCGCACTCAGCGTTCGCACCGCGTCGCGATAGGAGGTCTCCGTGAGACTGCCGCACGAGCGCTTCGACTATTCACCGATCGCCGGCCGGCGCCCCTGGAAGCTGCCGCGCGGGGCGCGCATTGCCGTGTGGACCATCGTCAACATCGAGGAGTGGGACATCGAGAAGCCGATGCCACGCGGCGTGCTCTCCGCTCCGCAGGGCGTGACCACCGTGCCCGACGTGCCCAACTGGGCGTGGCACGACTACGGAATGCGCGTCGGCTTCTGGCGGATGCTGGAGGCGCTGGCTAAGCGGAAGATCCGCGCGACGACGGCGATCAACGCCAACGTGTGCCGATCGTACGAGCCCGTGGCGCGCGCGATGAAGGACGCCGGCTGGGAGTTCATGGGCCACGGCGTGAAGCAGGGCGCGATGCACCTGATCCCGGATCAGCGCGACGCGATCCGGACGGCCATTCGGCTGATCTCGGACTACACCGGCCGGAAGCCCAAGGGCTGGCTGGGGCCGGGGCTGACCGAGACGTGGGAGACGCTCGACATCCTCGCCGAGGAAGGGATCGAGTACATCTCCGACTGGGTCAATGACGACCAGCCGTACGAGATCAAGACGACCGCCGGCCCGCTGGTGTCGGTGCCGTACACGCTCGAGCTCAACGACATTCCGATGATGCTCATCCAGCATCACGAGTCGGGCGCCTGGCTCGAGCGGGTGCGCGACCAGTTCGACCGGCTCTACCTCGAGGGCGCCACGCAGCCGCGGGTGATGGCGGTCGCCGTGCACCCGTACATCCACGGTGTGCCGCACCGGATCAAGTACTTCGAGGCGATCTACGACTACATCCGGCGCAAGAAGGGCGTCTGGATGACGACCGGCGAGGAGATCTACGAGTGGTTCAAGCGGGGACGATGAAGTCCCAGAGCCGTCCCGCGCGCTCCACGACCGCGTCGACGTCCTCCGCCAGCATGTGCCGCTCGGCGACCAGCCGCATGGCCGCTTCACGTGCCCGCGCGAGGTACGCCGCCCGCGACGCGTAGCGCTCCTCGATCGACGGCCGCGGATCGCCGCTCGCCTCGCGCGCAGCCCGCGTGACCGCGAACGGGAGCGTCGAGCCCATCATGCTCATGAGATCGCCCGGCACGCCTTGCTCGGGGTGTCGGGGATTCCAGCCGGTGAAGGTCGCGAGCGGCGCTCCGAGCTCGACGGCGCGGACGCCCGGAATGTCGTTGCCGTCGTCGTCGACCGAGGGGACGAACGTGACGAACGGCGCCCCGATCTTCGGCGGCAGCTCGTGCAGAATGCCCCGGGAGACGTCCGGGCCGAAGTCGAGCCGCCGCGGCCGCTCGATGCGATCGGGGAACCGAGCCCCCGGGATCCGCTCGAACTGCTTCCGCGTCGTCTCGGCCTGAACACCCGTGCCGTCGGCGAGGCGCGGCACCTTGCTCGGCGGCGGCTCGACACCGGTCGAGACCCAGCGATCGAGGTTCGTCAGCGCCGCCCGCATCAGCGGCGAATAGTCGACCACGTTGAACGTGTGGCGGCCCCGCGAGCCCGTGTTGGGGTCGGCGTCGGGCGGCGGCACGCTGCCGGGTGTGTGCTGGCAGCCGGCGAACAGATAGACTCGCGCCTCGCCGTGCGGCGCCACGTCGTGGGTGCCCTCGACGTCGGCGTGGACGAGGGACGCGTCACCGCGCCAATACTCGGCCGCGGTGTTGACCGCGACGATCTTCGGCAGGGTTCCGCGCGCTTCGAGCCGCGCGAGCTGTGCGCCGCGCTCGCCGGTGACCGGATCGACGGCCGACGTGTCAGTGAACGGGAACTGACTTCCGACCGACGCCGTGGCGTTGAGCGAAGGCTGACCGAACCGCTGATTGAACTCGCCACGACGCCCGCCCGCGATGTGCACGAAGACTCCGTCGAACACCTTCCGGCCCGCCTCGTCCTCGTTCAGGCCCAGATAGAGCAGGTGGCGCAGGAAGCGTCCGGTCTGCGAGACACCGATGACGTACACGCGCTCGAGCTCGCCCGCGCACGGGTTACCGGCGCCGGCCGGGGCCGATCTGAGCCAGGCGGCGGCGTCACGCACCGCCAGGAGCCCCAGGCCCACGACGGGCGGATTCTCCGCGCGGTACACGAGCTCGTAGATCTTGCCCGGCTCGAACCCGCCGTCGAGCGCGACGTGGGTCGGGTCGGCGAATCGCCACGCCGCCCGCGCGATCGCGACCGCCGGCGCGCCGGCGTGCTCCCGGGCCGTGAGCCGCGCCGCGGGGTCGGTGAGGTCGGCGGTCGGCTGAGCGAGATGATAGCGGTCGGCCATCGGCAGGCTGGCGACGCGCGCGTTCGGCCGCCACTCGCAGAGGACCGGCCCGCTGATCGGCCCGTTTCCGCCGCGCGCCACCGGCACCGTGAGCGCCTGCAGACCATCCTGTCGCGGCACGTCATGCTGCCAGCCGCACCACGCGACCGTGTAGCCGTGCCGCATCAGGAAGCCGTTGCCGAAATCCTCGGCGGTCGTCGGGTCGGGGACGCGGACGGCGCTGTTGAACATTCCGAGCGCGACCTTGCGCCCCCGATTCGGGACGTCCAGGAGCAGGCGGCGGTTACCCCGCGCCGGATCGACGGGCCGCAAGAGATAGAAGTCGGCCGCGGACTCGACGAGCCCGGTGTCGTTGCGCGGCGCCAAGGTCAGGTCCGTGATGACCCGGTTCGCCGGGTGCATCGGATCGACGCCGAACCGGAGAACGCCGGCGATCTTCTCGTAGGGACCCGTCTGGCCGAACGCATGACCGTCCAGGACGACCGACTGATGGGTGATCTCGAGCGACGTCACGGCCATCGGATCGATGCCTCCGTCCGGCGCTTCAGCGCCGCGCTTTGGCCGGGACGACGACCGTGTCGGTGGGCTTCCCGGCGAGGTAGTTCTCGACGTTCTCGATCGCGCGGAGGAGCCCGTCCCGGATGACCTCGGGCGTCTGCCCGCCGTTGTGCGGCGACAGCACGACGCTCGGGAGCGCCAGGAACGGGTCGCCCGGCTTCAGCGGCTCGTCGTGGAAGACGTCGAGCCCGGCTCCGGCGATCTTGTTCTGCATGAGTGCGTCCAGCAAGGCGTCGCGCTCGACCAGCGCACCGCGGCCGGTGTTGATCAGAATCGCCGCCGGCTTCATCATCGCGAACTCGCGCCGGCCGAGAAAGCCGCGAGTGTCAGGGCCGAGCCGCAGGTGGAGCGAGATGACGTCGGCCCGGCGGCAGATGTCTTCCTTCGACGCCGCGCGGGCCCCCAGCGCCGCCACCGCCGCCGTGTCGCCGCGCGCGCTGTAGGCGAGGACGTCCATCCCGAGCGCGCGGCCGAGCGCGATCACCCGGGCGCCGATCTTGCCGGTCCCGAAGACGCCGAGCGTCTTGCCGAGGAGCTGGGTCAGGAGGTCACGCGGCCAGCCGCCGCCGCGCACCTCGCGGTCGATGCGGGGGATCCGGCGGGCAGTCGCCAGCATCAGGGCGAGGGCATGCTCGGCGACCGCGAACGCGTTGATCCCGGGCGTGTTGCAGACCGTGATCCCGTGGCGTCCGGCCGCATCGAGGTCGATGTTGTCGGTCCCGGTGCCCCAGATCGAGATCATCTCGAGCTTGCGGCACGCCGCCATGACGCCGTCGGTGAAGCGCGCGTGCGCCCGGATATTGATCGCGATGCGCGCGTTGTCGATGCGCTTGATGAGCTCGGCTTCCTCGTCGGCGCCGCGCGCGGTGAAGACGCGGGTGTCGCCGATCTTGCGGCAGCGCTCGTGCGCTGGCGTGCCGTCGAAGACCGACGGGAAGTCGTCGGGCACGCAGATCGTGATGGGAGACTGGGCGTCGGGGCTCATCACACCGCGTCGGCGAAGGCGGCCTGGGCGGCCGCGACGCCGGCGCCGGGCTCGCACTTGTGGCCCAGATCACGCAAGGTCAGCTCCAGCGCCGACAGGGTCGGCAGCACGTAGTGCGGGCTCGCGGTCATGGCCATGGTGCCGATGCGCAGCGTGGTCGTCCGCATCTTGTCCAGACCGGTGCCGATGAGAATCCCGTACTGGTCGCGCATCCGGGCCACGACCGCCGCGGGCTCGACGCTCTTCGGCGTCTTCACGCAGGACACGGTGTTGGAGAAGATCGACGCGTCCGGGAACATCTCGAGGCCCATCGCGTGGACACCGCGCCTGACCGCGGCGCCGGCGACGGCGTGGCGCTGGAAGCGGTGCGCGAGCCCTTCCTCGAGGATCAAGCGCACCGCGGCGCGCATCGCGCCGGTGAGATGCGTCGGGATCGAGATCGGCTGGCGTCGCGGCGATCCGTCGGGCACCTTGCCGCCGCGCGAGACGGGCACCCACTGCTCCTTCCAGCGGAGCAGGTCGTAGACCAGGCTCGCCGCCGCGCGCTTGCGGCGCTCCATCACGGCGAACGCCCGCGGGCTCACCGACACGACCGCCAGCCCGAGGGGCGCCGCCAGGCATTTCTGGGAGCCGGTCATGTTGAGGTCGACGCCCCACTCGTCGGTTCGGACGTCGATGCCGGCGATCGAGGACACGGTGTCGAGCAGGTAGAGCGCATCGACGGACCGCGCGATCCGGCCCACGTCGGCCGCCGGATAGGTCGTGCCCGTCGAGGTTTCGTTGTGGACCAAGGTGATCGCCTTGGGTCGGAGCCGCTCCGCTTCGCGAGCCAGACGATCGAGGTCGAGACGCGCGCCCAGCTCGACCGGGAACTCGGTCCAGTCGGCGCCGACCCGATTCATGATCTCGCGCATCAGGACGCCGAACTGTCCCGCGCCGATGACGAGCACGCGGTCGCCCGGCTCGATCACCGACAGGGCGCCGGCCTCGAGCGCGGTGCGGCCGGAGCCGGGAAGGAGGAAGACCTCGTTCTGAGTCTGGAACACCTGGCGCAGCGCCAGGGTCGTCGGCTCGAGGACTTCTTCGTCGAAGCTCCGGTCGTACTGGATCGCCGAAGGCTGATTCATCGCCTGGATCACGGGGAACGGCAGCTCGGTCGGACCCGGGATCATGAGAACCGGACGCGTGTGGCACTGGGCCCAGTTGATTGTCACTGTTTGCTCCTTTGTAGCGATGGCCTCGAGATCGGCTTGTACCGAGGGTGGCCTGAGATAGGCGCGAGCCGGCTCCGCATGCCCGATCTAGACGCTCTTCGTGAAGTCGGCTCTACTTTCTGGTTTTCGGCCCGCGCCCGGTCGGCCTACCCGAGCCGGCTCTGTTCTGTTCTGTCACTCTCGGCGCGTATCTCTTCTCTGCCCTTGTGGCGGGCATTTTAGCATGTGGTCAGGAGGAGGTGGCGTGCTCGGGGTCGTGGAGGACGAAGTAGAGATTGCGCGCGTAGACGAAGAGGCCCGCGCCCTGACCCAGGATGAAGACGGGATCGCGGCGCCAGAGCGCGTAGAAGAGGAGGGTCAAGCCGCCGCCGAGCGAAAAGTACCAGAAGGCGCGGGGCACCACGCTCTTGCCGCGGCGCTCGGACGCGATCCACTGGATGAGAAAGCGCGCGGAAAAAAACGCCTGGCCGAGGAATCCGACGCCGAGCCAAATCTGATCCGTGGTCATGTCACACCTTCATCGTGCCGCTCGATCGTCGAACGATCGCGACGGCGTGCGGGCAGGAGTGGCGACTGACGGAGCTTACGAGGCGCGGCTGAACATCGCGCGCAGGACGTTGTAGGCCTTGCGGACGTCCTCTGGACGCCGGCGCCCCGAGACGAGCGCGAAGATCTTCTCGGCTTCCTCGGTCGGCACGGTGCTGTGCTTGTCGCCGACGTCGGTGAGATCGCGCAGGGGCACCTCGAGCGCGACCGACACGCGATAGAGACTGTCGATCGAGATCGACTTCTCGCCGCGCTCGACCTCCCCGATGAACTTGCCGCTGAGCCCGGATCCTTTGCCGAGTCGTTCCTGGCTGAGTGCGCGCTGTTTGCGCAGAGCGCGGAGCCGCTGCCCGAGGAATTTTCTGACGTGTTTGACCGCGCGCTCTGTCACGGGACCGTGATCCTCCTGGTGTTTGTTACGTTAACCACCTTTCCGTGGTTTGGCAACCGTTCGCGCACCCCTCAGAGTGCTCCCGACGCGCTCGACGCCATTCGCGGCACGCGAAAATCGAAAGAATCAGAAGTGAGAACGCGACCGGCGAGTCAGGGCAGGTCGATCTCGACCGCGGAGCCGCTCACGCGAACGGAATACACCGGCACGGCAAGTCCGGGAGATACCCGGCAAGCGCCGGTGGCGAGGACGAAGTCGTAGCCGTGCCAGGGACAGATGACCGCGTCGCCCTCGAGCCACCCCTCGGCGAGCGGGCCATCCTCGTGCGGGCAGGTCGGGCCGGTGGCGTAGAATCGCCCACCGCCGGCGTTGAAGACGGCGATCGTCAGTCCGTCGCGCTCGATCAGTGCTCCCTGGCCGACAGCGATCTCGTCGACCTCCGCGATCTTCACGTAGGGCATCAGCGTCGCTCCTCGAGCGCCTTGTCGATCGCCGAGCGAAACTCCTCGATGCTGGTCGCGCCGATCACGCGCCGGCCGTTGATGAGAAACGTGGGGGTGCTGTTGATGCCGAGCGCCTGGGCTTCGTCGACGTCACGCTCGACGTCCGCGGCGAACCGGCGCTCGTCCAGACAGCGTGCGAACGTCTCGGGATCGAGGCCGAGCTCGCCCGCGTAGGCGAGCAGATCCCCACGCCGAAACCTGGGCTGCGCCGCGAAGAGGCGATCGTGGTACGGCCAGTACTTGCCCGAGACGCCGGCACAGCGCGCCGCCTCGTGCGCGGGGCGCGCCAGGGTATGCATCGCGAGCGGGCGATCCTTGAAGACCAGTCGAATCCGACCGTCGTACTCGTCGAGCAGCGTGGCCAGCGTCCGCTGGACCAGTTGACAGTACGGTCACTGGTAGTCGGAGAACTCGACGATCGTCACCGGCGCGCCCGCCGCGCCCTTGACCATGCTCGGAGACCAGGTGAGCTCGACCTGCGCGAGGGCGCGCGCCGGGCACGCGACCACGCTGAGCGCGAGCAGCCAGAGCGTCAGCCAGATCCAGCTGTAGTACACTCGCGGCGGCCGACCGGCGCAGCGCGACAGGCACTTCACGGACCGAGAATACGATGCGGCCGTGCCCATCGCAACGGGCAGGGAGGATCCATGGACGCACTGGTCGAGTACGTGTTCGGAACGTACCCATCGTGGTCCCACCTGGTGGTGCGCATCGCGCTGGGCGTCGTCTTTTTCGCCCACGGCGCGCAGAAGACGTTCGGCTGGTTCGGCGGTCACGGCCTGTCGGCCACCATCAACGGCTTCCGTCAGATGAACGTGCCGCCGGCGGCGACCGCGCTCGCCGCGTTCACCGAGTGCTTCGGCGGCCTCGCGCTGATCGTCGGCGTGCTGGCGCGCCCGACGGCGATCGGCTTGATCCTGGTGATGCTGGTGGCGATCGCGAAGGTGCACGCCAAGCACGGCTTCTTCCTCAACTTCGCGATGACGCAGGGCAAGGGACACGGCTACGAATACAATCTCGCGCTGATCGCGATGGCCCTGTCCATCCTGATCGGGGGGGCGGGCGCCTTGTCGATCGACCGGCTCATCGCACCGTTCGGCGGCTAGACTCTGACCGGATTCGTCGCCCGGGTCATCGTGAACGCCGCCATGATCTACCTGGCGGCACAGGTCGTGCCGGGTATCGTCCTGCGCGGGAAGCCCCTCTGGCCGGCCCTGCTGGCAGGGCTGGTCCTGGCGCTCATCAACGCCGTGGTACGACCCGTCCTGAAGATCATCACGCTGCCGCTGACGCTCCTGACGCTCGGCCTCTTTCTGTTCGTGCTCAACGCGTTCTGCCTGTGGCTGACATCGGCCGTCGTCCCCGGATTCGACGTGCTGGGCTTCCGGGCCGCGTTTCTGGGCGCGCTCCTGATCACGCTGGTCAGCTGGGCCTTGACGGTCTTCGTCACCGACAGCGGTCGCCTCGGTCGTCTCTAGGCGGCGCGGCCGCCTTCTTCGCTGAGGGCCGTGATCACGTAGGTGCCGCTCTTCTCGTCGCGCTCGAGCGTGACGATCTTCTGCTTGGCGGCGTCCTCGAGGAGCTTCGAGAAGGTCGAGAAGCCGTAGTAGGTCTCGTTGAAGGCCGGATTCTTCCGGATCATCGTCTGCTTGACCATCGAGCCCCACAGCGTCTCCTTGTTCTCGCGCTGGAGCGCCTGGATGGCGTCGATGAGCTGCGCCATCGCCTCCGCCTTCTTCTCGGGCATCCCGCGCAGCAGGGTCGTCTTCTTCGTGTCGCGGATCAGGTCCTCGTAGAAGATGAACTCGTCGCAGTTGGCGACCAGCAGATCCGACGACGAAGATTTGACGCCGAGGCCGATGACGTAGCGGTCGTTCTCGCGGAGCTTGGAGACGAGCGGCGAGAAATCCGAGTCGCCGGAGACCAGCGCGAAGGAGTCGATGTGGCTCTTGCCGTAGGCGAGGTCGAGGGCGTCGACGACCATCCGGATGTCGGCGGAGTTCTTGCCGCTGTAGCGCGACTGCGGGACGTCGATCAGCTCGATCGCCCACTCGTGGAAGGGGCGCTTGTACTCGGTGAACCGGTTCCAGTCGGCGTAGGCACGCCGGACGATGATCTTGCCCTTCTCCAGCAACCGCTCGAGGACCAGCTTGATCTCGAAGGCCTTGTACTGCGCTTCCTTGACGCCGCGGGCGATGTTCTCGAAGTCGATGAACAACGCCAGCTTCCGTTCCCCGTTCATCCCCGCAGTCCTTTCGTCCGGCGCGCCACCGGGGCGGGGCGCCGACTGACGTCGATTATACGGCTCGACTCCGTCCGCCCGGAAGCTTCTAGCCGCGTTGTATAGTTGGTCGACATGAAACAGAAGCTCGATCCGGCCCTCGCCGCACGCGTCCCCCCCGGTCAGATCCTGACGGCCAAGTGGCCCGTGCTCACGTACGGCCGCACTCCGCGCTTCGATCCGGCCCGCTGGACGTTCCGCTGCTACGGTCTGGTCGAGCGCGAGACCACGTGGACCTGGCCCGAGTTCCAGGCCCTGCCGCGCATCACGATCACCTCGGACATCCACTGCGTGACCCGCTGGTCGAAGCTCGACAACGTCTGGGAGGGCGTGCCGATCCGCGAGGTCGTCGATCGCGTGAAGCCGCGGCCCGAAGCCGCGTTCGTCATGCAGCACGCGGACCCGGACTACACGACCAACACCGCGCTGGCGGACCTCGTGCAAGACGACGTGATCCTGGCGCTCAAGCACAACGGCCGCGATCTGGAGCCCGATCACGGGGGTCCCGTGCGGCTGGTCCTGCCCAAGCTCTACTTCTGGAAGAGCTCGAAGTGGCTCCGTGCCTTCGAGTTCCTCGACGTCAACCCGCCCGGGTTCTGGGAGCAGAACGGCTATCACATGCACGCCGACCCGTGGACCGAGGAGCGCTACGCCGATCAGGAGACGCACGCGATGCAGCAGATGCGCGCCGAAGCCGCGCGCCGTCTCCGCGAGCGCTGATCGCGCGCTCAGCGCGACAGGAACTCGCTCAGGAGCGCTTGGAAGGCGACCGGCTGGTCACCGGGGACCGTGTGACCGGCGCCGGCGACCTCCACGAATCGGGTGTTGGGGTTGTCGTCGAGCATCCGCTTGGCGATCTCCGACGACAGGACGTCGGAGTCGGCGCCGCGCACGAGCAGGATCGGGCAGGTGATACCGCGCCAGAGCGGCCAGAGGTCGATCGGATCGCGCCACGTTCCGGCGCGCACGGCGTCGCGAAGCCCACGATCGTATTTCCAGGTGAGGCCGCCCTCGACGGGCCGCGTGCCGTGCTGGACCCGGTGGCGGAGCATCGCCTCGGTGTAGAGCGGATTGGTCAGGCGATGGAAGGCCAGCGCGTGCTCGAGGCTCGGGAACAGCTCGGGCGAGCGGGCCATGAGCGTGCCGACGCGGAGCAGTCCGGCCTCGGAGATCTCGGGACCGATGTCCACGATCACCAGCCGCTCGACGCGCGCCGGCGCTTGCCCGGCGAAGCCGATGGCGATCCGCCCGCCCATGGAGAGCCCGACGATCGAGAGCCGCGAGAGCCCCAGGGCGTCGACGAACGCCGCGACGTCGGCCGACATCGTGGCAACCGTGTAGTCGGCGTTCGGCGACGGATCCGAGTCGCCGTGGCCCCGCAGGTCGAGGGCGAGCACGCGATAGCGATCGGCGAGCCCGGCGGCCTCGTCGTCCCAGGTTCGCGCGTGGCCGGTGACCCCGTGGAGCAAGAGCACCGGGGGCGCCGTGGCCGCGCCCCACTCGGCGTAGTGGAACCGCTGGCCGCGCAGGATAAGCGTTCGATCTCGATGCATTGACTGATCTTAGCAGGCGGTCGCCGACTTTCCCGACGGAAGGCGTGGTTGGGCGCCCGAACCTGCTACGATCCGCTCGATGGAGGCGCATGCACACCGGCAGACCGCCGCCGCGCGCTCGCGCGGCCGGCTGACCGCGACCCTGGCACTGACCTGCGGGTTCCTCTTCGTGGAAGTGGCCGGCGCGCTGTGGTCGGGGAGCCTCGCGCTCCTGGCCGACGCCGGCCACATGCTCGCCGACGCCGGCGGCCTCGCGCTGGCGCTCTTCGCCATCTGGATCGCCGGCCGGCCGCCGACGCCGGCGAAGACCTACGGCTACTATCGCGCGGAGATCCTCGCCGCGCTGGTCAACGCGGTCGCCCTCCTGGTCGTCGCCGGCGGGATCCTCTTCGAGACCTACCGTCGTCTCCTGATGCCGCCGGCGATCCTCGGCGGTCCCATGCTCGGCGTGGCCGCGATCGGGCTCGTCGTGAATCTCGCGTGCGCCGGGCTGCTCCACGGCGCCGCCGAGACGAGCATCAACGTTCGCGCGGCGTACCTCGAGGTGCTCGGCGACGCGCTCAGCTCCGTGGGTGTGGTCGTCGCCGCGGCGCTCGTCGTCGTGACCGGCTGGACGCTGGCCGACCCGCTGGTCAGCGGTGCGATCGCGCTCGTCATCGTCCCGCGCACGTGGCGGCTCTTGCGGCAGGCGGTCAACGTGCTGCTCGAGGGCACGCCGGCTCACCTGAATCTGGGCGAGATCGAGAACGCGATGCGCTCGGTGCCGGGTGTGCGGCGGGTGCACGACCTGCACGTGTGGACGCTCACCTCGGAACGTGAGGCCATGAGCGCCCACGTCGTCGTCGACGACGTCCGCGACAGCGAGCGGTTGCTGGAGACGCTCCACGCCGTGCTGCACTCCCGCTTCGGGATCGACCATACGACGATCCAGCTCGAGACGGAGCCGCCCGCGGTGCTCCAGATTCAGGGACCGAGCTCGGCCTAGCCCGCCGGCGCGGCCTCGATCGAGGCCGACCCGCTCAGGCGTCGGCTCGCGTCAGGGTCGGGGCCGCGGCGCGGCGTCCGGACGCGGGGAGGTCGCCTCGACGCCGGGAGGCGCCGGGCGAGGCGAGGGAGGCTCGGCGACCTTCTCGAGCGGCGTCGCGATCGAGGACGCTGACCCGGGTGGTCGGGCCTGGCTCATGCGCGTCTTCACCGTCGACGACACGAAGAACAGAACCAGGATCGCGTTCATCAGCACGGAGAGAATCAACCACCGGCTGAGCCGAATGATGCGCCCCTGCTTGAACCAGAGGATCCGCTCGAGCTTGTGCTCGTACGTCTCCTCGGGGACGACCGGCTCGGTCGGCCAGGCGCCTCGTTTCGAGCTGGAGCTCGCCGACGTCTCGGCGGCCGGCAGCAGCACGAAGGCGAACCCGTCCCGCTCGAGCGCGCGGGCGACGTGATCGCGCTGGCGGCGCTCGATCGACGGACGGTTCGTCGTCGCGCCGTCCCGGCGACGGTCCACGATGATCTCGAGCTCGTCACGCGAGCCGACCGCAGTCGTCAGTCCCGCGACGAACACGCCGGACATCAGGGGATTGCGCGAGACGACACAGAGCCGCCGCGTCGCGACGCCGGATCCTATCGGCGACGCGATATGGGCCGCGGTGACCAGCTCTCGACCGTTCATGGGGCGCTCCGGACTCCCAATTCGACACATTCATTGCGTGACCATCCCGAATCTCACGCAGTTTTTCTGCGCCGCCAGGATTTATCCACT
>CAYVHH010000502.1:0-5252 GCA_964450175.1 uncultured bacterium | reverse complement strand
GGCCGGGCGCCCCGGATCGAACGGATCGACGGCGCCGACCAGATCGTGGTCGAGGCGGACCAGATCCTGTCGGGCATCGGGCTCATCTCCAACGCCGGCGCGCGGTTCGACGCGCCCGAGACCATTTCCGGACAGGGGCTCTTCGAGGACGTGCCGCGCGGCGGCTATGATCCCGAGCAGCACCTCGCCGACATGCGGCTCGACGGCGTGGCGGGCGAGGTGCTCTATCCCTCCCAGGGCCTCTTCTATTTCCGAGTGTCGGACACCCCGCTGATGTCGGCGATCTTCCGCGCCTACAACGACTGGCTCGCCGACTTCTGCGCCACCGACCGCGCGCGGCTCAAGGGCATCGCGATGGTCAACCTGGACGACGTCCAGGACGGCATCCGCGAGCTCGCGCGCGCGGCACGTCTCGGGCTGGCTGGCGCGATGATCACCGAATACCCGCTCGAGCACCGGCGCTACGACCAGCCCGAGTACGAGCCGTTCTGGGCCGCGGCCGAGGCGCTCGGCATGCCGCTCAGCCTGCACACCGCCACCCGGCGGCAGGGGAAGATCCGCGGGGCGGGCGAGAAGACCCTGCGCGACGCGAGCAGCCGCTCGACGAAGGCGTTCTATCCGGCGCTGTCGATGTGCGACATGATCTTCTCGGGCGTGTTCGAGCGCTATCCGCGGCTGACCGTGGCCATCGTCGAATTCGAGCTCTCGTGGGCGCCGCACATCCTGGCGTCGATGGACTACACGTACCGCGAGCGCCACGGCGAGGCGATCTATCGCTTCAAGGACGGCATGCGCCCGAGCGACTTCTTTCACCGCAACATCGTGCTGAGCTTCCAGGAGGATGCGGTCGGCATCCGCCTGCGGGACGTGATCGGGGTGGACAACATGATGTGGGGCTCCGACTATCCGCACAGCGAATCCACGTTCCCGCAGTCGCGGAAGATCCTCGCGGAGATCCTGGCGGGCGTGCCGGACGACGAGCAGGCGAAGATCGTCGGCGGGAACACCGCGCGCGTGTACGGCTTCGACGTCGCGAAGGTCGGCGCCCATGCTTGAGGAACCGACGTCGCTCCGGATCGAGGACCCGGGCGTGCGCGCGCTCTTCACCGAGGCCGCGCGCTTCCAGTCGTGGCTCGACGTCGAGGCCGCCCTGGCTCAGGCGCAGACCGAGCTCGGCATCATTCCGGCGGCCGCCGCGCGCGAGATCGTCACCAAGGCCCACCTGAAGTATCTCGATCTCGCCGCGGTACGCGCGGGCCTCGCGAAGACCGGGCATCCGCTGGTGCCGCTGGTGTGGGCGCTCGATCGGGCCTGCGACGGCGACGCCGGTGGCTACGTGCACTGGGGCGCGACGACCCAGAACATCACGCAGACCGGCCAGCTCCTCCAGGTGCGCCGGGCCCACGAGATCTTCCTGCGTCAGCTCGCGAGCGTGCTGACCAGCCTCGCCGGCCTGGCCGAGCGGACCAAGGACGCGCTGCTCCCGGGCCGGACGCACGGCCAGCACGCGGTGCCGGCGACGTTCGGCTTCAAGGTGGCGGTGTGGATCGACGAGCTCTGCCGTCACGTCGAGCGCCTGCGCGCCTGCGAGGGGCGGGTGTTCGTGGCGATGCTGGGCGGTGGCGCCGGGACACTCGCGTCGCTCGGCGAGCTCGGGCTCGCGACCCAGGAGAAGATGGCGGCGCGGCTCGGCATGCGGCCGATGACCGTGCCGGCGCGGACGATCGGCGACCATCAAGCCGAGTACGTCACCGTGCTCGGCCTGCTCGCCGCCACCGCCGGCAAGATCGGCCGCGAGATCTACACCTTGATGAAGCAGGAGTTCGGCGAGGTGGAGGAGCCGGTGCCGCCCGGCACGGTCGGCAGCAGCACGATGCCGCAGAAGCGCAATCCCAAGCTCTCGCAAGACATCATCGCCGCCGCCGCGCAGATTCGCGCGCTGGTGCCGCTGGCCCTCGACGCGATGCAGACGGAGCACGAGGCCGACCGCACGACCAGCATCATGATGAGCCGCGCGCTGGTCCAGGCCTGCGAGCTCACGGGCGACATGCTCCAGCGCATGATCTCGCTGTTCGACGGGCTCCAGGTGTTCCCGGCGCGGATGCGCGAGAACCTCGACCTCTCCGGCGGTCTGATCATGGCCGAGGCGCTGATGCTCGAGCTCGGCAAGCAGATCGGACGGCAGCGAGCCCA
This sequence comes from uncultured bacterium, assembly GCA_964450175.1. Classification (GTDB taxonomy): domain Bacteria; phylum Methylomirabilota; class Methylomirabilia; order Rokubacteriales; family CSP1-6; genus AR31. Next base: position 3,059 of record CAYVHH010000502.1, on the reverse strand, counting down.
CGACGCGGTGTACGAGGCCGCGCAGGCCTCGGTGAATCAGTCGCGTCCGTTCCGCGAGACGCTCGCCGCGGATCCACACGTGAGCGCCGGGCTCACGCCCGCGCAGGTCGACGCGCTGCTCGATCCGGCGCGGTACACCGGGCTCTGCCGCCAGTTCGCCGAGCGCGGCGCGGCGCACGCCCGCGAGGTCGCCGCGACGATCCAGCGCCGCACGCCCCCGACGCGCTAGTTCTGCAGTCGCGGGTCCTCGAACGGCAAGGTCAACCGAGCCGACGCCGACTCGACTAGTGCCGGGCGCGGAACGACACGCGCCGATCCTTGGGCGCAATGGACGGAATCATCCGGTCCTCGATCCCGGCGGCGACGCGTGAAGGGCCGGTGCGCACCTCCTCGAGCACCGTCTCGAGCCGCGACCGGGTGGCCGGGTCGCGACGGAGTGGCCCGTCGCTGCGCACGGACGGGACCACGAAGCGATCCACGAGGTCGTTGAAGACGGTGTTCGCGCTGCCGTCCTCGATGCTGGCGGTCATCGTCACGACGAGTCGCTGCCGGAGGAGCACGGCGATGCGTTGCCCCTTCCATCCGATCGCGGCGTGGGTGGTCCAGCCCGACCGGCCGGTGTACCTCCACCAGAACCAGCCGTAGTCGGGATCGTGCGATGCCGGCCGGCTCCGATTCCAGGGCGAGAAGGACCGCTCGACCCAGCCGCGGGAGATCAGGGGGCGGCCGCGCCAGAGCCCGCCGCTCAGATACAACACACCGAACTTCTGCATGTCGATCGGGCGCAGACGCAGACCGAACCCGCCCAGGTCGAGGCCCGACCGATCCTGGTGCATCCACTCGTAGTTGCGAAACCCCATCGGGCCGAAGAGGCTGTCTTCGGCGAACTCGAGAGCCGTCGTGCCGGCCGCGTACTGGATGAGGCCGATCGCGAGCGTGGGCGTCACGTCGTTGTACTGATACGCGTGTCCCGGGTTCGCCAGGAGCGGCTGTTCGAGGGCGAACTTGAGCCGGTTGGGCGCGGTACGGAATCGGACATGACGCGCGGTCGCCTCGGGTGTCGTCACGCGCGGCGGGTCCGGCGCGTCGAGCGCGGACATGCCGAGCACGTGACGAACGGTCACCGCGCGAAAGCGCACGACGTCCGTCTCCGACGCGAAGAGCTCCCGCGGCAGCGTCTCGGTGATCGGCGCGTCCGGGCCGCTGATCAAGCCGCGGTCGATGGCGACGCCGACGAGCGCGGACACGACGGATTTCGTCGCCGACATCTGATAGTGGGCATGGTCTCGCGTCAGCGAGGACGTGTAGAGCTCGTAGACGAGTCGGCCGTTCCGAGAGATCAGAAACGAAAATATCGGGACGCGATGATCGCGAATCCACTCCGTCAACGCGACCAGGGTGCGGCTGTCGAGCCCTTCGTCCTCCGGCGCCGCCGCCGCGGCGTCGTCCCGGAAGCCCTCCGGGCTCGGCGCCACGAACGCGCCGTCCGTCGAGCACCCGGCGGTGAGCAGCGCGAGGGCGAGGAGGGCCGCGAACCCGACGGGCGTCCGAGCCCTAATGCGCGAGGCCCAGGACGATCTGCGCGTTGTGATGCAGGATCTTGTCCACGTCCTCGGGCGGCAGGATCGAGTCGCGGAGATAGAAGAAGTTCTGGCGGTAGCTCTCGAAGGCGAGCAGCACCGGATAATCGCTGCCGGCCACGAGGTGGTCGGCGCCGAACGCCTTCCAGGCGCAGAGGAGCGCGGCCTGCGAGCCGTGCCCGACGATGTCGTAGTAGAAGCGGCGCGCCGTCGCGCTCGGGCGCTCCGGCAGATTCGGATGCTTCTGCGGCGCCTGGTTGTCGAGGCGCTGGAGCAGCATCGGGATGATCCCGCCCAGATGCGGCACGACGTACGTGATGTGCGGAAAGCGCTCCGGGATTCGGCGCGCGATCAGATGCAGCACGATGGCGGCGTCCTCGAGCGAGGCCCCGACGGACACCGTGAAGCCATAGTCGTTGATCATCGGCGAGCAGATGCCGTTCTGGATCGGGTGATAGTTCAGGACGGTCCGGCGCCGGTTCATCTCCTGATAAAGCGGTTCGAACTCCGCCTCGGCGGTCGAGCGGTCGAAGCACGAGCAGGTCATCGACACCCCGAGCATGCCGAGCTGGTCGAGGCCCCGCTCCATCTCGCGCAGCGAGGCATCGATGTGCGGCAGCGGCAAGGACACGACCGCGTTGAAGCGGCCCGGATATTGTCGCGCGAGATCGGCGTAGGCATCGTTGATCAGGCGCGCCGCCGCGACGGCGTCGGCCTCCTTCTCGGCGTACGGCGGGCTGGCGGCGGGCGAGAGCACCTGCAGCTGCACCTCGGCGTCTTCCATCTGCGTCAGGCGGGTCGCGATACCGGCCGGATCGTCGTTGCGCCTCGGCCGGGCCGTGGACGGCCGCGCGGCCGCGGGCAGGCTGCGCCCGCCGATGCGCAGGAGAAGGTCGTTGTACGCCTTCGGGAAGTAGTGCGCGTGGATGTCGACGATCATCCCTGGCTCCTCGGGATCAGACGGCCGTGTAGCCGCCGTCGATGAGCAGGTCGCTCCCGGTCATGAACGCCGAGGCGTCGCTGGCCAGATAGACCGCGGCGCGCGCGATCTCCACGGGCAGGCCGAGGCGGCCGAGCAGATGCTTGGGGCCCATGTTCTTGCGCGCGTCGTCCATGTCTTTCCAGCGCCGCAGCATCCGCCGGGTCTCGATCGCGCCGGGCGAGATCGTGTTGGCGCGGATGCCCTGCGCCGCGTGGTCGGCCGCGAGCACCTTCGCCAGCTGAATCAGGGCGCCCTTGGTCGCGCAGTACGCCGGCCGGCCGGGCGAGGCGACACGGCCGAGCTGCGAGGCGATGAGGATGATGCTGCCGCCGCCGCGCGTGATCATCGCCGGGATCGCGGCCTTCACCATCAGGAACGCCCCCGTCAGATTGATCCGGATCACGCGATCCCACGCCGCCTCGTCCATCTCCAGCACGGTCGCGGCGTGATCGCTGTCGGCCGCGCCGTACATCAGGACGTCGAGGCCGCCGAAGCGC
>CAYVHH010000501.1:0-8016 GCA_964450175.1 uncultured bacterium | reverse complement strand
CGCGACCGGCCAGGTGCAGCTGAGCCGCTGGTGGGAGCCGCTACGGCGCCAGGTGGAGACCTCGAGCATCCTGGGCGGAGTGTGCGCGCTGGTCGTCGGCACCGTCGGTTTCCTCTGGCACTCGGCGGCCTTCGCGTTCGTGGTGGCGGTCTCGATGTTCGTGTCGGTCAACCTGTCGGGCTTCGCGGGCACGATGATTCCCATGCTGTCCAAGCGCCTCGGGTTCGATCCGGCGATCACGGCAGGCCCGTTCGAGACGGCCCTCCAGGACGTGCTGGGCGTGACGATCTTCCTGTCGCTGGCGACCGCGCTTCTGCGCTTTATCAGCTGAGCTTCGCGCCGACGATCGGCTCGCGCCCAGCCTCGTCCATCGCCTCGACCGGCATGGCCTCGAGCGGCTCCGGGTCGCGCCCCGGTAGCGGACCGGGATAGTGCGTGGGCGGTGGCTGCCGGCGGCCGGACTGGATCACCCGGATCGTCGTGCGCGAGCTCGCGCACTCGCACCAGTCCAGGTGATCGAGCGCCGCCCGGTTGCGGCGCGCCCACTGGAGCATCGCGCCGAAGCCCCCCACCACCAGCCCGCACTGAAGCGCCGTGCGCTCCGCGCCGGCGGCGACGAGCCCCTGCACGGCCAGCAGCACGGCCAGCATGAGCCCGGCCCGGAGATAGAGCCGGCTCCAGCGCGGGCGCGAGGGCATCGGCGACCCCTCGATGCGGCGGCTCACGTCACACATGGCGCAATCAGCGCCACCGTCCCACACTCGGTCTCAAGCTCGCGTCAAGACTCGCGGCCCGCGCGTTAAAAAGCCGTAAAAATCACGACCGGGCGGTCTGAGTGGGCGCCGGCGGGCGTAGAGTCGGTCGACGGATATGCGACTGGTTCTGGTCAAGCGCCTGCTGCTCGGGGCACCGATGCCGCTCGCTCAGGCGCGGCACGAGCGTCTGAACAAGACGGTCGCCCTCGCCGTTTTCGCCTCCGACCCGCTGTCGTCGGTCGCCTACGCGACCGAAGAGATCCTGCTGGTGCTCACGCTGGGCGGAGCCGCCGCGCTCAGCTACTCCCTCCCGGTCGCGCTGGGCATCGCGGCGCTGCTCGCGGTCGTCGTGGTCTCGTATCGCCAGACGGTCGCGGCGTACCCGCAGGGGGGCGGCGCGTATCTCGTCGCCAAGGACAACCTCGGGCAGTATCCGGCGCTGATCGCGGCCGGGGCCTTGCTGGTCGACTACGTGCTGACGGTGTCCGTCTCGGTCGTCGCCGGGATCGCCGCCTTGACGTCCGCGGTGGTCTGGCTCCATCCGTACCGCATCGTCTTCAGCGTGCTGGCGGTGGTCGGAATCGCCCTCGGCAACCTGCGCGGCGTGCGCGAATCCGGCCGGCTGTTCGCGGCGCCCACGTACTTCTTTGTGGCGAGCATCCTCACGACGGTGGCGTACGGCCTCATCGGCGCGTTGTTCGACTGGCTCCCCGAGGCGCCGTATCAGCCTCATCCGCCGGGGCTCGAGGGGCTGGGGTTGTTCTTGCTGCTGCGGAGCTATGCCGCCGGCTGCACGGCGCTGACCGGAGTCGAAGCGGTGTCCAACGGCGTCCAGGCCCTCAAGCCGCCCGAGGGACGCAACGCCCAGGCCGTCATGACGGCGCTCGGCATCATCTCGATCGTGATGTTCCTGGGAATCACCTACCTGGCGTACGACTTCGGGATCATTCCGGGCGGCGACGAGACCGTCGTATCGAAGATCGCGCATCGGGTGTGGGGCAACGGAGTGCCCTACTACCTGGTTCAGGTGTCCACCTTGCTCATCCTGGTCCTGGCGGCCAACACGTCGTATGCCGACTTCCCGCGGCTGTCGTCCATCCTCGCGCGCGACCGGTTCGTGCCGCGCCAGTTCGCCAACCAGGGCGATCGTCTGGTCTTCTCGAACGGCATCCTGATCCTCAGCGGCTTCGCGATCCTCCTGATCGTCGTCTTCCAGGGCGACACCCACGCGCTGCTGCCGCTCTACGCGATCGGCGTCTTCATCTCGTTCACGCTCTCGCAGGGCGGCATGGTGCGGCGCTGGCTGCGCCTGCGCGAGGCCGGCTGGCAGTGGCGCGTGTGGATCAACGGGGTCGGAGCGCTGGTGACGGGCGTCGTGCTGCTGACGCTCACGGTGACGAAATTCGTCGAGGGCGCCTGGATCGTCGTCGTCGTCATTCCGATTCTCGTCGCGACGTTCGTCGTCATGCACCGTCACTACGAGGAAGTCGCGCGCGAGCTGTCGCTCGAAGGTCTGGAGGGCCCGCCGAAGTTTCAGCACACCGTCCTGGTGCTGATCGGTGACGTGCACCGGGGGGTCGTGCGCGCGGTGCAGTACGCGCGGACCCTGGCGCCGACCGCGGTGGTGCGCGCCGTGTACGTCGAGACGGACCCGGCGCGAACGGCCCGTCTCGAGGAGAAATGGGGCAAGTGGGGGCTCGGCGTTCCGCTGATCGTCCTGACTTCGCCGTACCGCTCGCTCTTGCGCCCCCTCCTGGACTATCTGGACCAGATCCAGGCGCGCGGTGACGATCAGATGGTCACGATCGTGCTGCCGGAGTTCTTGCCCCGGCACTGGTGGCAGCACGTCCTGCACAATCAGACGGCCCTCCTGGTCAAGGGCGCGCTGCTCTTCAGGAAGAACACCGTCGTCGCCGACGTGCCCTATCTGCTGAAGCGTTGAGGCCCGGCAGGGCCCTCGTGGCATAGTGGAACGATCGGCGCCACGACGCTCGACTCGCTGACCCGCCGCATCGCCCCGCTCGCGATCGCGGCGATCACCGTCGCGGTCTTCTCGCCCGCGCTTCACTACGGCTTCATCCTCTGGGACGACGACCGCAATCTCCTGACCAATCCGTACTATCGCGGCCTCGGCTGGGCGCACATCCGCTGGGCGTTCACGAGCGCGGTCATGGGCCACTGGATCCCGGTCACCTGGCTCACGTTCGGCGTCGACCATGCGATCTGGGGCATGAACGCGTTCGGCTATCACCTCACGAACGTCCTGCTGCACGCGGCCAATGCCGTGCTCTTCTACCTGCTGGCGCTTCGGCTGTTGCGGCTCGGCCTGACCGAGGCGGGCGCGGGCGCGATCAGGCTCGGCGCGAGCGTCGCGGCGCTCTTCTTCGCGATCCACCCGTTGCGGGTCGAGTCGGTCGCCTGGGTCACCGAGCGCCGGGACGTGCTGTCGGCGCTGTTCTATCTCCTCACCGTGCTGGCCTACCTGAAGGCGTGCGCCGTCGACGGCCCGCCGCGGCGGCGGTGGCTACTCGCCTCGCTCGGCGCGTACACGCTCGGGCTGCTCTCGAAATCCTTGATCATGTCGCTGCCGTTCGTGCTGCTGGTGCTCGATGTGTACCCGTTGCGACGCGCGCAGGGCCAATGGCGGCGAGTCCTCCTCGAGAAGCTCCCGTATCTCGTCCTGGCGATCGGGGCCGCGGTGATCTCGGTACTGGTCGTGATCGCCAAGGTAGGCCTCACGTCGTCATCGGCCTATCCGCCGACCGCGCGCGTGGCGATGGCGCTCTACAGCCTCGTCTTCTATCTGTGGAAGACCCTGGCGCCGGCGCTGCTCTCGCCGATGTACGAGCTGCCCGCTCGGGTCGAGCTGACGAGCCCGCGGTTCCTGGCCCCCGCGCTCTTCGTCATCGCGTTGACGGTCGGGCTGGTGCTCGCGCGGCGATCGTGGCCGGCGGCGCTGGCCGTGTGGCTCGTCTACGGGCTCACGCTCGCTCCGGTCAGCGGCATCGTCCACAACGGCCCGCAGCTGGTCGCCGATCGCTACAGCTATCTGTCCTGCCTCGGCATCGCGCTCCTGATCGGCGCCGCCGTCACCGCCGTGGTCGCGAGCGCGGCTATCGGCAAGCCCGTGCGCACGGCCGTCCTCCTGGCGGGGTTCGCCTGGCTCGTCGGGCTCACGGCGCTCACCTTCCAGCAGCTCCCGGTCTGGCGTGACGCCGAGGCAGTCTGGGCGCGCGGCCTCGAGGTCGATCCCGATTGCGCCTTCTGCCACGGCCAGACGGGCGCGCTCGCCGGCAACCGTGGCGACCTCGCCACCGCGATCGCGCACTTCGCGCGCGTCGTGGAGCTTCGCCCGCGCAACGTCCGACACCGGAGCAATCTCGGGCTGGCGCTGCTCAAGGCGGGACGTCCGGTCGAAGCCGCCGCGGAGTTCGAGCGCATCCTCGCCCAGGAGCCGACCGATGCCGAGACGCGCACGCGGCTGGGGCTGGCACTCGCTCAGCAGGGCAAGCTGACGGAGGCGAGCCGGGAATTCGAGCGGGCCAGCCGCGACGACCCGCGCAGCGCCGGCGCGCTGACGCAGCTCGGGATCTCGTTGATCGAGCTGGGCCGGCCGGCGGAGGCGATTCCGTATCTGGAATCCGCGGCGAGCCTCGACCCCGCGTCGCCGATTGCCCGTGACGCGCTCTCGCGGGCGCGAAGCGGCACCGCGCGCTGAGCTGACGGCGGCTGCGGCGATCGTGCGCGTTTCGGTACGATGATCAGCGCGGAGGGGAAGGCATGCCGAGCATCGACGAGTACGCGCGCCGCCCGCGCGAGGAGCGGCTGACCCGGATCGCGCGGACGCCGGAGGAGCTGACCGACGCGGTGCATCGCGCGGATGCCGCGCACCTGGCGCGCCGCCCGGCGCCAACGAGCTGGGCGCCGACCGAAGTGATCTGTCACCTGCGGGACAACGAGGAGTGGTTCCTCGAGCGGATGCGGCTCATCGTGGCCATCGACCTGCCGCGCTTCGTGGCCACCAATCCCGACCGGTGGGCCGACGAGCGCCAGTACCTCACCAACGACGGCCTCCTCGCCCTCGCCGCGTTCGTTCGCCGGCGCCGAGAGACCCTCGAGTTCTTGCGTCAGCTCGCGCCCGACGCCTGGGCGCGCGCCGGCGTGCACGTCGATTCGCGAGGCCGGCGGACCATCGACGAGTTCCTCTCCGTCATGGCCTGGCACGACGACAACCACCTCGACCAGTTCAGACGCGCGCTGGACGGTCGGCCGTGAGCGCGTCGCGCATCTGGTCGAGCGCCTTCGCGAGCATCGAGCGCGGGCAGCCGAAGTTGAGCCGCACGTGGCCCGCGCCGCCCGGACCGAACAGCGCGCCGTCGTTCAACGCCACACGCGCGCGCTCGAGGAAGAACGTGTACGGATCGCGGCCGGCCTCACCGGCATTGCGGCAGTCGAGCCACGCCAGGTAGGTGGCCTCGGGCGGGTACATCGCCACGCCGGGCAGACGAGTCCGCACGTACTCGGTGACGAAGTCGCGGTTGGCCTCGAGATAGCGCAGGAGCTCGTCGAGCCAGGGCTGGCCGTCACGGTACGCGGCGAAGGCGGCCGTGTAGCCGAGCACGTTCACGGTCTGCACGAGGTCGATGCGTCCGTTGACGAACTTCTCCCGCAGCGCGGCGTTCGGAATGACGGCGACCGAGCACTTGAGCCCGGCCAGGTTGAAGGTCTTGCTGGGCGCCATCAGCGTGATCGTCTGCTCGGCGATCTCCGGATCGAGCGACGCGATCGGCGTGTGGCGCTGGCTGCCCAAGGTGAGCTCGCAGTGGATCTCGTCGGCGACGATCGCGAGGCCGCGGCGCAGGCAGACCTGGGCCAGGCTCGTCAGCTCGTCGCGCGTGAAGACCCGGCCCACCGGATTGTGCGGGTTGCACAGCAGGAACAAGCGCGTGCGGTCGCGGATCGCGGCCGTGAACGCGTCGATGTCGACCTCGTAGCGTCCGTTCGTCCGGCGCGCCAGCGGAGCCTCCTCCCGGGTGAGGCCGATGCTGCTGGCGGCGCGGAGGATCGGTGGGTACACGGGCGTCTGCAGGACCAACCCGTCGCCGGGCGTCGACAAGATGCGGCCGGCCACGTTGAAGCCCGGGATGACCCCTGGAATCAGCACCACCGCGTCCGGCGAGACGCGCCAGCCGTAGCGCTTGAGGAGCCGGTCCGCGAACAGCTCGTGAAACTCGGGCTGCTCGAAGGTGAGGTAGCCGAAGACGCCGTGCTCGACCCGCTCGCGCAGCGCGCGGATCACCGGCTCGGGCGACTGGAAATCCATGTCCGCCACCCAGAGCGGCAAGACGTCGGGCCCGTACTTCCGCCACTTGGAGCTGTCGGTGTGCCGGCGGTCGACGAGACGATCGAAGTCGTAGGTCATGGCGGTTCAAGTTATCATGCTCCGACCTATTAGGTAGCGCGCGGCTGCAAGCCGTCGCGGGGCTGGGGCCCCGCCGGCTGAGGCGCGTCTTTTAACGGAGGGGACCCATGGCAATGCGAATCGGGATCATCGGGGCCGGCGCGATCGGCAGCGTCGTCGGCGGCATGCTGACCAAGGCTGGGCACGACGTGACCTTGATCGATCAGTGGCCGGAGCACGTCGAGACGATGCGGAAGAACGGCCTGCGCCTCAGCGGAACCTGCGGCGATCACATCATCCCGGTCAAGGCGCTCCACATCTACGAGGCCCAGGCCATCAGCGAGCCGTTCGACGCGGTCTTCATCTCGGTCAAGTCCTACGACACCGAGTGGGCGACGCACCTCGGCGTCCAGTACCTGAAGAAGCCGAACGGGGTCGTGGTCGACTTCCAGAACGGGATCAACGACGAGCGCGTCGCGGCCATCGCCGGGCGCGAGCGCACGCTCGGCAGCGTGATCACGATCGGCGCCGGCATGTACGAGCCCGGTCACGCGATGCGCACCGACACCGGCGCGATCGGCTTCAAGATCGGCGAGCTCGACGGCAAGGACACCGAGCGCGCCCGCGAGCTGGCCAAGATCATGAGCGACGTCGCGGTCACGAAGGTGACGACGAACCTGTTCGGCGAGCGGTGGTCGAAGCTGACCGTGAACTGCATGGCGAATCCGATCGCGGGGCTCTCGGGGCTCGGCACGGCCGAGGTTCGCACCCTGCCCGAGCCGCGGCTCATCGCGATCTACGTCGGCGGCGAGGTGGTGAAGGTCGGACGCGCCTGCGGCTTCGAGGTCGAGCCGATCTACGGCATCGTCGCCCAGCGGTTCGTGGACGCCTACGAGGGGCGCGGGCTCGCCGAGGTCGAGGCGGATGTGGCCGCGGAGGGCGCGCGGCGCGGTGGTGGGCGGCCCTCGCTCCTTCAGGACGTGATGCGCGGACGCCGCACCGAGATCGACTATCTGAACGGCTACGTCTGCGAGCAGGGGCGGCGCCGCGGCGTGAAGACGCCGGTCAACGACGCCATCGTCGAGGCCGTGCGCAGCTACGGTGTCGGCAAGCTCAAGCCGGATCCGAAGAACCTCGAGCCGATCCTGAAGGTCCTGCCGAAGCGATAGTCGGTGTTGCCACGTGGCGCCGGCGGCGAATCACGTCGTCGGCGCCTTCAGGCAATGAAGTCCGCCGGTGACAGCGCGGTCGACGGGAAGGCGGCGAGCACCTGCTGCGATGCCACGCTGAACTCCGCGCCGCCCATCCGGCGCTCGGCGTCGTGGCTGATTCGCACGGCGTCGTCGAGATCGATCTCTCGAGCGCGGACGAGTCCGGCCAGAGTGTTGCGCAACTCGGACCGCCAGAGGAGCGGGGCGGTCCACGCTGGGTCCCGTACCAGCACGGCTTCGGCCTGCGCGGTCCGCTGGCCGCGGATATAGATGTAGACGAGGAGATTGGTGTCGGCGACGATCACGCGCGTCCCGCCGTCTTGAGGCGGGCGAGCACCCGCGATGACCTCGAGATTGAGGCTCCGGCGGTGAGTGGCGGCACGGGCCTTCAGTCGGCGGAGTACCGATCCCGGGACGTTCTTGATCGTGAGGTTCGCCATCGGATTTCCTGTGTATCCAAAGTGGTACCCAAACGGAACCACTCTGTTCCCTGGATATCCTCGCGCGCTCGCGCGCGTCAACCTCGGCCGGGCGTGCGCCTCGCCGCCGACGAATCAGAACATGAACACGCCCTTGCCCGTCGTCTGCGTGTCGAAGAGCCGGTAGGCGTCGTCCGCCTGCTCGAGGCGGAAGCGGTGCGTGAGCAGGC
>CAYVHH010000500.1:0-5890 GCA_964450175.1 uncultured bacterium | reverse complement strand
GGAGAAGTTCCTGGCGCGGGCGATGAAGAAGGGTGGATCGTGACGATCCAGATCAACACGTCGCTGATCGGCAAGGAGTACCCGCCCTACGCGGTGACGGTCGAGCGCGGGAAGATCAAGGAGTTCGCGCGCGCGATCGGCGACGCGAACCCGCTCTATCTCGACGATCGCGTCGGCGCCGCCTCCGAGTGGGGCGACCTCATCGCGCCGCCGACGTTCTCGGTGACCTTCCGCGACGAAGCGGCCGATACCGCCGCCTTCCTGCGCGAGCTCGGCACGGACATCTCGCGCATCCTCCACGGCGAGCAGGAGTTCGAGATCTTCCGCCCGCTGCAGCCCGGCCAGACCTATCTCTGCCGGTCGAAGGTCGTCGACATCTACGAGAAGGCCGGGCGGAGCGGTCCGATGGCGTTCGTGGTACGTGAGACCAGCATCGCCGATGGCTCGAACGACATCGTGGCGACGATGCGTCACATCACGATCGTCCGGCTATGAAATACGCGAAGGTCTACTTCGACGACGTCAAGGTGGGCGACGAGCTCCCGCCGCTGGTCAAGGGCCCGATCCAGCAGATCCAGCTCACGCGCTACGCCGGCGCGTCCGGCGATTTCAACCCGATCCATCAGGACGACGAATTCGCCCGTGCCGCCGGTATGGGCGGCGTGTTTGCCCACGGGATGCTCTCGATGGGATTCGTCGGCCAGGCGGTGACGGACTGGTCGGGCGCCGGCACCGTCCGCAAGCTCGGCGTCAGGTTCGCGGCGCTCGTCCGGCTGAAGGACGTCGTGACCTGCCGCGGGCGTGTCGTCGGCAAGTCGTCGACGGACCACGTGAACCTGGTCGAGCTCGAGGTGTGGGCGGAGAACCAGCGCGCCGAGAAGGTCGTCACCGGCCGAGCGACGGTCGCTCTGCCGTCCCGCGACTAGCCGCCCGGCATCAGCCCCTTCGCCGCGACCCACTCGCGAAGTGCCTCACGCGTCGACTGGAACGCGAGCGCATCCCACGGAATCCGTTCGGGCGTGACCCACTCGAGCGCGTCGTTCTCGTCGCACGTGGTGAGGGTGCCCCCGATCACGCGCGCCTTGTAGACGATGATCACGGGGGCCGCGGGATACGTGTAGACGTTGAGCAGCCCGGTCAGGTCGACCTGCAGACCGGTCTCCTCGAACGTCTCGCGCATCGCGCCGTCGGTGACGGTCTCGCCGAAGTCGACGAATCCGCCCGGAAACGTCCACAGGCCGATGCCCGGATTGATCGAGCGGCGCGTGAGGAGGATGGCGCCGTCCTGCTCGGGAATGGTCGCGGCCACGACCTTCGGGTTCAGGTAGAAGACGAAGCGACAGCGTGAGCAGACTTTCTGCTCACGGTGATCGGGCGGCACCGCCTCGACCGCGAGGGTGGCGCCGCAGAGCGGGCAGAAGGTGATCGTCGCGGGCGTCAGGACGGGGTTGTCGCTCACGCCCCCGAGTCTAAACCAGCTATTCTGGGCGCCACAATGGCGGACCGCCGTCGTCGCCCTGCGATGGCTCGTGCGGCGTCCGCCGCCTTGACACTCCGCGCGGGCGGGTGCTACAAACCGACCGTCGCGCCGGAACGCCTTGCCCGACCCAGGAGGTCTTCGTATGCCGCGCTTCGCCTTCACGCTCGTCGTCACCGTCCTCGCCGTGATGCTCGGAGGAGAGCTCGCCGCCGTTCGCGGCCAGGCGACCTCGGGCGAGTACCGCCTCGGAGTCCTCGAGCCGATCACCGGGCCGCTGGCCTTCGAGGGCAAGCGACACATGGAAGGCCTCGAGATCGTCCGCGATCTCATCAACGAGCGCGGCGGCGTCATGGGCAAGAAGCTCGTGTTCTCGGTCGCCGACGCGACCGATCCCACGGCCGCGGCCAGCGAGGCCAACCGGCTGATCACCCGCGAGGGCGTCAAGATCATCACCGGAACGTTCTCCTCGCGTCTCTGCGGCGCGGCAAGCGAGGTGGCGGCCCGTCACGACGTCATCTATTGGGAGTCCTCGTGTGTCGATCCGCGATTCAACAAGCGCGGGCTCAAGCACGTCTACCGCACCGAGATCGACGCAACCGGGTTCGGCTGGTACAACATCGAGTTCATCGCCAAGCACCTGGCGCCGCGGCTCAATCTGAAGCCGAATCAGATCAAGATCGCCTTCCTCTCCGAGGACTCCTCGTACGGTCAGGGCGTGACCGAATCGGCGCGCCAGCGGGCCAAGACCGAGTTCGGGATGCAAGAGGTGATGGTCGAGTACTACAACTGGCAGACGCTCAACGACATGACGCCGACGATCTTGAAGATGAAGCAGCTCAATCCAGACGTCGTCCACCACATCAGCTTCAGCAACGACGGCGTGCTCTTCTGGCGTCAGGCCAAGGAGCAGAACTTCCTGTTCAAGGCGCTCGTCCATGCGGGCGCCACCGGCTACGGCGGGGCCGACTTCGGCAAGGCGCTCGGCAACGACGCCAACGGCGTCTTCGCGCTCCTCGAGCCCGGGCCCGGCTTCCGGCTCGAAGCCTTGCGGCCCGAGGGCCAGCAGATCGAGAAGGCCTTCCGCGACGCCGTGCAGAAGAAGACCGGCACCTATCCGTTCGGCGCGCATCAGCTCGCCGGCAGCGGCCTCTGGCTCCTCAAGCTCGTTCTCGACCGCGCGCAGTCCGACGATCCCGAGAAGTTCCGCGCCGCGGTCATGTCGCTCGACCTGCCGGTCGGCTCCATGATCAACGGCTGGGGCGTGAAGTTCTCCGAGCAGGGCCAGAACGCCAACGATCGCGTTCAGCACTACATGCTGCAGTGGCAGAACGGGCAGCTGGTCACGGTGTGGCCCGAGGAGTTTTCGACGCTCCGGGCCAAGTGGATCCCGCTCCCGGCCTGGGACCAGCGCAAATAGGCGTCCTCGCCCAACTCGTCGTCGCGACGGTCCTGCTCGGGGGGATCTACGCCCTGATCTCGGTCGGGCTCACCCTGATCTTCGGCATCATGCGCGTGGTCAACTTCGCCCACGGCGAGTTCCTGATGCTGGGCATGTACCTCGCTTTCTGGGCGTTCGCCCTGTTCACGGCGGACCCCTACTTCGTCGTGCTCGTGGCGATCCCCCTGTTCTTCGTCGTCGGCCTCGTCGTCTACGCGCTGGTCATGCGCGGGGTCATCCACGCCTCCCACAACGTCCAGATCTTCACGACGGTCGGGCTCTCGACCGTGCTCCAGAACGTCGCGCTGGTCGCGTGGTCCGGCGATTTTCGGTTCGTGCGGCCCTGGCACCTCTCGACGGTGCTGCGCGCGGGCTCGACCATCTTCAATCTGACCCAGGTGGTCGCCTCGGTGATCGCGGTCACGCTGACCCTGGCGCTCGTGGCCTTCATGAAGTGGACGCACGCCGGTCGGGTGATGCGCGCGACGGCGCAGGATCGCGACGCCGCCACATTGATGGGCATCGACACGGACCGCGTGTACCGTCTGACGTTCGCGATCGGCATCGCCGCGGTCGGTACGGCGGGCGTGCTGGTCGCGCCGCTCTACTCCGTGTATCCGACCGCGGGGCTCCAGTTCGTCCTGCTTTCCTACGTCGTGGTCGTCCTGGGTGGGCTCGGCGACATGCTCGGCGCGATGCTCGGCAGCCTCATCGTGGCCGCCGTCGAGGTCGCCGGCTCCTACCTGTTCGGCGCGGCCTGGAAGGAGATCTTCTACTTCATTCTGTTCATCCTGGTGCTCGTGTTCCGCCCGGCCGGCCTCTTCGGCCAGCGCGGCGCGGAAACCCTGGGCGTGTGATGGGCGCCCTCGTCCGCAATCGCCGCGGCGCCGTCGTCTTCTTCGGGCTCGCCGCCCTGACGCCGGTCGTCGTCCGCGACGCCTACTTCCTCGACAGCCTGGTGTTGATCCTCCTGTGGGGGGCGCTCTCGGCGGCCTGGAACGTCGCCGGCGGCTACGCCGGCCAGGTCTCGATCGGCCACGCGTCGTTCTTCGGCATCGGCGCCTACTCGGCGGCCTTGATGGTGACCCGCTTCGGCCGCGGGCCGTGGCTCGGCATGCTCGTCGGCGTCGTGATCTCGATCGGCGCGGGCTTCATCATCGGCTTTCTGTCCAATCGTCTGAAAGGCCCGTACTTCGCGCTGTCGACCATCGCGTTCTCGCAGGTCCTCCTGATCGGCGTCAGCCGCTGGCGCGGCTTCACCGCGGGCGGCGAGGGCATCCCCGTTCCGTTCCGGCCGGGCTTCGCGACGCTCGGCCTCGGCCACGTGGGCTGGGTCTACATGGCGCTGACGGTGGCCCTCGTCTGCTACGCGGTCGAGGTCTACCTGGAGCGCTCGCGCGTCGGCTATCAGCTCGCCGGGGTCCGGGAGGACGAGGACGCAGCCGAAGCGCTCGGAATCCCCACGCGGAAGCTCAAGGTCGGCGCGGTGGCCTTGAGCGCCGCCCTGACCTCGGTCTGCGGCTCGCTCTGGGCGCAGTACGTCGGGTTCGTGGATCCCACGTACGTGTTCTCGGTGGATCTCTCCGTGCGCTTCGCCCTCAACGCGATCATCGGCGGCATGGGCACGGCCCTCGGACCCTTCCTCGGCTCGCTGCTCATCACCTCGCTCGAGACCTATCTGCGCGCGACGTTCGCGGGCGTGAAGGCCGGGTTCACCGGCATCTACCTGATCATCTACGGCACGGCCTTGATCCTCGTCGTCCGGTTCGTGCCCGACGGGCTGGCCGGCATCGCGGCGCGGATCCGGATGCGGAGAGCCCACGCGTGAGCGACGCGACGCCCATCCTCGAGCTCGACCGCGTGACGAAGCGCTTCGGCGGGCTCACCGCGGTCTCGAGCGTGAGCTTCACGGTGCCGGTCGGCGAGATCCTCGGGATCATCGGGCCCAACGGTGCCGGCAAGACCACGCTCTTCAACGTGATCTCCGGCTACTATCGCCCCGAGGAAGGACGCATCCTCTTCGCCGGCCACGACGTGACCGGGCAGGCGCCGCATGCGATCTGCCGCCTCGGGCTCACGCGCACGTTCCAGCTCGTGAAGCCGTTCGGCAACCTGTCGGTCATCGACAACGTCATGATCGGCGCGCTGACCCGGCTGCCCACCGTGAGCTCCGCGCGCCTCGAAGCCGAGCGCGTCGTCGAGACGTGCGGCCTCGCCGCCCACGCCACCGGCCAGGCGCGCACCTTGCCGATCGGCCTCCGCAAGCGTCTGGAGGTCGCGCGCGCGCTGGCGACGCGTCCGCGTCTTCTGCTGCTGGACGAGGTCATGGCCGGGCTGAACCCGACCGAGCTCGCCGGCATGGTCGAGCTGATCCGGCGCTTGCATGCCGACGGCCTGACCCTGATCGTGATCGAGCACATCATGGCCGCGATGATGCGGCTGGCCCAGCGGATCCTCGTCCTCCACCACGGCGAGGCGATCGCGCAGGGCGCCCCGGCCGCGATCACGCAGGACCGGCGGGTCGTCGACGCCTATCTCGGCGAGGAGTTCGTGCTTGCTCAGGCTTGACGGGATCGACGCGTTCTACGGCGACCTGCAGGCGCTGGCCGACGTGTCGCTCGAGGTGAGCGACGGCGAGATCGTCGCGCTCGTCGGCGCCAACGCGGCCGGCAAGTCGACCGCCCTGCGCGTGATCTCCGGGCTCGTGAATCCCCGCCGCGGGCGTGTCCTCCTCGACGGCGACGACCTCACCGGTCTCCCGGCGCACGAGCGCGTCGACCGCGGAATCGTCCAGGTCCCCGAGGGCCGGCGGCTCTTCCCGTTCATGACGGTGGCCGAGAATCTGCTGCTCGGCGCCCACGCCGGCCGGGCCCGCGCCGAGCGCGAGCGGACGCTGGCCCACGTGTGCGGCCTCTTCCCGGTGCTCGGCGAGCGGAGGACCCAGCTGGCCGGCTCCCTGTCCGGCGGCGAGC
>CAYVHH010000499.1:0-8253 GCA_964450175.1 uncultured bacterium | reverse complement strand
CGAGGGCCGCCGAGACGTTGCCGCCGGCGCTCACCACGAGGCTCACGCTGATCGGCCCGGCGATCTGCCCGAGCGCGAACGCCGAGGTCAGCGCCGCCATCAGCCCCGTCGCACGTGGTCCCCCGACGCCGCGCGCCTCCTGCATGCCGACCATCGTGATCACCATGAACGTGCCGCCGACGAAGAGTGCGGCGAGCATGATCGGCACGATACCGGACCAGACGACCGGCAGCGCGATGCCGAACGCCATGACGAGATGACTCGTGATCCACACACGTCGGTTGGTGACGAGGCTCCGCAGCATCGCGGTCGCCAGAGTCGAGCCCATCGCCGCGGCGCCGAAGAGCGGCCAGGACCAGCCGAACACCGCCGGGTCGCGGATGACCTGCTTGGCCATGACCGGCAAGAAGGTCGCGGGAATGATGTCGCCGAAGCCGAACGCGCCGTAGCACAGCACGAGCCGGACCGACTCGCGGTCCCAGATCATTCTCCGGTCGGCCGGCCGCGGCGCCGTGGCCGCCGGCGCGCCCGGCGAGCCTCGGAACACGGGCCAGATCCCAACGGAGAGCGCGATCGAGAGGACACCGAGCACGATCCAGGCGCGCGCCGAGCCCGCGCCGACATGCATGAGCACGAGACAGAGTCCACCGGCCAGCGCGATCCCCGCGCCGACCCCCGCGTACACCGTGTTGCCGAGCGCCGGCCGGCCCAGCGCCGCGAGGTTCTCGAGGGACCACGCCGACACGTAGATGAGCACCCAGGCGCTCGCGAGACCGGCGAGCGCGCGAAGCACGAGCCACGCCGTGAGATGGTGCTCCAGCCCCATCGCGAGCGTCGCGAAGCCGATGGTGGCGAGCCCGACGCGGATCCCGAGCGTCGCGGCGATGCGCCACCAGATCACCGACAGCGCGCCCGCCAGGTAGCCGAGGTAGTTCGCCGACGCGAGCCAGCCGCCCGTCGCGATCGAGACCCCGGCGTCCTCTTGCATCATCGGCAGGATCGGCGTGAACGCGAAGCGGCCGATTCCCATCGCCACCGCGAGCGCGACGAGCCCGGAGAGCGCGATCGCGGGAGCCGATCGGCGCGCCGGCGCCGGCGCGATCACGCGATGCCGCCGGGAGGGTCGCCGAAGAGCTCGACCAGCCACGCCCGAGATCCGGGCGTGTCCGCTTTGAGGAATCTGAAGCCGGCGCCGGTCGCGTAGTAGTCGTCGACGTCGGTGTCGCCGATGTGGTAGTACGCGGCGGCCTGGAAGCGCGACTTCACGGTGGCCAGCTCGTGCTTGAGCACCGTGAAGTCCACGCTGATCCGCAGTCGCTCCCAGAGATGCTGCTGGTGGCTGATCGGCCGGTCCGAGCAGCTTCCGACGAGATAGCCGAGGCGCTTGGCCGTCTGCACCAGCGCGATGGACACGATGCCGGGAGGGTCGCCGACCTCCAGGGTGCCGTCGATGTCGAAGCTCACCAGTGTCACCATCGTCCGAGTCCCGATCACGTGTAGCCTTCGGCGCGCCGCGCGTCAAGTGACAACCGTCGCGCGCGCGCCGATCGGGCCAATGATTTCGTCGATTTCCGTCGATTGGCCGTTTACCGAGTCCAATCCGGACCGCTACACTGACAGCGCGATGACGACGCAGGCAACGATGCCTCGCACGACGCCGAGCCGCGGCCGGCTCATGACCACGCTCTTCGCGGCGCAGGTGTGCGGCAGCACCGGACATTCGATCGGGATGGCGATCGGCGGCATCATGGCCGCCGGCATCACCGGCACGAACACGTGGTCGGGGATGCCGGTCGCGGTCGGCGCGCTCGGCACCGCGCTCGCGAGCTGGCCGCTCTCGCGGCTGATGGAGCGCTCGGGGCGCCGGCCCGGACTGGCGCTCGGCTACGGTCTCGCCGTGCTCGGCGCGCTCATCGCGATGGCCGCCGTGACGACGCACAGCTTCGCGCTGCTGCTGGCCGGCATGGCGCTCTTCGGAATTTCACAGACTTCGAACTTGCTGAGCCGCTATGCCGCGGCCGACGTGAGCTCGGGCGCGCAGCGCGGCCGTGCGATGGGACTCATCGTCTGGGGCTCGAGCGCCGGCTCGATCCTCGGGCCGAACTTGATGGATCCGGCGTTGCGGCTGGGTCACTCCTTCGGCCTGGACCCGTCGGCCAGCGCGTTCCTGATCAGCGTCGGCGGTTATGTCGTGGCGGCGATCCTCGTCGAGCTGTTCCTGCGGCCCGACCCGCTGGCGGTCGCGCGCCAGCTTCACGCGAGCGCCACCCTCGGGCGCTCCTCCGAGCCGGCCCGCGCGCTCGGCGAGATCCTGTCCGATGTCCGCGTGCAGCTCGCCCTGGCGACGCTCACGATCAGCCAGTTCGTCATGATCAGCACGACCTCGACGTCGCCGGTGTACCTGCACGACCAGGGCCACACGGTGCAGACGATCGGCGTGGCCGTCTCCCTTCACCTGGGCGGCATGTACGTCGCCTCGCCGCTCTCAGGCTGGCTGTGCGATCGCCTCGGGCGGCTCCCGATGATCGGGGCCGGCGCGCTCGTGCTGATCGGCGCCGTGATGCTCGCCGGGCTCGCGCCGGGCAGCGATCGCGCGCTGGTCATCCTCGGCTTGTTTCTCAACGGCGTCGGCTGGAACTTCGCGTTCGTCGCCGGCAGCGCGCTCTTGACGGACGCGCTGTCGCCGGCCGAGCGGGCGTCGACTCAGGGCCTTGCCGATCTGTTCATGGGACTCATGGGCGCGTTTGGCTCGGCGGCCGGCGGCATGATCCTGGGCGTGTGGGGCTTCACGATCCTCAATACGATCGGCGCGGCGCTGGTCCTGGGCCCGCTGGGCGCCACACTGCTCCGCCGACCAGTCCTCGCGTCGCTTTCGACTCCGCGCGGCTGAGGCTGTCGCACCGCCTTTCAGACAAGGCGAGAAGCACTAGACGACGCGGTCGGCGCGCAGCTGAGCGATCTCGTCGCCGCTCATGCCGAGCAGGCGCGCGAGGATCTCGTCGGTGTGACTCCCGAGCGCGCCGCCGGCGTGGGTGACGCGCCCCGGCGACAGCGAGAGCTTCGGCACGACGCCGGGCTGCGGCAGCGCGCCGAGCCCCGCGACCGGCACGTCGATGATCATCTGGCGCGCGCGGTAGTGCGGGTCGGCGAAGATGTCGGCCATGCTCATGATCGGCGAGTGCGGAATGTCGGCGTCCTTGAGCTCCGCGAGCGCTTTCTCGAAGGGCCGGGCGGCGAACCACGTCGTCATCAGATCGAGGATGACGGGAATGTGCCGCGGGCGCTCCGCGGCGGAGGCGAAGCGCGGATCGCGCGGGAGCTCGGGCTGCCCGATCATCGCGCAGAGACGCTCGAACAGATGCTGCGCCGGCGCCGTGAACACGATCCACTTACCGTCCTGCGTCTCGAACGCGCCGCCCGGCCAGCCGGCGTGCTGCAGACCGCCGCGCTCACGGACGACGCCCTGCCGGCCGTAGAGGGTCGCCGTGAATTCCATCACGCGGAAGGCCGACTCGTAGAGCGCGGCGTCGATCCACTGCCCTTCGCCGGTCGCATCGCGATGGCGGAGCGCGGCCATCACGCCGAAGGCGGTGAAGAGTCCCGTCATGTAGTCGGGATACACGGGCGTGGGGCGTGACGGAGGCCGATCGGCGGGCCCATTCACGTACCACGTGCCGCCGAACGCCGACCCGATCGCCGCGTAGCCCGGGCCCTGGTTCAGCGGACCGGTCTGGCCGAAGGCGGTGATACGCGCCATCACGAGACGCGGATTGATCGCGTGCAGCGACTCCCAGCCGAGGCCCCAGCGCTCCAGGACGCCCGGGCGGAAGTTCTCGAGGACCACGTCGCAGTGAGAAACCAGCCGCCGCACGATGTCCTGTCCCTTCGGCAGATGGAGATCGAGCGTCATGAGCTTCTTGTTCCGGTTGTCGACCGCGAACCAGTACGTGCAGCCGTCCTCGGTCGGGCCGAGGCGCCGAAGGTCGTCGCCCCGGCCGGGCATCTCGGTCTTGATCACCTCGGCGCCGAACTCGGCCATCAGCGCGCCGCAGAACGGGCCGGCGACCACCTGGGCGAGCTCGAGCACACGGATTCCTTCGAGCGGACGGCGGAGCTCTGTCATCGCGCGCGCAGTCTACCTGTTCGCCGACGATTCCGCCATCGGCGCGCGCGCGTCCTCGGAGAGGTACCAGAGGAATCGCTGCGAGTTCCGAAAGTACTGGGCGAAGAGCTTGAGGCGCTCGGTCGCGTCCTGCTCGCCGGTCTGGCGGCGGAATCCCTCGAGCGCGATGTCCCAGTACCGGCGATCCCCGCTCGTCTCCGTGACATACGCCAGCCCGGGCGTGAGCATCACGGCCAGATCCCGGTAGTAGAAGAACCGCCGCGTGGTCGGGTCCCATTCTCGAGGATTCGCGAGCAGCCAGTCGGCCGCTCGCTTCATGTAGCCGGGCATCTCCTTGCGCCGGGTCAACAGATGCGCCTGAGCCATCGCCTCGAGCGTGATCCCGTACGTCCACGCCTGCTCGCTGTAGCCGTTCTTGAAGCGCGGCTGCCACACTGCGCGAGGGTTCAGCCGCTTGAGCCGCAGGACGTCGCCGTCCTGCCACGCGTGCGTGGTGTCGATGATCCAGTTGAGGCGATCCAGATATTTCTGGTCGCCGAAGACCTCGTAGGCCTTCATCATCGCGAAGAGCCCGTGGCCGATCGAGCGGGTATTGTTGTCGAGATCGAGACCGTCGGACGTGACGCCATAGTCCGCCGAGAGCCGCGCCACGTCGCGCGACCAGAGATCACCGGTCAAGAGCCAGCGGTCGAAGAGGCCTTCGTTCTTGTAGAAGGACCAGCCCAGCGACGCGAAGAAGGCGCCGTCCGTGTAGCGCGCCCAGTGATTGAGCCCTGGGCCGGTGCGCGGCGATCCGTCGTGACCGGGCCGTACGTCCTTGTGCGCGATGTCGACGTCGGCGAGGTGCGCCGCCGCTTCGATCGCCGTCCGCAGCGACGTCAGATCCCCGGTCCGGAAGAAGTGCAGGAACAACGTGTGCGGAAAGTCGTAGTACTCGGTCTCCCAGTGCACCCCGTAGTCGGGCTGGCTCGAATCTTCTTCCACCTTGTGGATGGCATCGCCGAAATCGAGCATGCCGTACTCGTTGCGCGGCTCGCCGCGAAAGGGCATGCCGCGCTCGCGCTTGGCCAGCACCTGGTCGCGCGCCTTCGTGAGCCACTCGTCGTACTTCACGACCAGCGGCCAGTAGTCTTTCTGGTAGGCCTCCGACGAGGACTCCACCAGCCGGCCCAGCGCACGGGTGCCGCGTGTGTACCAGCGCGGGGGCGCGACCGCGAAGACCGGGTGCTCCAGCTGCGCGGAGAGCGAGCGTCCGTCGAGCGCCAGCAGCACCTCGTGGGTCTTGGCCACGCCCATGTAGATGTTCTGCGGGCGCGCGCTGTCCGGAAAGATCGCCAGCCGCATTCGTCCATCGGGAGTCACTTCGAAGCCCTTGGGATAGAGCTGCCACCACCACTTGAGCCCGATTCCGAGACCGCCGGCGGTGAACCAGCCCGACCGCCGCGGCTCGGCCGCGAGCTGATCCACCCGGGCGGCCGGCGCGCTTCGCCCGAGCTGGCCCTCGAGCCAGAGCCCGTCGAGACGGACGAAGTCACTCATCGCCTTGCCCTGCCGGTTCACGAAGCTGTAGATCAGCCGCACGCTGGGCTGACCGGCCCAGGCCACGATACGAAGCGTGTAGTCGAGCGCGCGCTCCTGACCGTCGGCCCAGCCGTGGGAGCCCGTACGCTTCAGCACCACCTTCAACGGGCTCGATTCCTCGACCGTGAGCTGCGTGCGTTGCCACTGGCCGGCCTTGTAGATGCGCTGATCGGATCTCAGGATCAGGTCGGCGCCCTTCAGGGCCGGCGTTTCCAGAAATGGTCCGGTCCGGTGCACGGTGAACTGAACGACGCCGGTGTCGATCCGGTAGCTCTCCCCCTGCACTTCGATCCGGAGCGCGTGCTTCGGCCGCGGCATCGACTCGTCGGAGAGGCGCAGACGGTACACGGTCTTGCCGCGCGAGGCGACGTCCGCGAGGAAATCGCCGTGCACCCATTGAGCCGAGCCGTCGTCCAGCCAGCGGTTCACGATGCTGAAGGCCGCCGGCACGGCATGCCCGTCCGGCCCGTAGAGTCGCAAGCGCGTCACGTCGCGGGTCAGACCGCGAGGGAGGGGGACGCCGAACGTCACCGGCTCGAGCTGGCGCGCCACGCCGACGGGCTCTTCGACCGTCAGCGGCACGTCCAGGGTGGCAGCGCCGGCCGAGGCGGCGAGCGCCGAGAACGCGCCGAACAGCAACAGGACGAGGGGACGGCGGCGAGGCATACCGGGCTCCACTGTATACCGACCGGCCGCGGGCTATCGCGCCAGCGCGTCTTGTCCTACCATGGCTCCGCGTGGAGCCGAGCGCCGCGCCGAGGCGCCGGACTAAGCTCGAGGAGGGCGGGCATGGCCAGTGCAGAGCCGGGAGCCTTGAAGAGCCTGGTCGACGTCGAGCGCGGGATCATCAGTCGCGAGATCTTCGTCAGCGACGAGATCTACCGGCAGGAGCTCGAGCGCGTGTTCGCCCGCGTCTGGCTCTTCGTCGGCCACGAGAGCCAGATCCCGAAGCCCGGCGACTATCTCACCTCGTCGATGGGCGAGGAGTCGGTCATCCTCTGCCGCGATCGCGCGGGACGCATCCGCGTATTCCTCAACTCGTGCCGGCATCGCGGCATGAAGGTGTGCCGCTACGACGAGGGCAACACCGTCGAGTTCCAGTGCCCGTACCACGGCTGGAGCTACGGCACCGACGGCGCGCTCGTCGGTGTGCCGTTCGCCAAGGACGCCTACGGCGCGCAGCTCGATCGGAGTCAGTGGGGCCTCGTCGAGGTCGCCCGGATGGAGAACTACAAGGGCACGATCTGGGCGACGTGGGACGCCTCCGCACCGTCGTTCTCCGCTTACCTCGGCGGCTACAAGCTCTATCTCGACCTGCTGCTCGACTCGTGGGACGGCCGCGAGGGCGGCACCGAGGCGATCGGCGGAATCCACAAGTGGCTCATCCCCTGCAACTGGAAGTTCCCGGCCGAGAACTTCTCGGGCGACCGCTATCACGGCGTGAGCCACCGCTCGGTCGACATGGTCGGCATCGGTCCGAGCGGCAAGGGACGCCGCGACATGCAGGAGCGCAACGAGGCGCGCTGGCTCGACGTCTCGTTCCCCGAGCTCGGCCACTCGATGATCGCGTTCCTCCGCAAGCACGACTCGCCGCTCGCGCCGGCCTATCAGGACGCGCCGATCGTCGCCGACTACTTCAGGCATTGCGAGGAAGAGCGCCGGCGGCGCCGCGGCGACCACTGGCGGCTCTTCGGCGGACCCGGCACGCTGTTCCCCAACGCCTCTCCCCTGGCGCGGCAGCCGCGCACGCTCGCGGTGTGGCACCCGCGCGGGCCGCACCAGACCGAGGTCTGGCGCTGGTACTTCGTCGACGCCGACGCGCCGACGGAGGTGAAGGACTTCCTGCGCCACTACTACATCCGCTACTCCGGGCCGTCCGGCTTGACCGAGCAAGACGACATGGAGAACTGGAACTACGCCCACAAGGCGAGCCGCGGCACCATCGCGCGCCAGTACCCCTACAACTACGAGATGGGCCTGGGCCGTGCCACGCGCGGATTCGAGGATCACGGGCTCAAGCTGCCCGGCGCGATCAGCGACGTGACGCAGGCCAACGCCAGCGAGCACAACCAGCGCGGGTTCTACACGCGCTGGCGCCAGTTCATGGAGGCCGACAGCTGGACCGGACTGATGCCCTCGTGAGCGCCGACGCGGCCGCGCTCGCGAAGCTCCTGCTCCACCGGGAAGTCGAGGAATTTCTCTACGGCGAGGCCGAGCTCCTCGACGCGCGGCGTTTCGACGAGTGGCTCGCGCTCTTCACCGACGACGCGCGCTACTGGATGCCGATGCGCCGCAACGTGCCCCACGACGATCGCGAGCGGGAGTTCACCCGCGAGGGCGCCGACGTGAACTGGTTCGACGAGGGCAAGGACACGCTCGGCCGCCGCGTCGCCCAGATCCAGACCGGCATCCACTGGTCCGTGGAGCGGCGGTGGCGCATCTGTCTCTTGGTCTCGAACGGCCTGATCGTGCTCGCCTCGGCGTCGGGGTGGGCGGCGCCGTCTGTGGTCGCGGTCCGCTGCCGCTTTCGGGTCTACCGATTTCGCGTC
>CAYVHH010000498.1:0-4108 GCA_964450175.1 uncultured bacterium | reverse complement strand
AAGACATCAGGGAGGCCGTCACCGTCCACGTCTCCCAGCGCGACGCCGGCGCCTTGCCCGAGAATACGGTTCCCTAGCAGCAGCGAATCGCTGACGTCGTTCTCGAAGCGGATGCCCGTCTTGTTCGCGGGCATCGCGGTGAACCCCGGGTCCCCGCGCGGCACGACGAGGTCGCGCCAGCGATAGCCGGTCTCCTGATGCCACGGCGGCGTCGGAGGCGCGCCGCACGCGCCAACGGCCGCGGACAGGCAGAGCGCCACGCCCGCGGCCGCGCGTCGGTTCATCGTCGCGATGTCGAACAGCCCTCGAACGCGGCGACTAATGCGATCCAGGACCGCCGCCGAGCTTACTGCGAATCACGTCGTCCGCCTCGGCGCGCTGCTTGTCGAACAGCTCCTTCGCCTGCTTTTGTTGCGTCTCGTCGAGGAGCGAAACGGCGTCGCTCGCCGCGGCATCGTACTGCACGCGAATCCCGGTCACGACTTCGGTGAAACGGCGTCGCGATTCCATCATGCGCGCCTGGTCGCCTTCATCGGGCTTGCGGCCCGCCGGCGTCGCGATGCGGCGCAGCGAATCGAGCGCGCCGAAGGACGGCTTCATCGACTCTTTGAGCTTGTCCTCGCGGTCCTTGACCTTCGCGAGCTGGTCGTCGGTGAGCTTGAGGTCCTTTCGCTTGTCGATCAGCAGCTTGATGGGGCTGAAGTTCTCGATGTCCTTGTTCGACAGCTTGATTGTGCTGCCGCTCATCTGGCTGAAGTCCGAGGCGCCGTCTTTGTCGCCACGGACCTTGCGTTGGGCGAGCGCGGGGAGGGAGAGCAGCGGGAGCGCGGAGAGCGCTGCCATCAGGGCGATTTTGAAGGATCGTCTGTTCATGGATGTTGGTCCTCGGTGACGACGGCGAGCCGATGCGTGTGGGGGGGGGATCGACGGGTCTGAATCTGCTTCAGGACGTCCGTAAAACGCTGCGCTCGGACGCGGCTTTCGTCAATGCCCGGTAGACGGGTGGACCGGTGGACCGGTGGACCGGCTACGGCGTCGGGCCCTCAGGGGAAAATCGGAAGTCGTACTCCAACTTGATCGTATCGGCCACGCTGAGGAGGACCGGCACGCGCGGCTGGTCGAGCCCGAAATCCTTGAACGTGAACTCCGTGGCCGCGGAGCCGACGACGTCGGACCCGTCGGCGTGCGCAGTCACGTGCCAGGTGGTCGGATGCGTGACGCCGTGCACCGTGAGATCCCCGATGACGGAGAAGGTCTTGGTCGTCCCCTGAGGAATCGGCTCAGCAAGTCCGTCGAATGTGGTCGGGACCAGCGCGACCTGCGGATACTTCGCGGTCTCCAGCGTGCTCTTCTGCACGAATCCGTCGCGCCGCGTCTTGTCGCTCTTGAGGCTCGCGACTCCGACGACGATGCGGGAGCTGTCGCGAAGGATCTTCCCGTCACGCCCCACGACGATCCTGCCCGTGACGTCCTTCGTCACGCCCACGGCGTCATTGGGGAGGTCGAGTCCGACCAACTGCTCGCGAACCCGATAGCGCGCCTCGTTACCGGTCGGCGCTACGACGAAAACGAGCTGAACCGGCTTTGGAGCGGGCTGCGCCCTGTGTGTTTGGGCGTGAGCGGGGAGGGGCGATATGACGCCGAGGACAGAAAGCAGGGACGACGCGACCGTAGCTGCACGACTGCGCATGGACATTCTCGTTCGGCTCGGGGCTGCAAGGCCTGGGGGGGCCGTGGGGGTCTCCCTTTCATACGCGACGCGCTGTCGCCCCGCTGACTCCTCCCCGCGATTTGCCGCCCTTTGCCGCCTTAGCGGACTTGCCCTTGTCGGGGGGCAAGACGTGAGCGAAGAGGTCCTTTCTCACCTCCGGGTTGCTGATCTTCCAGATCACGCCGTCGGTGAAATAGTGGTGGATGTTGATGAACATCAGCAACAGAATCGGCGCCGACTTGCCGGGCGTTTCGCCGAACACGTTGCCGATGATGCTCATCGCCGTGCCCGGGACGAGCTGCGCGACGACGACACTCACCACCAAGAGACCCAACCCGTACAGCGCCATGTGGCGCGCCAGGCGCGTCGCACCGCGAGCCCGGTCGGCGATCGTGCGGTTGATTTCGACGCGAACCGGAAACGCGAGGTACTGGAGCGCGTGCGCGATCTGAATCCAGAAGAGCGCTCTCGGGTCGCGAGCCATCATCGCGTACCAGACGAACAGCGCGATCCAGGCGACGAGCGTGCGCGCCGGGGGGAGCACACCCGTGCGGCGCCACATCCTGAACAAACCGATCGCGCCGAGGAGGAACGCCAAACCGATGCCGGCGCTGACCACGATGTACACGGGGCGCACGACACCGCGGAATGGCTTGTCCAGCTGAGTGTAGACGAACCAGCAGACGTGCCAGGCCAGAAGAATGCGAAGACCCGTGCGGATGAGCAGCCGCTCCGACTTCTCGAAGCGCGCGCCGCCGAGGAAGGCGTAGGACGCCATCATGCCCCACACCTGCCCGGTGTAGTGCCAGGCGAGATATCCGCTCGCGATGGCGATGAGAAGCGTCATGAGGAGCGGCCGGCAGGCCGGGTCGCCGACGTTCGCCCGAATCGCTTCGGTGCAGCCCTGAGGGAGGAAGTACTGGATCTCCAGCACGGCGAAAACGATGTACGCGACAAGAATCAGCGGCACGTAGATCGACGCCCATTTGTGCTTCATGACCGTCTCGCGGTCGCGGTACACGAGGCGGTACGAGGCCATGAAGTGCGGCATGTTGATCGCGGTCCCGATCCACGCCTGCGCTCCAGCACCCACGAGCACCAGATCCGTTCGGCCGCTCAGCAGAAGCGGCACGAAGAAGATCAGCGACAGACCGCCAACCAGGAGAAGATCTATCGCCGGCGTGAAGATCGAGCCCGGCCTGGCGCTTGTGGGCGGGGTGAGTGAAGCGCCGGGGACTCTAGCTGGCGCCGCGACTGGTGGGGTTGAACTGGTCATGAACTACGGGAGGGACCGTTGGACAGCCGTCGATCAACGGCTGGAGAGCGTCACCCCAAACGTAGTGTCGGGACGGACGTGGCGAAGCCTGACCACCAGCGTGACGACCGTTGCACGCGGGCCGTACTCGTTCTGCGACTGCGTAGGGCCGAGATAGCGCACCTCTTCGACAGCACCGGCCGTGAGGCTGCGGAGCGCCTCGATGCCGCCGACGCGACGCGCGTCGATGTAGACCGTCGTCCCCTGCGGCCTGCTGGCGGGCTGCACGCCTGGAGGCGGCTCGAAGAAATGGGGGCGGAGGCTCTGCACCGCTTCGTAAAGATCCGATCCATCGCGCCCCGACGTCACGATCTCGTCGTGCGTCAGCAAATTACGGTCGCGCGGCGTGGGCCCCCCTGGTGCCGGCTGGCCGCACGCGAGCACGGCGATCGCGAGCGCCGACGCCGCGGCGAGAAACCAACGAGTCCTCATGTTTTTCTCCCCCCCCCCGACCGATGGGATGGCATCGGGTCGTCAAAGTGAGAAGGCCGTCGAGCAAGAGCCCGACGGCCAATCTCGCCTGCTCGTTCAGTTGCCGCGAGTCGTCAGACGCCTGGCGGCGTTGGCGGCCGGCGATCCCACATGGTCACGACGTTGGGAATCGAAAACGCCCCGCCCTGCGGTGTTCTGGCGCCAGCAACCGACCGCGGGAACAGGATAACGGTGACGGCGGATCCGGCGACGAGCGTGCCAGGTGCCGCCTCGATGTCGAGCTTGCCGCCCGCGCCGGCGCTCGAGAACGCCGCGGCGCCTGGCAGCGCCAGACGATCGGTGAACATCGCCGTGGTGCCGCCGGCCGCTCTGATGTTGTAGTCGATCATGCCGGGCGACTGGTTCACCCAGGTCGATGCGCTGTATGGTGCGACGCTGGCCCATGTGGGGGTCGATGGCAACGCGGTGCCGCGGGTGTACGCGCGCGCGTCGATCGCCGAGCTCGTGGCGTTGATGACGCGGAGGCCGACCGAGGTGCCCGGATCAGCCGGCGCCTCGTCGAGCATGGTCAGGTGCATCGCGTCCGCGGCGCCCTTGGGCGAGCGGCCGTTGCCCCACAGGATGAACGTGTAATTGTGGTCGGCGACCAG
>CAYVHH010000497.1:0-8176 GCA_964450175.1 uncultured bacterium | reverse complement strand
TGCCGGTCTCGCCCTGGATGAGCACGGTGCTCCGGGTGCCGGCCACGCGGGCGACCACGTCGAGCACGTCGCGCATCGGTCGCGACGAGCCGACGATCTGCGGCGCACGACACGTCGATACGCCGTTGGTATCGCGGGCTTCACGTCGAGTCATTCCTGTTTACCCTCACCGCTCCTGCGCACACATGTTCTGACGGTTGTTCTTGATCGGGCTGGCTCAACTGACGACTCACGGTCGAGGCTCCAGGTCGCACGCGGACTGCCGTGCTCCACGAGCCGAGACGACGAAGTGAACCGACGTCGCGCGCGGCACGTGGCACGCGCCGCGCGGCATGACGAGGACTAGACGATCAGAAGACGCCTCGGCCGGGGAGGCGAAAAGCCGGCGAGCCAAGCTGGAAGAAGCCGCGAGGCGCTGGATGTCCCATGAATTACCTCGCCAGCGTATTGGCGCTCCGAAACGATGTCAAGGAATGGCGCGCCCGGGTGTGGCGGAAGCGCTCACTCGAGCGATTCGACGGCCACACTCGCTAACGTCATGATCTCTCTGCATCCGGTTCGAGCACCGTTCGCGAAGGTGTGACCGTTCTTTCGGCGCCCCTGGTGCCGCATCTTTGGGCTCGAGATCGCCACGCCGAACGACAGTCCCGTGTTTGCCGGTAGTTGCCGTCGCGATCGCGCCTCGGCCGCGGCGTCGATCGGCGTGGCAAGCGCCTTGCGTCGGGTTCGATCCCTGAGGTCGACGTTCACGACGTGGTCATGGACTCGTCATCACCGGGCAATCACGCCCGAGCTACCACAGGGTAGGACAACCAGGCCGCCAGGAGGTGCGCATGGAGCAGCTTCCAGGGCTGAGCGAGCTACGGCAGCGTGGCAAGATGCATTGGTCCGAGAACGATCAGGCGTGGACCGCGCAGCCTCGAGACGTCGTCGAGGCGCTGGCGCACGAGGGGTTCGCCGAATACAAGCTTGCGGTGACACGCAGTCGGCGCGATCGCCCACCGACCGGCGGCGTCTGGCAGGGATTGAATCTCCAGACGGGCGTGGTGGCGTCGGCGATCTGGGTGCAGCGCGGCCCCGACGCCGCGTCGATCGTCTTCATCGACATCGACGGTGAGCTGCTCGACGGCGCCGCGCCGCAGACACTCGTGCCGCACGTCGCCGGGCCGCACACATAAGGAGAATGCTCGTGGAGACCGCAACCCAGGAACGAACGGCCCGAGCCTTCGAGCCGACGGCGATATCGAGCGGCGACACCGCGGCGCTCTCGCTCGGCCTCACCCAGCGAATGATCGGCCCGCTGACCGAGCTCTCGATCGCCGCCGCCAAGGAATACACGCGCCTCGCGGCCGAGCTTCAGATGGTGGCCCTCGAGGCGTGGCACGACGTGCAATCGACCGTCCTACGGCGACAGGCGGCGTGGGCCGACGGGCAGACCGATCCGTGGCATCTCTACCATCGAGGGTGCCTCGAAAACTTCGAGTCCACGCGGCGGGCAATCACGCTCGCGGCCACGAGCGCGCGACTCGTCACGCAGGCGGCCGATCGCCTGCAGACGGCGGCGATGGACACCGGCCGGCGCATTCGTGAAACGCTGGAGAGCAGCTCCGGCATGCGAGAGACAACGCGGCGGTAGGCCGACCGTGCCGGGCTCGGCCTCCCCGGCCGGGCCCGGTTCTCGCTCCGACCTCGCGCCGGGCTCGACGAAGAAACGCGCCGGCCGGCTCAGCCGGCGAGCGCCGGCCGCCGGCGGTGGAACCCGGTGGCCTGCTCGAACGCGTGCGCGATCTGGAGCACGCCCCACTCGTCCTGGTGACGCCCGACGATCTGCAGACCCACCGGCAGGCCATCGTCCGTGAAGCCGGCGGGCACCGAAATCGCCGGCAACCCCGTCACCGTGATGTCCGAGCAAACGCGCATCCAGTCGATGTACGTGGGTAGCCGCACCCCGTCGATCTCGGTGACGTACGGCTGCGTGACGTCGAAGGGAGGCACCTGGGCGGCCGGGATCAGCAGGAACTCGTGGCGCTCCATGAACTCGCGGACGCGATGATAGAGCCGCGCGCGCTGCACCTCGGCCTCACCGATCTCGCGCGCGGTCAGCTTGAGCCCCTCCTCGACGTTCCAGATGACCGTATCCTTCATCTGGTGGCGATGCTGCGCGAGGAGCGGTCCGTACCGGGTGGCGAAGCTCAACGCGCGCTGCACCTGGAAGATCTGCCGGGCATCGGCGAAATCGGGAGCCCCGTCCTCGATCCGGCAGCCGAGCGCCTCGAACGTCGCGCGCTGCGCGTCCAGCACCTTCGTCACGCGCCGATCGACCGGCAGCCCGCCGAGATCGCGGCTCCAGGCGATCCGCACGCCCTTGAAGTCTCGGCCGAGGTCGCCGCGGAAGCGGTCGCCCGACTCCGCGATCGCGACCGGCGAGCGGCGGTCGGGACCGGCCATCGCGCTCAGCATCAGCGCCAGGTCCGCGACGGTGCGTGCCATGGCACCGGGCACGTGCAGGGTGCCCCACGGCGCATCCGTCGGCCATGGCGGGACCCGGCCGACCGCGCCGCGCAGGCCGACGACGTTGCAGAAGCTCGCCGGGTTTCGGAGCGAGCCGCCGGTATCGCTGCCGTCCGCGATCGGCACCATGCCGCACGCGAGCGCGACCGCCGCCCCCCCGCTCGAGCCGCCGCACGTCTTCGTCGGATCGTACGGGTTGAGCGTGCGGCCGAAGACCTCGTTGAACGTCTGCGAGCCCGCCCCGAACTCCGGCGTGTTCGTCTTGCCGAAGGTGATCGCGCCGGCCGCCCGCAGCCGCTCGACCAGGAGGGCGTCCTGCTCGGGGACGTTGTCGCGGTAGATGGGCGACCCGTACGTCGTACGGATACCGCGCGTGGGCACCAGGTCCTTGTGCGCGACCGGCAGGCCGAAGAGCGGCCCCGGGGCCTCGCCGCGGGCGAGCGCCGCGTCCTTCTCACGGGCCTCGGCGAGGGCGCGCTCGGCGGTGAGCGTGACGATCGCGTTCACCTTCGGATTGACCCGCGCGATCTGCGCCAGGTGCGCCCGGACGACTTCGGTGACCGACACCTCGCGCGCGCGGATTCGCCGCGCCAGCTCCACCGCCGTGGAGAAGCAGAGATCGCCGCTCATGGGTTCCTTTCCGCTGCGGTCGTGCGCGCCGGGCGCGCCGAGGACGCAGCTTAGCACCATCCCGGCTCCTCGTCTCGACGCCGGACGGGCCGCGGCGCCGGTATACTCGCGGCGTCGCATGAACGAAACCCGCACGCTCGCCCGCTTCGTCGCCGAGACGACATTCGCCGACCTGCCCCGCCGGCTGGTCGACAACCTCAGGATCACCGTCCTGGATACGTTCGGCGCGGCGCTCGTGGGCACCCGGCAGCCGTGGGCGCAGCGCATCGTGGCGGTGGTCAAGGATCTCGGGGGCGCGCCGGAGGCGTCGGTGATCCATCTCGGCTGGCGGACCGACGTCACGCGCGCCGCGCTCGCCAACGGCGTGCTCATCGGCGCCTTCGAGTGCGAGCCCTTGACCGGGTCCCACGCGAGCGGCACCGTGCTGCCGGCGGCGCTGGCGGTATGCGAGCGCGAGCGACTCGACGGCGCCGCGTTCCTCACCGCGCTGGCCCTCGGCTTCGAGGTGTCGGCGAGAGTCGCGCGCACCGCGGTCGGCCTCGAGACCGTACGCGGCTTCCACAATCCGGGCACGCAGGGACCGTTCGGCGCCGCCGCCGCCGTGGGCAAGCTGTACGGATTCGACGCATCGCGGCTGACCGACGCGCTGGGCATCGCCGGCTCGTCGAGCGCGGGGCTCCTGGAGTTCGCGTGGAGCGGCGGCGACACCAAGCGCTTGCATCTGGGACGGGCGAGTCAGCTCGGGCTCGAAAGCGCGCTGCTCGCGCGCGGGGGCGTGCGCGGCCCCGCCACGGTGCTCGAGGGCCGGTATGGCTACTTCAACGCGTTCTCGACGCCGCCGCGGCTGGAGAAGCTCGTGGACGGCCTCGGCTCCGAGTGGGCCATCGAGCCTCCGTCGCTCAAGTCGTACGCGACGCACGTCACGCAGCAGGCGGTCGTCCAGGCGATCCAGGACCTCAAGCGCGCGCAGCCGCTCGCGCCCGAGGCGATCACGCGCGTGGTGATCAGCGGCGCGCCGCGGATCATGGAGGACCGGCACGCGGCGCGCGAGCCGCACGACGTGCTGGGCGGCCAGTACAGCCTGCCCTTCACCGCCGCGGTCGCGCTGACCCGCGACATGTCCAACCCGCTCGTCTACGACGCCGACGCGGTCGCGGACCCGATCGTGCGCGGCCTCGCGCGCCGGATCGAGCTGGTGCCGCGGGAGGCGGAATCCCACGAGACGCCCGGCTTCTGGCCCGCCGAGATCGTCATCGAGTGTGGAGCACAGCGCCACACGCTGCGCACCCGGCCCCACAAAGGTTCGCCGCGCAATCCGTTCACCTGGGAGGAAGCCATAGAGAAGTTTCGACGGTACACGGCCTCGGTGCTCGACCCGCAGCGTGCCGCGTCCATCGTCGGAGCGGTCGGCGGACTCGATCGCACGACCGACATGAGCGATCTCGTCCGGGTGGTGGCGGGCGCCTGACGCGGGCTCAGCCCTGCGCCAGTCCGAGGTCGGACCGATCCTCCTCCTCGTCGCCGTTGCGGAGCAGGTCGAGCAATCGGGCTTCGAGGGGCACGACGATCCCGGTGGCGCCGGCTTCTTCGTATTCGCGGCGCAGTCGACGCCAGGTCTCGCGATCGTCCGGGGCCTTGATCGCGGCCCAGCGCTCGAAGGCACCGGTGAGCCTCTCGCGCTCGCGGAATTTCTCGACGGGCTCGACGGAGGCGCGGAACAGCTCGGGCGACTCGCTGAAGCCGACGACGCCGTCCGCCAGGCCCGCGCGACGATCGTCGGTTTCGAGAATGACGCAGCACTGGGCGCCCCGGCCGAGCGCAAGGGCCGCCTCGATCCCCGCCGAATTTTCGGCGAAGCCGGTCGCGGCGAGCGCCGTGCGCCCGCGTGACAGGCGGCTCAACGTCGCGATCTTCGCCTCGAGATCCCCGGAGGCGCGCAGCTCGGCGCTCGACACGGGGACGATCAGACGGATGCGGCCGGTGATGGTCGCCATGCCCGCCAGCAGCAGCCAGGGGTCGTAGCCGTCGTCGTCGAGCCACAACGAGTCGGCACCGGCCGACTCCATGGCGCGCACGTCGGCCAGATAGTCCCCGGAGTCCTCGAACTGCCGGGGCAGCCGCACTCCGATCTTCAGCATGGGGACGCGCGAGGCAGAGAGGCGGAGCTCCTCCCTACATCTGCGCTCCGAACACCACGACGATGCGCAGGGCCAGCCCGCCCACCAGGGTCAGGACGGCGGCGAGCATGGCGGGGGCGCGGCGCTCGGTCGAGAAGTGGAGCGCCAGTGGTACGAGCGTGCCGATCAGCACGACCACCCAGAGCGCCATCCAGCGCGGCTCGAGGAACCGCGCGCCGAGGGCACCGAGGCTCACGAAGAAGAGCACCAGGAGTACCAGCTCCAGGATCGTGAAGTAGCGATCGACCCGGGTGAGCTTCGCCTCGGCGCTCAGCTCGTGGCGGCCCAGACGCGTCACGAGGCTCAGCGCGGCCGCGGCCACGCTGAGGCCCGACGCCAGGAACAGGGCGCCGAGCGCCCACGTATCGCTCCAGATCGGCTGGTTGCTCACGCTGAGCAGGACCCCGGTATAGCCCGCCAGGAACAGGCCGAAGACGGCGCCGACGATCACGAACACGCGGCCGAGCCCACCGCTGAGGAACGGAGCCCGGCCGCCGCGCAGGCTCGCCAGCGCCTCCAGGAATGAGACCAGCGCGAACAGGCCGAAGATCAAGAGCACCCAGACGCCCACGGACATGGGCGACACGTATTTGAAGTTGAGCTCGAAGGTCCGGCTGTTGACCAGCATGTGCCAGAAGCGCAGCGGCCGTCCGAGATCGAGCGTCAACAAGATCGGGCAGAGGGCCAGGACCGGCAGGCTCAGCAGGAAGGCCAGCCGCGCGACGGGCGCGTCCCGCTCGTCGCCCATCACGCGCAGGATCGCGCCCAGCGCGTACACGCCGCCCGCGATACCACCGAGGAAGAAATACCAGACGATGTACCACTCCCACTGCGGCGGTGCGACGAAGTGCTCCATGGCGCTCTACTCCTTCCCGCCGCGCTCGCGGAACGCGAAGACGGCGCCGGCGACGCCCAGCACGGCGGTCACCAGGGACCCGAGATACCCGCGCACGTTGTTCCGGCTCGGCAGCACCGCGCTCTCGGTATTGGGGAGCCCGTAGGCCTCCGGCGTGTCGGTCAACAGGAAGAGGGCGTGCAGACCGCCGTATTCCTTGTCGCCGTAGAGCCGCGCCTCGGACATTCCCTGCCCGCGCAGCTGATTCAGTCGCGCGCCGGCGACCTCGCGCATCGTGCCGAGATCGCCGAACTTGATCGACTCGGTCGGACACGCCTTGGCGCAGGCCGGCAGCAGGTTGGCCTGCAGCCGGTCGTAGCAGAACGTGCACTTGCGGGCCAGGCCGCTCGCCTCGTCGAAGCCGATGACGTGATACGGGCAGGCGGCGATGCAGTCGCGGCAGCCGTTGCAGACGTCCGGCTGGATATAGACGGTGTCGAACTCCGTCCGGATGATCGCGTTGGTCGGGCAAACTTCCATGCAGCTCGCCATCGCGCAGTGCTTGCAGACGTCGCTCATCATGTTCCAGGCGACGCCGCCCTTGGCGGCGGTTCGCTCGTGGAACTGAACATGACGCCAGTTCTGTTCGTCGAGCTGGCCGGTGTTGTCGTAGCCGTCGCCGAACTGGGGCGCGTGCCCGGGGAGCTGGTTCCACTCCTTGCACGCCACCTCGCAGGCTTTGCAGCCGATACAGAGCGTCGTGTCGGTAAAGAAGCCGACCGTTCGCGCCATTGCGATTCTCCTATCCGATCGCCATCAGATTGGGCACGATCTTGGTGAAGCCGCGCTCCTTGACGTAGAGGTCGAGCGGGAGCGCGACCAGCTCGTCGACGACCGGGACGGCTTCCGCGTCCTTGCGAAGATCGATCGTGATCAGGTAGCGCCGGCACGTGTCGCAGGCGTCGGCGCGCAGATGCGGGAAGCGATCGCCGTCGGCGAAGATCGGCAGCTTGTTCGTAGCCTGCTCACCGCACCCGGCGCACGTCATGCGCTGATGGGTCCAGCTCTCGCCACAACGGGAGCACAAGAGCATGCGCGGGCCACTGACCAGGGTCTCGCCGGCATCGGTCAGATACGAAAGCTGCGGCAGGCCACCGCAGCGAGGACAACCGCCTTCGGCGGGCCGGCCTGAGCAGGCGCCGCCGGCCGCGGGCCCCAGCGCCTCGAGCACGGGCGCGACCGCGGCCCGCGCCAGATATTCGTCGACCGGCGCCTGCCGCTCGCCGGCAAGCCATCGGGTGATGAACCCGGCCGGCTCCGCTTCGCGAAGTCGTTCGCGCACCGCGACCACCAGGGTTGGGGGTCCGGCCGCGTTCGTCGCCTCTGCTACCTCGTCGAGGATGCGCGCTGCGTAGCTGGCCAGGCTCGCCGGGTCGGGCTGATCGTCCCGCGCTCTCAGGAACGCGGGCTCCTGCACGTCGAGCAGAGCCTCGTAGAGCCGCAGCAGGTGGCGCGCGAAGCCATGGCTCTCGACGAGCCGCCGAGTCCGGCGACGGCGCCGGGCCCACGCCTCCGTGGCGAGCGATGCGACGGCGACCTCCTTCATCCCATCTTCTCGATGTTCACCAGGAACGCCTTGAATTCCGGCGTGCGCGAGTTGGCGTCGCCCACGAACGGCGTCAGGGCGTTGGCGAGCCAGTTGGCGCCTTTGGTCGGGTCTCGATCCGCGGCGATGCCGACGAAGCCCCAGTGGATAGGGATACCGATGTGATAGACCTTCTTGCCGTTAACTTCGAGGCCGCCGAGGCGCTTGGTCACGACCGCCAGCACCTCGAGCTTGCCGCGCTTGGACGACACCCGAACGCGGTCACCGTTCTTGATGCCCTTTTCTTTGGCGACTTCTTCCGGGATCTCGACGAACGGCTTGGGCTGGAGCCCGACCAGCGCCGGCACGTGCTGCGTCACGTAATGCTCGTGCTCGGTGAGCCGATAGCTGGTCGCGATGTACGGATAGTCCTTGACG
>CAYVHH010000496.1:0-4927 GCA_964450175.1 uncultured bacterium | reverse complement strand
GGCCGGCGTCGGCCGATGCGACACGATTTCCAGATCTTCACCCCATCCCGTGTGTGGCCGCTCGGCACATGGCATCATCGATGCTCGCCGCGTTGCTGGGTAGGCTACGATCGTGAACGCTGACTCCAGAGAACGACCTCGAGGAAACTTCATGGTGCCAGAGCCGTTTCGTGACGCCAGGATCCTGATCGTCGACGACGAGCGGTCGATGGTGCACCTTCTCGAGGAGCTGCTCGCCCACGCCGGCTATCAGAACCTGCGCAGCACGACCGAGCCGCGCGAGGTGCTCGGTCTCTGCGCGGAGTTCCAGCCCGATTTGATCCTGCTCGATCTCCGCATGCCCAACCTCGACGGCGTCCAGGTGCTCCGGGGTCTCAAGGCGCGGCGCGCCGAGGCCTATCTGCCCGTACTCGTGCTGACGGCCGACGTGTCGCGGGAGAGCAAGCGAGCGGCGCTCGAGGCGGGCGCGAGCGACTTCGTCACCAAGCCGTTCGAGCAGATCGAGCTGTTGCTGCGCGTGCGCAATCTGATCGAGATGCGGGGCCTGCACAAGGACCTTCGCCGTCAGAACGAAAACCTGGAAACGCAGATCCAGGAGCGCACACACCAGCTGCTCGAAGCCGAGAAGCTCGCGACGATGGGAAATCTCCTGGCCGGGGTCGCGCACGAGCTCAACAGCCCGCTGTCGGTCATTCTCGGGCAGGTCGGCCTGTTCGCGCCCGACGGGATCGATGCGAACGCGCAGGCCCGGATCAAGGACATCGGTGAGGCGGCCGAGCGATGCGTGCGGATCGTCCGGAGCTTCCTGACCATGGCGCGGCGTCACCCGCCGGAGCGCGGACACGTGTCGCTGAATCACCTGCTGAGAGACGCGGTGGAGCTCTTGGCTTTCGAGCTCCGCATCGCGAACGTCGAGGTGGACTTCGATCTTCAGAAGGATCTGCCGCTCGTGTGGGCCGACGCGCACCAGCTCAAGCAGGTCGTCGTGAACCTGGTCACGAACGCGCGTCAGGCGGTTCAGGACGCGGCGCCGCCGCGCCGCTTGAGTCTGAGGACGCGCCGCGACGCGCAGAACCAGCGCGTGCGGATCGAGGTCGCCGACAGCGGTCCGGGAATTCCGCGCGAGATTCGAGCACGAGTCTTCGACCCGTTCTTCACGACCAAGCCCGACGGCGAGGGAACCGGGCTCGGGCTGGCGCTGGCCCGCGGCATCGTCGAGGGCCATGGGGGCGCGATCGCCGTCGACTCCTCAGCGGGGGAAGGCGCGCGGTTCGTCATCGAGCTGCCGGAGGAAACGCCGCCGGGAGCCGCCGACGAGCGCGACGACCTGGTGGACGCGGCCCCGGTGCCGGGAAAGACCATCCTGGTCGTCGACGACGAGCCCGCGGTCGCCTCGCTCCTGGCCGAGGCGCTGTCGCGGGACGGTTACAAGGTCGACATGGCCGCGAACGGCGCGGTCGCGCTGCGAATGCTCGGAGCGCGAGACTACGACCTCATCGTCAGTGACAGCGGGATGCCAGTGCTGAGCGGGCCGGAGCTCTATCGCGAGGTCGAGCGGCACCAGCCGCGTCTGGCTCGGCGGTTCGTCTTCGTCACCGGGGACATCCTGAATCCCAGAACGCGGGCGTTCCTGGCCAGAACCGGCGCGCCTCAGCTCGAGAAGCCGTTCACGGTCGAGAGCGTCAAGCGCGTCGTCCGACGTGCGCTCCTCGCCGGGTAGCCGGCCGACCGCCGGCTAGACCTTCCACCCCCACCGGACCGCCGAGCGGTAGAGCCAGCCGGTGCGGGATCTGAGCATCGCCATGCCTCGCGCGCCCTTGAAGGCGTCGAACGTGACGAGCCGCCCTTGAGGCGCCAGGGCTCCGAGATCGAGATGGAATCTGAACCAGATGGTGCCGAAGAGCCCGATCGCCGCCGCCGAGTGCGCCGAGTCGAACATCAGCACGTGCCAGCTGGCCGACGGCGACTGCCGGGCCGGGGTGACCTCCCAGCGCGGCGGTCCGAGCTCGGCGTCGTGGTCCATCAGGTGACGGCGGAGCTTCTCGGCCGGCGGGCTCGAGAGGACGGTCTGCCCGAGCTCGAGCAAGAGATAGCAATAGAGAATCTTGGCCGCCGCCCGGTAGGCGCGGCGCCAGTCGTCGGGCGAGGCGTTCGCGGGCGGAGCCTCGGCCGGACGCCGGGGACGCTTGGCCGTCATGGCGCCGGCGGTGAGCGCGAACCGCGTCGCGAGGAAATCGTCGGTCAGCTCCCGCACACGCGCCGCGCAGTCGCGACAGGCGGCGCGCTTCAGCGCAAGCCGGCCTCCCAGCGCGGCCGGCAGGACGGGCTCTGCGGTCAGAGTCGCGGCTCCGAATGCGGTGCGGCAATAGATGCAGGCTCGCTGGCGCGTCATCGCTTCGCCTCTCTGCGCGGGCGGAGGTGCACGGCAAGTGCCACGGGCACGCGAACGGCGTGGTGGTGCAGTCGCGAAAACCCAAAATCTGGAAATCGCGAGGCGCTCGCCGAAGCTCGGCGCGCGAGAAGAGCGGGCTCGGCGAGGCGTCGCGCCACGACGCGTGACAGCTCGTCGCGGGTGGGGTCGAAGCGTTGCTCAATCTGGCAACTCGGCGTCGTACGGGGTCGCGAGGGCCGCAACCGAGGGGGTTTCAGGGCTTTCCCGTGGCCGTTTGCGGCGCGTGCCGTATTCGGTCCGTCATCCACGCCGGGTACGGTCGAGGCAGACCATGGCGAAGCCCGACACGACGGCGGGAGTCCCGATCCGCGGCGACCGAATCCCGTCGCTCGACGGCTTTCGCGCGATCTCGATCGGGCTCGTCCTCGGTGGTCATCTGCTCGGGACCAGAGGCTTCGTTCTTCGTCATCTCCGGCTTCCTGATCACGAATCTCCTCCTGACGGAGGCGGCGACCACCGGGCGGATCCACATCGGGCGGTTCTATCTGCGCCGCACGTTCCGGATCTTTCCGCCGTACTACGTGCTCATCCTGGTGCTCGTCGTCGCCGAGCTGGCGCGGTGGATCGTGCTCGCCCCCGGCGACCTGTTTCACACCGTCACCTACACGAGCAACTATCACCCGACTCGCTCCTGGAACGTCGGCCACACCTGGTCGCTATCCGTCGAGGAGCAGTTCTATCTCCTGTGGCCCGCGCTCGTTCTCCTGCTCGGTGGCCGGCGCGCGGTCTGGGTCGCCGCCCTGTTCGTGCTCGCGGCCCCGCTGATCCGCCTGGGGCTCTGGGAGCTCACGGTCTCGGCCCGCGACGGCGTGGGCCACCGCTTCGAGACGATCGCGGACTCGATCGCCGTCGGCGCCGTGCTCTCGGGCGCGCGGCCGTGGCTGCACCGGCAGCCGCCCTATCGGCGCGTGCTCGTCTCGCCGTGGCTGGTGCTCGCGCCTGTGGTCGTGGTGCTCTCCGGGGCGCTCGGCCAGCATCCGCGGGTCGACTTCTTCGTCGGCTTCACGCTCCGCAACGTGCTGGTCGCGCTTTGCATCGACCGCTGGGTTACCTACCCCACCGGCCGGGTCGGACGCGTCCTGAACTCGCGGCCTTTCGTCTTCGTCGGGCTGATCAGCTACTCGATCTATCTCTGGCAACAGCTGTTCGTCAATCGGTATGCGACGTCGCTCCCGACGAGCTTCCCGCTGAACATCGTCCTGGCGATCGTCGCCGCACTGGCCTCGTACTATCTCGTCGAGCGCCCCTCGCTGCGCCTGCGCCAGCGGATCGAGCGGGCGCTCTTCCCGGTCCGCGCCGCCGCCGTACCCTCCGGGCCCCGGACCCTTCACGCCGAGGCGGAGCGTCCGGCGTCGGCAGCCTAGAGACCGCCGGCCAGGACGGCGTTACCGATCGAGCCGTTGACGTTGGCGATGGCGACGCCGAACACGAGCGGCAAGCCCGATGCCTGGCCGCTCGTGTAGAAGACCGTCCCGTTCTTGGAATAGCTGACCACACCGGCCTGCACGCTGATCCGGAAGACGTCCCCGGCCGCGAACGTGACGTCCTTGCGATAGGTCCCGCTTTCGCGGACCTCGGCGATGTTGCCCTGCAGCCGGATGCCGAAGGCGATCGAGGCGGGGTTCGTCAGGCTGAAGCTCGACGCGAGACCGGCCACGCGCAGCAGGCCGCTGGCGTCGGCGGTGAATTGCGCGTAGCCGTTGGCCGCGGTGATCTGTTGCTGGGAGACGGCGCCCGCGTCGTTGCACCCGTCGCAGCCGGCCGTCTTCGTGACCGAGTTGCCGCTGGCGGTCACGTTGACCGGATTGCTCCAGGTGACGTTCGCCGACGTCCCGGACCCCGAGCCGCTGGCGGTCGAAGAGCCGGACGTCCCTGACGGTGCGGCGCCGCTGATCATCGCGCTGCTCACCCCCGCGCTCATGTTGGCGAGCGCGGCGGCCAGCACCAGGGGATAGGCCGGAGCCATCTGGCTCGTATAGAAGATCGAGCCGTTCTTCGAGTAGCGCACGACGCCGGACTGAACGGCGACGCGGAAGACGTCTCCGGCCGCGAACGATGTATCGGCCTTGTAGGTTCCTCCCTCGCGGACCTCGGCCACGGTGCCCTGGAACCGGATGCCCCACGCGATGGTGGCCGGGTTCGAGATGGCGAAGGACTGCGTGAGCCCGGCGATGCGCAGCGGTCCGGTGGCGCCGGCGGTGAACTGCGTGTAGCCGTCCCCGGCGGTGATCTGCTGCTGCGAGATGGCGCCGGCATCGTTGCAGCCGTCGCAGCCCTTTGTCTTGGTCACCGAGCTGCCGTCCGCCGTGACGTTCACGAGATTCGTCCAGGTGACGCTCTGCGCTGCCGCGGTGCTTTGCGTCGGCGCCGGCGCCGACGATGACGTGGATACGGAAGACGGGGGCGACGGTGCGCTCGATGCCGGAGCCGGTGCGGCCCTGGCCGCGGCCATCGCGGTGAAATCGGCGCCGACGT
>CAYVHH010000495.1:0-10510 GCA_964450175.1 uncultured bacterium | reverse complement strand
GTCCTTGCTCATCCGCGGCGAGCCGCTGAAGGCCAGGAACAGCAGGCGGAAGGTGTAGAACGCGGTCATGAAGGCGCCGGCGATGAGGAGCGCGAAGATCGCCCGGTGCCCGCTGCCGTGCGCGGCGGCGAGGATCTCGTCCTTGGAGAAGAAGCCGGCCAGCAGCGGACAGCCGGCGAGCCCGAGCCCGCCGATCCACATGGTGGTGGCGGTGACCGGCATCTTGTAGGCGAGCCCGCCCATCTTCCGCAGATCCTGCTCGCCGTGCAGCCCGTGGATCACGCTGCCGGCGCCGAGGAACAGCAGCGCCTTGAAGAAGGCGTGCGTGACCAGGTGGAAGATGCCGGCCGCGTAGGCGCCGACGCCGACGGCGGCGA
The DNA here is from genome assembly GCA_964450175.1 of uncultured bacterium. Taxonomy (GTDB): domain Bacteria; phylum Methylomirabilota; class Methylomirabilia; order Rokubacteriales; family CSP1-6; genus AR31. The sequence continues at coordinate 10,133 of CAYVHH010000495.1, read as the reverse complement.
ACATGTAGCCGAGCTGGCTGACCGTCGAGTAGGCCAGCACGCGCTTGATGTCGGTCTGCACGAGGCCGATCGTGGCCGCGAAGAGCGCGGTGGCCACGCCGATCCACGCGACCACCTCGAGGGCGACCGGCGAGTGCTCGAAGATCACGCGGCTGCGCGCGACCATGTAGACCCCGGCCGTGACCATCGTGGCCGCGTGGATGAGCGCCGACACCGGCGTGGGGCCCTCCATCGCGTCGGGCAGCCACGTGTGCAGCGGCAGCTGCGCCGACTTGCCGCAGGCGCCCATGAACAGGAGCAGCGCGATGCCGGTCGCGGTGCTGGGCTCGAGCCCGCCGATCGCCGCGAACGCCGCGTCGTAGTCGAGCGTGCCGACCGCGCTCCACAGCCACATGATGCCGAGACCGAAGCCGAAGTCGCCGACGCGGTTGACGATGAAGGCCTTCTTGCCCGCCTGCGACGCCGCCGGCCGCGTGTACCAGAAGCCGATCAGCAGGTACGAGCAGAGACCGACCGCTTCCCAGAAGACGTAGAGCAGCAGGAAGTTGCCGGCGAGCACCAGCATCGTCATCGAGAACACGAACAGGTTCAGGTAGGCGAAGTAGCGCGGGTAGCTCGGGTCGTCGTGCATGTAGCCGATCGAATAGAGATGGATGAGCGTGCCGACGCCCGTGACGACCAGCAGCATGACGCCGGTGAGCGGGTCGACGTACGCGGCCACCGACGTCTCGAAGTCGCCGGCGCCCACCCAGCTGAAGAGCGTCGCCGTGAACGTCTCGCCGGAGGCGACGCGCGAGAACAGCCGGCACGAGGCGACGAACGAGCCGGCCAGCGCCGGCACGGCGATCCAGTGCGCGTGGCGGCCGATGATCCGGCCGAAGACCATGTTGAGCAGCGCGCCGACGAGCGGAAAGAGGGGGATCAGCCAGAGGGAGGTCGGCACCGGGTCATGCTAGCGAGCGCCCACCGGGGGTGTCAAGAACAGTGGTCCGCGACGTCAGCTCCGCGGCGCGTACATCATCACCGAGACGCCCGCGAGACACAGGAGCCCGCCGATCACGTCGAAACGATCGGGCGTCTCGCGCGCGACCACGCCGCCCCACAGCAGGGAGAGGACGACGAACACACCGCCGTACGCCGCGTAGACGCGGCCGAACGGCGCCGGCTGGAGCGTCGGCACCACACCGTAGGCGAAGAGGATCACGCCGCCGAGCACCCCCAGGAGCGCGCTTCGCCCCTCGCGGAGCCACACCCACACGAGGTACCCGCCGCCGATCTCGCACAGTCCCGCCAGCACGAACAACGCCAGCGACGTGACCACCAGAAAAGGGCTCATCGCGCGATCACCTCCGAGGTTCGTGACGGGTCGGCATGGTATCATCCGCTTCGTGCCCAAGCGGTCCCGCGCGAAGGCCTGGGTGCTCATCGTCCTGGTCCTGCTGGTGGCGGCCGTCGGATCCGTCGCGTACCTGATCTGGCGACAAACAGTCCCCGGCGTGCAGTCCCTCACGACCGCCCCGCGCTTCATCGGCCAGAAGACCGCGTTCACCGTCGTGGTCGAAGCTCGGCGCGGCAACGTGGCGCGGGTCGAGGTTCGCATCGAGCAGTCCGGCAAGTCGACGCCGGTGGCCACGAAGGATTCCGGCCTGGGCCGCCGCGTCGAGATACCGGTCGTGGTCGACAGCGCGGCGCTCGGGCTCCGCGAGGGCAGCGCGAACATCGAAGTGTGGGCGCGCGACACGTTCTGGCGGCCGATCCGTCGTGACGACCGGGCGATCGCCGGCTATCCCGTCACGGTCGATCTCACGCCGCCGAAGGTCGAGCTGCTCGCCGCGACGCACTACCTCTCGCCCGGCGGCAGCGGGCTGGTCGCGTTCCGCGTCTCCGGCGCCTCGCGCACCGATGTCATGGCCGGCACCATGGTCTTCCCCTCGTTCGCGTTCGGCCCGGCCGACAAGGGGGCGCGGATCGCCCTGATCGCGCTCCCGTGGGACTACGACGCGGCGACGCCGATCCAGATCCGTGCGACCGACGAGGCCGGCAACACCGCGTCGCGCGGGATCCCGGCGGAGATTCGCCCGCGCAAGTTCCCGAAGGACACGATCGACATCAAGGACGCGTTCCTCCAGTCCAAGGTCCCCGAGCTCCTGCCGCAGCGGCCGGCCACCGACTCGCTGGTCGACGGGTTCCTGATCATCAACCGTGACCTGCGCCGTCAGGCCGAGGAGACCAAGCGGAAGATCGGCGCGATCACCGCCGACAAGCCGCTCTGGCATGGGCCGTTCGTGCAGGCGCGCAACACCAAGGTGTTCGCGAATTTCGCCGAGACGCGCACCTACGTGCACGGCGGCAAAGAGATCGATCGTCAGATCCATTTCGGGTACGACCTGGCCTCCACGCGACAGTCGCCGGTACCGGCCTCGAACAAGGGTGTGGTCGTCTTCGCCGAGCCGCTCACGATCTACGGTAACGCGGTGGTGATCGACCACGGCCTCGGCCTCCAGACGCTCTACGCCCATCTCTCGAGCACGACCGTGAAGGTGGGCGATGCCGTCGAGAAAGGCCAGGAGATCGCCCGGACCGGCTCGACCGGCCTGGCGATGGGCGATCACCTCCACTACGAGGTGCTGGTCAACGGCACGTCGGTCACGCCGCTCGAGTGGTGGGACGCGAAGTGGATCCGCGATCACATCGGCAAGCCGCTGAAGGAAGCGTCACTGCCCCAGATCAGCGGCGCCGAGGCGCGCGACGAGCCGGAAGAGGTCCCGAGTGCGGCGGCTCCCCGCTCCGCTCGCCGCCGCCGCTAGCCCGCGAGAAGAGTCCGCTCCGCTGGCGTAGGCTGGGCCCGAGGCGCCGCGAGACACGATGGACGACTGCTGCGAGGTCCGGGAGATCCCGCGTGAGCAGCGGCGAATACTCCAGGTCGTCCTGCTGATCAACGCCGTGATGTTCCTCACGGAGTCCGTGGCCGGGGTCGTGGCCCACTCGACGGCGCTGTTCGCCGATTCCCTCGACATGCTGGGGGACGCCATCGTCTACGGATTCAGTCTCTACGTCATCGGACGCGGCGTCGCCTGGCAGGCGCGCGCCGCGCTGCTCAAGGGCGTGATCATGGGGGCGTTCGGGATCGCCCTGCTCGTGCAGGTGGCGTTCAAGATCGCCCACGGGGTCACACCGACCGTCGAGGTGATGGGCCTGGTCGGCACGCTCGCCTTCGCCGCGAACCTCGGCTGTCTGGCGCTCCTCTGGCGTCGGCGCGGTGACGACATCAACATGCGGTCGGCGTGGATCTGCTCGCGAAACGACGTGATCGGCAACGCCGCCGTCCTGGTGGCCGCCGGCGCGGTCGCCGTCACGGGCTCGCCGTGGCCGGACATCGTGATCGGCCTGCTCGTCGCCTCGGTGTTCGCCCGCTCGGCGGTGCAGGTCGTTCGCGACGCCTCGCGCGCGGTCGCCGTCTCCGGTTGAGCCGGCGTCAGAAGCTGCCGAACTTCTGATAGGCCGCGAGCGGCGCCATCCCGCGGCGCACCGCGGAGCGCACCCGGTTCTCCGTCCCCACGAGCTTCTCGCAGCGCCGGAGCACCTCCTGGGCGGCGCGCCGCGGGACGATCACGACGCCGTCCAGATCCGCCACCACGACGTCACCGAGACTCACCCGCACGCTGCCGATGGTCACCGGCTGGCCCCAGTCGGCGACGCGCCAGCGCGGCACCGAATCCTGGGGGGTCCGGTAGCGCACGAAGGTCGGAAACCCCATGCGCATGATCGCCGCGGCGTCGCGCGTCGCGCCGTCGATCACGGCGCCGCGCACCTTCCGTGCGCGGAACCACGCGGCGCTGAGCTCGCCGAAGTGCGCCGCGACGTTGTCGTGCGCCGCGAGCACCAGGACCGATTCCGCCGGCACCGCCCCGAGCATGCCCAGAAAGCGCCGCAGGGTCTGATCGCGCTCGCGCGGCGAGCCCGTGTACGATCGGCCGCGCGCCGTGAACGCATAGCCCGCGGTGCGCATTCCCGCAGACAACGGCTGGATGGACGCGGGCAGGGTCTGGCGCTTGAGTCCCATCTCGTCCATCACGTCGGTGATCGCCGCCGTGTAGATTCGCGCGAAGCGGCGCGGCAGATTGTCGCTCGGGCTCATCGAGAGTCTCCCTGGTCGGTCAGCACGCCTCGGCCGGCGGGGCCCCCGCCCCGCGACGTCCTGCCGCGCGCACAGCGGTCGGTCAGAATCGCGAGCGCGCCAGCAGGCCGCTCACGAGCGCACGGGGCGGCACGAAGTCGCCGAGCACACCGAGCAGGAGGTCGAGCAGGCGCGGCCGGCGCCCGAGAACCCGCGCGGCCAGGTTGGCGAGCCGGCGGTGGCTGATGACGAACTGGAGCGCGTGCGTCACCCGCTCCTTGTCGCGGGTCGCCAGGCGGCGGGCGCGGTCGTATCCGGCCAGCGCACGAGCCGACAGGTCGCCGCGACCGAGCGCCTGCACGGCCGTCTCCACGGCGAGCTCCGCGCTCCGGAGACCGTTGAAGATCCCCTCGCCCGAGAACGGATCGTAGAAGCCCGTGGCGTCGCCGACCATGAGCACACCGCCCGTGCGCGGCGCGTCGACCCGGTACGCGAGCGGGCCCATCGCCCGGACCGGAGCGACGCGGCGGCCCCCGGCGATGCGCCGGGCCAGGTGCGGCAAATGCTTCACGCGCGCGTCGAAGAAGGTGTCGAGGCGATCGCTCCACGGCGCGGCGTGTGCCAGCGGCACGACGAGGCTGAGGTTCGCGCGCCCCGGCGCCACGGGATTCAGAATCGCGTAGTCCGGCGGATCGACGAAGATCTCGCCGACGCGCCCGAGGCCGCTCACGTCCTCGACGTAGGTGACCATCGCCAGCCGCTGGAGGCGATGCGACCGGCGAAGCCCGAGCCGCTGGGCGACGACCGACGAGCGGCCGTCGGCGGCGATCGTCAGCGGCGCGCGCAGAGTCAGACGACGGGCGTCCGCGTCGAGCGCCTCGACGCCGAGTACGCGGCCGCCCGAGACGACGAGGTCGGTGACGCGCGTTTGCTCGCGGAAATCGACGGGCAGCGCGCGGACGCGGTCGACGAGGATCGCGTCGAGCGCCTCGCGCGTGATCGCCATCGCATGCTCGCGGTATGGACGCCACGCTCCGATCGGCCGGTACGTCCCGACGAGGGTCTTGCCGTTGGGCGCGGTGATCCGCATGCCCTTCAAGGTGCTGGCGACGGCGTCGACCGCTTTCAGCGCACCGAGCCGATCCAGCAGGCGCGGGGCCTCCGGGCTCAGATATTCTCCGCAGATCTTCGGCCTCGGAAACCTCGCGCGGTCGAGGAGCGCCACGGAAATCCCGTGTTCGGCCATGAGAATGGCCGTCGCCGCGCCCGCCGGGCCGGCGCCGACGATGATGACGTCGGTCGTCACGACAAAACCGCCAGCAGCCGGCCCAGCACGGGGTATTCGCGGATCGTCAGCCGACGCGCGCCGGCCTTCTCGGCGAGCACACGCAGCTCGTCCGGGGAATACGAGCGCCGCACCGAGAGCGGGCCGTCGTGGCGCGAGATCGGGTGGCAGCCGAGAAGACGGGTGACGAGCCACACGAGACCGAGCGAGAGGCGGCGCCGAAGCAGATCGTTCACGACCACCCCGATCCGCGCCGCCCCCGCCATCTCGCGAAGCCCCACGGCGGCCTGCGCCGGCTCGAGGTGATGCAGCGTGAGGGCGCTGGTGACGATGTCGACCGCCCGCTCCCGGCACGGCAGGGCGGCCGCGTCGCCACGCACCAGCCGGATCTCCGGGTATCCCGCGACGGCCCCGCGCGCGAGACGGAGCGTGGTCGGGTCGCGATCGACGACGATCACGCGGACGTCGCGGCCGCTGCGCCGCGCCCATCGAGCCACGCGCACCGCGAATGCCGCCGTCCCGCCGCCGACGTCGATGACTCGAAGCGGACGATCGCGCGGGACCTCGGCCGCCAGGCGGCGGATCGCGCGCAGCGAGAGCGCGTAGCCGCCGAACCAGCTGTTGAGCCGATCGATATCCGCCAGCGACGCCGCTCGCTCGGGCGCCGCGACCGCGCCGTCGAGCACCTCGCGCGCCCCTTCGGCCCGTTTCACGGGATCACCAACGAAGCAGTGCTCCCTCGGCGGCGAAGCCGGGGCCCAGCCCGATCATGAGGCCCCAATCGTCGGGAACCGGAGACTCCTCGCGGAGCGTTTCTTCGAGGACGAAGAGGATCGTGGCCGATGACATATTGCCGAAGCGCCGGAGCACGGAGCGCGAGTGGCCGACTTGCTCCTCGGTGAGCTCGAGCAAGGTTCGGGCGCGGTCGATAACGCGCCGCCCCGCGGAGTGGAGGACCCAGTACGCGATGTCCTCACGCTTGAGCCCCTGCGTCGTCATCAGGATCGCCGCCATCTCGCCCATCATGACCGCGCCGATGCGGCGCACGTCCTTGGAGAGCACCACCCGCGGCCGGCCGCCCGGATATTCGAATCCCATCGCGTCGAGATGCTCGGAGCGGAAGAGCGTCCGCTGAGCGACGAGCGACGGTCCCGGCCCGTCGGTCGTCACCGCGAGCGCGCCGGCGCCGTCGGCGAAGATGGCGTGCGCCACCGCGCTCTCGAGCCGATCGTCCAGGAAGTAGGCGGCCGAGCAGATCTCGACCGCGACCACCAGCGCCCGGCGCCCGGGAAACGCGGTGACGTAGTTCGACGCTTGCTGGAGCGCCACCATGGCGGACGCGCAGCCGGTGTCGCCGACGTGAACGCGCTGGATGTCAGAACGGCAGCCGAGCCGGGCGATCAGGCGGGCGTCGAGACTCGGCGTGAGGCGCCCGGTGCACGTCGTCGTCGCGATGAAATCCACGTCGGCGATGCTCCAGCCGGCTCGCTCGAGCGCGCGGCGCGCCGCCGACTCGCCGAGCTCGAGCGCGCCCTCGCGAAAACGGTCGTTCAGCTCGTCGACCGACTCGTTCGGCCGGAACGTCGCCGGATCGATCCACAGATAGCGGCCGTCGATGTCGCTGCGGCGAAAGAATCCGCTCCGATCCTCGTCTCGATAACCCGCGAGCGTCAGGACTTGCGACTGCGTGTACCGATGGGGCGGCGTCGCCGTGGCGACGGCCGCGATCTTCGGGAACGGCATTCCCTCCTCCTGTCGCGGCGTGTGGGAGTAAGATGTGGGCACTCCGAGCATACTGCGAGGGTCCAGCCCATGCCACTGTTCAGCTTCGAGGGCAAGAGCCCGAGAGTCCACCCCACCGCGTTCGTCGCGCCTACCGCCGTGCTCGTCGGCGACGTGACGATCGAGGAGCGCGCGTCCGTGTGGTACAACGCCGTGCTGCGCGGCGACTTCAATCCGATCGTGGTGCGCCGCGGCGCCAACGTCCAGGACTGCGCGGTCGTGCACGTCACGCCGCGCGGCGGGACCGAGATCGGCGCCGGCTCGACGGTCGGCCACAACTGCACGATCCACGCTGCCTCGCTCGGGGAGGAGTGCTTGATCGGCAACGGCGCGACGGTGCTCGACGGCGCGCGCATCGGCGCGCGGGCCATGGTCGCGGCCGGCGCGCTCGTGACCCCCGAGACCGAGATCCCCGAGGGCACGCTCGCGCTCGGCGCACCGGCCAAGGTGCGCGGTCCGCTTGCCGGCACGCCGGCCGAGCGCTGGGTGCGCGCCAATCCCGAAGGCTATCAGGCGCTCGCGCAGCGCCACAAGGCTTCGGTCCAGCCCTGCTGACGTCATGGCAGCACCGAAGCGGATCGCGTTTTTCGTCTTCCCGCGGCTGACGCTCCTCGATCTGATCGGCGCCTACGACTCGCTGCGACGCATCGCCTCGATGTCGATCGACGCGAGCGTGACTCACCGGATCATCGGAACCGAGCCCGAGATCGTCGACGAGTCCGGTCTGATGCTCAAGCCGGACTCGGTGTACGAAAACCTCTCGAGCTTCGACCTCCTCTACGTCGCGGGCGGGCTCGGGACCGTCGCGCTGATGGACAACCGGCGCGCGATCGACTACCTGAAGACGTGGGGCGACGAGCGGCCGCTGGCCTCGGTCTGCTCCGGCGCGCTGCTGCTGGGGCGCGCGGGCTATCTGCGCGACAAGCGCGCGACGACGCACCATCTGGCGGTGGAGCTCCTGCGTCCGCTCTGCCGCGAGGTCGTCACGAATCGGCGCGTGGTCGACGAGGGGCGCGTGGTCACGGCCGGCGGGGTGTCGTCGTCGCTCGATCTCGGACTCTATCTCGTCGAGAAGTACTGGGGCACCGACGCGCGTATCCGGATCGCCAACCAGATGGAGTACCGCGGCTACTCTGCGGTGTGAGGAAGCGCACGCGCCGCCGATCCGCCGGGTGGCGCGAGACGCTGCGTCAGCGCATCAGCGTCTGAAGAATCTCGGCGATGTCACGCATCTCGTCGGACGTGAGCCGGGGCAGGCTGGTCCTCTGTTGCCGGCTCTCGGTCTCCATCATGAAGGCATGATTCCACATGATGGCGGTGACCGCCCACGGTGACTCGAGACCCTTGAGCCTGGTGAGGCTTCCTGCGTGCGCCCCCCTGGGCGGTTCGATCGAATGACAGCCGAGACACCCCCGATCCGCGAGTAGTCGCCGGCCCCGCGCCGCGTCGCCGGGACTCGCTGGATCCTCCAGGGCGTCAGGCGCGTAGAGAAAAGCCACGAGGTCTCTCAGCTCGCCCGACGTGAGATACGGGCGGTCACGGTTGGAGGCCCAGATCTGGTCGGCCATTTGCGGGACATGGTTCCACATCGCCGCGGCGACGTCGTAGAGCGAGCGAGGACGCGGCCGGAGCCCGAGATCGGGGCCGGTCTTGCCACCCGCGCCGTTGATCGCGTGGCACTGGACGCAGCCCTTCGCCTGGAAGAGACGCCCACCGGCCGCCGGATTCCCGCCGGGCGTGTCGGACGATTGCCCGGACGCCATGCCCGGGACACACAAGAGCACCAGCGCGGCAAAGAGCGCCACCGTTCTCACATGGAACCTGAATCTTTCTTTGTCTCGTCGAGCGGCGATCGGTTCACGGCCCACATCGTTGACTGGCGGAGCATAGCCGATCCCGGCACACAGCCGTACGCCGTCGTCGTACGGGGATGCCGCTCCGCGGAGACGGGCGATCTCCCCATTCGTGCGCGAAGGTGACTCCTCGTCGGCCCTTCGAGCGGGCGTTTGCGTGTGGGTCACCGTCGCGGGCCGAGCGAGACGGTCAGGCGTCGTGCGGTGTAATACACCATGCCGGCCACCAGGGCCGTGACGCCGATCGTCCACGCGTGCGGCTCGACGAAGAGGATGGCGATCAAGAAGATCACCGAGGTGGCCAGTCCCAGGAGAGGGAAAATCCGTGAGTATCGCCTCGCGGCCGGCTCGAGCCGCAGCGCACACAAGCTCGTGATGGTTTGGCCGAAGAACATCGCGAACGTGCTGACCGTCACGACCTTCGAGAGGTCCACGAACGCGGCGAGTAGCGCCATGGAGAGACCGGTCGCCCACACAGCGAAGACAGGCATCGCATGCCGCTCGGCCATGAGGCGGGCCGGCAGGTCACCTCGCCGCGCCATCGCATAGACCATCCGAGAGATGCCGAGGATGGAGGTCAGGAGCACGTTCGCCATCGCGACGAGGCCGCCCCCCGATACCGCGTAGACGGCGAACGGATGTCCCGTCGCCGCGATCGCCGTGCTCAGGGGAGCAGCGGCGGCCGCGAGCCGTGGCGCGCCGACCAGGCCGACCGCCACGGCACCGACGAGCAAATAGACCACCGTAGACAGAAGCAACGACAGGAGGATAGCCCGAGGAACGTTTCGGCTGGGGTCGACGACCTCCTCCGCCATCACCGCGACCCGGGCAGATCCGCCAAACGCGAAGAACATGGAGCTCGCCCCCGCGATCACGCCCCACCGAACCGGCTCGAGCGGCGCGAAGTACGCCGGATCGAGGTGACGCAGGCCGAGCGCGCAGAAGAGGGCGAGAATGGCCAGCTTTCCGACGACCAGGACGTTGTTGAGCCGCGCCGACTGGCGGATGCCGACGGAGTTGAGGCCGGTGAAGGCCAGGCACAGCAGCGATGCCGACCAGGCCGCCGGCACGCCGGGGACGACGATTGCCAGTGAAC
>CAYVHH010000494.1:0-5224 GCA_964450175.1 uncultured bacterium | reverse complement strand
CCGCATCTGGTTCGACGGTCGGATCGAGCCGGTCTTCAGCACGGTGCGGGTCGAGGACTCCGAGAAACGGCAGGTCGACAAGGGGGATTCGCGCGTCGACCCGACGGACGGAACCTTGCTCGAGGTCGGCTTGCCGCCGCTGACGCCCGGCCGATATCGGGTGTACTGGAGCGTCGTCGCCCGTGATGGTCACCGGACCGAGGGCGATTTTCCCTTTCGGGTGAAGTAGCCGGGACGGCCCAGGCGTGATCGCCCTGCCACTTCATGAGCTGCTCCTGGCGACCGGCGCCCGCTGGCTCGGACTTCTCGCCCTGGCGGTGCTGGTCGGCGGCCTCGTGCTCGACGTCTTCGTGCTTCCGCGCCGCGCGCCAGAGCTCGCCGCGGCGCGGCGGTGCATCGCGCGCTGGATCAGCCTGGCCATCGTGGTGCTCCTGGTGACTTCCGGGATCGATCTGCTCGTGCGAGCGCGCGTCATGAGCGGGGGAGATTTCTCCCAAGTGCGCACGGCGCTGCCGCTCGTGCTGACGCGCACGCACTTCGGCACGGTATGGATGGCCCGCGGGATCATTCTGGTGGCGCTCCTGCCGCTGTCCGTGTCGCGGTGGTGGCCGAGCCGCATCGTCGGGCTCGCGCTCGCTCTGGGCGTCGCGCTGACGAGCACGCTCACCGGGCACGCCGCGGACTGGGGTGATCGCTCGTTCACCGTGCTGGTCGACTGGCTTCACGCGGTCGCCGCGACCGCGTGGACGGGAGGACTGTTCGGCCTCGCCATCGCGATCGGCCCCTCGTCCGAGCTGCTCGGCACGGTCGGGCGAAGATTCTCGCGGCTCGCCGGATGCTGCCTGCTGGTCGTCATCGCCAGTGGCGTCTACAACGCTTGCATTCAGCTGCCATCGCTGGCTTCGCTGTGGACCACGACGTACGGGGTGGCGCTCCTCCTCAAGATCCTGCTCGCGCTGGTCCTCGCGCTCCTGGGCGCCGTGAATCGCTACCTGGTCCTGCCGGCGGTCGCGGCGAGCCGGCCGCGGCGGCTCGGACGGCTGCGCCGCCTCTGCCGCCTCGCGCTCTTCGGCGCCGCGACGGGTCCAGGACCGGCGCGAACCCGACTCTCGCGGCTGGTCTGGCGCGAGGCGGTCGTCGCCGTCGTCGTCTTCGGCTGCACGGCCGTCCTCGGGGAGTCAACACCCAAGAGCCACGAAGCCCACATGGCCCACGCTGTGGATCGAGAGCGAGGACCCGCGCGCATCACGATGCAGGAGCTGCATGCCGGAGGCGGCGTGCCCAAGGGCTGGATGTTCACCCCGCCCCAGGGCGACGCCGCCAAGGGCCGCGAGGTCTTCGCTCGCCTCGAGTGCTACACGTGTCACGCGGTCGCCGGCGAGAACTTCCCGCGGCCCGCGAACGCCGGACCGGCGCTGAGCGACGTCGGCCATCACCATCCGGCCGGCTATCTCTTCGAGTCGGTCGTCAATCCGAGCGCCGTGATCGTCCAGGCGCCGGGCTATACTGGCCCCGACGGACGCTCGATCATGCCCGACTATCGCGACAGCCTCTCGACCCGCGAGCTGATTGACCTGATCGCCTACCTGAAGAGCCTCGGAGGCTAGCACGGCGCCCGCGGCCGCCGGCCGTCCGCTTCGGGCCGTCTTCTTCGACGCCGGCAACACGCTCCTGCGCATGGACTACGCGGCGATCGCCGTCGAGCTCGCACACCATGGCGTGCGCGTCAGCGCCGACGCGGTTCAGCGCGCGGAGTGGCGGGCGCGCGTCGCGCTCGACGACCACGTCTTCGCGCGGACGGCGGCGGGCGAGTCGACCGAGAGCCAGTCGGCCGCGACGCGCTACATGGCCTATGTGCTCGAGGGGCTCGGCGTGACCGACCGAGAGACCGTCGAGCAGATCGCTGCCTGGCGGCGGAGCTTCAACCCCCCGGTCGGCGTCTGGACCAGCCACGATCCCCAGGCCCTCGACGCCATCGCGGTCGTGCGCCACGCTGGTCTGCGAGCCGCCGCCATCTCCAACTCGAACGGCTCGGTGCGGTCGGTGCTGGACGCGGTCGGCGTGGCGGCGCATCTCGACTTCGTGCTCGATTCGGGCGAAGTCGGCGTCGAGAAGCCCGATCGCCGCATCTTCGAGCTCGCGCTGGCCCGCGCCGGCATCGCGGCCGCCGAAGCCGCCTACATCGGTGACTTCTACACGATCGACGCGCGCGGCGCCGGCGCGGCAGGATTGCGGGCCGTCCTCCTCGATCCCGGCGGTTTCTGGGGCGCCCGCGATTGCGCGATGGCGCCCGATCTCCTGTCGGCGGTGAGGCTGGTGGTAGGCTGACGGTCACCCCGCGAGGACTTCGTCATAGACGTCGGCCAGCCGGGCGGCACAGTGCCGGATCTCGAAGTGCTCGCGCATGCGACGGCGCAGCTGTTCTCCCTCGGCGACCAGCAAGGCGGGATTCTCCCAGAATCCCTGGATTCGTTCGGCAATCGCTTCGGCGTCGCGCTCGGGAACCAGAGTCCGGCCGAGATCGCCGAGAAGAAAAGGAATGTCCGAATGGTCGGTGGCGATGACCGGCATACCGGTCGCCATCATCTGCTGCAGCACGAACGGGGTGCCCTCGGAGTCACCGTCGGTCGCGGTCACGCTGGGCGCGACGAACACGTGCGACCGCAGCGCCAGCTCGACGAGCTGGGCGAACGGAAGGAATCCATGCCGCGTCACGATGTCGTCGATGCCGAGCTCCCTGATCCGGAGTGAAACGGCTCGCTCGGTGGCCAGATCGCCCGGCTTGTCCATGGCGCCGCCTACCAGATGGAGCGCGATCGGGACGCCGGCGCGCTTCGCCAGGGCTACCCCCTGGACCACGTATTCGATGCCTTTCTTCTCTCGAAACGTCCCGGCGAAGAGCAAGCGCAGGGGCTCGCCGGCGCCCAGCTTCCGGATCCCGAAGGGAAGCCCGGCCGCATCGATACCGAGCAGGTGGACCTCGAGCTTGTCCGACGGGCAGCCCAGCTTCTCGAGCCTCGCGGCCATCGCGGGCCCGAGGGCCAGCACCTTCGCCGCGCGCTCGAATACGCCCGCGTAGATCTGTCGCCACTGTTCCTGACAGCCGAGCTGATAGACGTCGGCCCCGTAGAAGCTGACGAGCCATGGCACCTGCAGCGCCCTGGCGAGGGCCAGGTCCGCCGCTGCCACATAGCCGAAGTGCGAATGGAGCACGCGGGGAGCCTTTCGCGTGAGCCAGATTCGATCCAGCGGATAGACGCGCGCGCCGCCGATCCGCCGCCAGACGCGGCGACTCAGATTCCGCGGATGGATCGCGCGCGCCTCGAGATCCGGGAACTCGAGCCGATTCGCAATGCGATCGCACACGACGGTCGGGGTGTAGCGAGGCAGAAAGCGCAGGTGGTCGTACAGCCAGTTGGTGGTTCGACCGACGAATTCATCTGTCCGTTGCAACGCGATCATTCTCAACCTCCACAACACGATCGACAGGCATGTTCCGCCTGCGTGAGCGCGATGAGCGCTCGAAACGAGCCACTCGAGACCCGGCGAGCGTAGGCGTGCCGGCGACGTCGTCTCCATCGGATGTTTACCTGACGCGAGCTTGGACGATTGCCTGAGAGCAAACGTTACAGACGAACGTGCTACGTCGTTGCGACGAGACGACCTCGTGCGTGTTGCGGTCTCACGCGCGTGAGCCGGTTCGAGCCAGGCGACTGTCGAGAATCTGACGCCAGAGAGCGAGGTAGACCGCGAGATCTCGAGCGCGCGGGACGAGCGCGGTCCACGACAAGCCGGTGACGCGGAGGTAATACACGATCAGGATGGCCGAAAGGATCGAATATGAAACGGATGATGCGATCGCCGCACCGGTGATGCCAATTCGCGGCACGAGCAGAAGGTTCCCGGCGACGTTCGCCACGACCGCGGCGCCGGAAGCCCACACCGTGTATCGCGGCTTCTCGCGGGCCAGAAGCTCCGCCACGAGAACCTTGCCGATGCTTAAGGTGAAGATGCCGGGGAGCAGCCAGCGCAGAGGTTGTACCGCTCCCCTGAAAGAGCTCGAGAAGAGCGCCGTGATCGCCAGATCCGCCACCGCGAACACGACGATGCACGCCGCCCCGGTCCATATGATCACGTGGCGACAGATGGCCGCCGAGACCGTGGCGTCGCCGCTGCGCCGGTTCGTCAGGTGTGGCAGCAGCACGGTGGCGACCGACCCCGGAATGATCCAGATCCGTTCGGCCAGGCCCGCCGCGATGGCGTAGAGGCCCAGCGCCTCGACCGGCAAATAGGCCGCGACGATGAACTCGTCGACGCGGTAGTTGAGATAGGCCGCGATGGTTCCGGCGTGCACGGGCAGCGCGAACGTCAGCACACGCCGCCAGAGACTCGCATCCCACGCCGGCCGCCCCCACGCGCCGGCGGCGCGGAGCAACACGCCCAGGACGATCGCCGCGGCGATGCACGCGGCCGCGTCATTCCAGGCCGCGCCGGCCACGCCCAGGTCGAGCGCCCAGACGAGGACGACCAGGCCGAGGAACGGTGCGAGCTTGCCGCCGATCTCGAAGATGTTCAGGACCTGGATGTGATTCATCCCGCGAAGGACGGCGCTCCAGTACTCCACGACCAGGCGCGCCGGAATCGTCGCCAGGAGCAGGAGCACGAGCGCGGGCGGGGCCGCCGCGAGCGCCTTCAGTCCAGGCGCACCGAGTAAGAAATACACGATGGCGGTTGCGGCCAGCACGGTGCCCACTCCCGCGGCGACGGCGGCGGACTGCCAGAGCAGCACGCGGCGTCCCCGCGGCTCGAGCCCCGCGTAAACCGCATTCGCTTGCTCGAATCCCAGCAGTCCAAGACTCGTGGCCAGGCTCGGCACCAGCAGGAGCAGCGCGAACACGCCGCGACCCTCGGGGCCCAGCACACGCGCCAGCAGGACGGACGACAGCAAGGCGACGAACATGACGGCCACACGCGTCACGAGGGTCGAGCCGATGTTCCGAACGAGCTGGCCGGTGCTGTGCTCGGACGCCATGGGTCTCCACCCCACGATCGCACTCCCGGGAAGTGGAGCAGAGCCCTCGGGGGCTCAGTCGGGCAGGGTCACCGGATAGTGGCTCAGGACCGCGTAGATCTCGCGCTTCATCTCTTCGATCTCGCGGTCGGTCCTGGCCTCGAAGCGGAGGGTCAGATACGGATTCGTGTTCGAGGCGCGCACGAGTCCCCA
>CAYVHH010000493.1:0-7311 GCA_964450175.1 uncultured bacterium | reverse complement strand
GCTGTCCGCGCCGCTCGGGATCGCCGGCAGCATTGCCGTGCTCCCCGTAAACAATCTCACCGCCGATCCGCTTCTGGTAGAGGGCGCCTCGCTCATCGATCGCTACATCCGTCACACCGATCGCGTTAGTGTCGGTGACGTGCTCCAGTCGGAGGCACGCTTCCGCCTCCAGGAAAAGGGCTTCGACGTCGGCGACTGGAATGCGCAGCAGGCGGCGCTCAAGGGGCGCGTGCCGGCGAGCCGCGAGTCCGCCCTCGAGCTCGCACGCCAGAGCGGCGCCAGGAGCCGACTGCTGTATCTCGAGATCCGGCGCTGGGAGCCCGACGCGCCGACACAAACGCGCTTCATCATCGTCGCGATGACGGCCAGTCTGATCGACGCGCCGAGTGGACAGGAGATCTGGCGCCAGGACCGAGTGGCAGCGCCCGTGCCCACCCCGGGAACCATCAATCTCGAATCGGCTTACGTTGTTGCGGCGCGCAAGGTCATCGCCGAGATGTTGGCGCCTCTCCGGCCCGCACCTCTCCTTCGCTGACGGCGCTCAGCAGATCCGAGGACGGCACTTTTCAGGCGCTCCTCGTCGTCGAGCCGAAGTACAAGGAGATCAGAGGAGCGATCAAGGTGGCGCCGAGCTCACTCCGTCGAAATAACGCCTGCCGGATCCTGCTCGTCAGCGCCGGCTGCTTCCTGGCGCTGGCGCTCGCGGTGCTGCTGGTCGATCCGTTCCCCGGCGACGCGCCGGCGCGGCTCTGGGTACTCGGCTTCGGCTCGCCAGGAGTCCTTCAGGTCGCGCGGCTGATCAACCACCTCGGCAGCTGGCCGGTGCTCTTGCCCCTGACGCTCCTGCTGTTCGTCGCGTTCCCGATGGCGCGACGGCGGTGGTGGATCTGGTTCGGGCTGATGATCGCCGCGCCCGTGGCAGAAGGACTGCTGAAGATCCTCATCGGCCGGACACGCCCCGAGGAAGCATCGATGGGCTTTCCGAGCGGCCACGCCACGGCCGCCGCGGCCTTCTTCGGCGCGGTGATCTACCTCGCCGCCGCGCTCCCACCGCGGGTGCGCACCGGCGTGCGAGCGGCGAGCCTCGCCCTGATCGTCCTGGTCGCGCTGGCCCGGATCATCCTGCGGGCCCACTGGCCGCTCGACACGCTCGCCGGCATCGCCCTGGGCCTCTCCCTGGCGTCGCTCGCGACGCTCCTCGCCGGGCTCGGCTCCTCCGAGGCGTCTACTTGACGAACTTGTCGCGCGCGAGCGGCGGGCGAACCTCCGTCCCCGAAAAGAGCAGGGTCGCGATGATCTCGACGGACGCGTTGCCGCCGAGCCCCTGGCAGCCGATCGCCGCCCGCGTCGGCTTCCCGCGCTCCCCGAACAGCTCCACCAGGAGATCCGCCGCGCCGTTGATCACGCGCGGCTGATCGCCGAACCCAGGCGCCGAGTTCACGAAGCCGAGCAGGTGGACGAACTGCTGGACGCGATCGAGATCGCCCAGCGCGTACTTTACCGCCGCCAGGGTCATCACCGCGGCGTAGCGCGCGGCTTCCTGCCCCTGCTCGAGCGTCAGGTCTTTGCCGACGACACCCGGCAGATAGGACTGTCCGCCCTTTCTCGGCGTGGTCCCGGACAGGTAAAGAAGATTCTGAACGGGATAGTGCGAAATGTAGTGGGCTCCTGACGCATTCGTCCGATACAAGTCCTCGAGATTCGGAAGCTCCAGGCCGAGCTTCTCGAGCTTCGCCTCCACGTTCATGGGGCTAGCCTCCGAGCCCGTCGTACGCCATCCGCGCCATGCGCCCGATCAGCCGGTAGGCCGCGGCGAAGCCCGGCATGCCGTCCTTGACGGCGTCGGGCACACCGACGGTATACGCCGTCAGGATGCACTGCGGGCGGTCGCCCTTGTAGATGATGCCGGCGTCGTTGTAGCAGCGGTGGCCGGTCCCGGTCTTGTGGGCGACCTTCGTGCCCAGCGGCAGGAGCGACGGCAGCCGGGTCTTGAGCTTCTGCCACGAGAGGATGTCGAGCCCGAGCTGGCAGAGCGCGGTCGTGCACTCGAGCTTCGCCGCCGCCGCCGGGTCCTTGGTCCCCTTCAGGATCATCTCGAGCAGGAGCCCCTGGTCGTTGGCGGTCGTGGTCGTCACCCGGTCGAGCGTGTTGTCGGGACCGGTCTTCGGCGGGATGCCGTAACGGTGCACCGTGCGGATCAAGCCGACCGCCTCGGTGTAGCGCTGCACGTTCGAGAGTCCGACGACGTCGACCACGTGCCCGGTGCACGTGTTGTCGCTGACGATGATCATCATGACCATCGCGTCGCGCAGGGTGAGCCAGAACCCCGGCGTCAGGTGCTGGAAGGTCCCGGAGTCGTTGTCCTGGAACCGGGAGTCGATGGTGATCTTCTGATCGAGCGAGAGCTTGCCGGCGTGGACAGCCGCCAGGGCGGCCATCATGATCGAGATCTTGCGCGTGCTGGCCGACGGCACCGGCACGTCGCCACGCCGATCGGCGTTCGCTCCGCTCGTCAGATCTTTCAGGTACCAGCTCACCTCGAACTCGACGCTGTCGCACAGCTCGTTGAGACTCTTCACGAGGTCACGCATCGGTCGGCCCTCCAATCTGGACCCGGATTCTCGGCCCGCACCATACCACGGCCCCGGCGGTCACCGCCGTCGGCAGCAGGTCACCGCCGTCGGCTTGACTGTCGCGCCGCGCCACGGGAGAGTAGCGCGCAATGGCCCCGGCCCAGCTGATCCACGACACGACGATCGTCACGGCGGACGGCGCCGGATCGATCCTGTACGACGCGGCACTCGCCGTGCGCGACGGCCGCATCGCGGCGATGGGCCCGACCGCCGAGCTCCGCGCGAGGTTCCTCGACGCGGAGCGCATCGACGGCCGCGGCCGGGCCGTGCTCCCAGGCTTCGCGAACACGCACACGCACCTCTCGCGTGTCCTGGCGCGCGGCATCTACGAGGATCTCTCGCCAGCGCACACGCCGCCCTTCACGGGCGGGCTGGCGCCGCTGCCGCTCCCGGCGCTCTCGCCCGACGAGGAGCGCGTGATGGTGCTGCTCGGCGCGCTGGAGGCGATCCGCAGCGGCACGACCTTCGTGCTGGAGGAGAGCGCGGGCCTCGATGGCTACGCGGGGGCGCTCCTCGACACGGGCCTGCGGCTCGTCCTCTGCGAGCGCGCCTGGGACCGCGCGAACGCCTCGATCGGCCAGCCCGGCGCGTTCGAGGTCGATCCAGCGCTGGCCGAGACCGGATTGGCGCGGATCGCCGACTTTCACGCGCGCTGGCACGGAAAGGGCGACGGCCGGCTGACCGTGGGGCTCGCGGCCTGGGCCCCGGATATGTGCTCGCCCGAGCTCCTGGGACGCCTGCGCAAGCGGCAAGCCGAGCTCGACGCGATCGCCACCGTGCACCTCAACCAGATCTGGGGTGAGGTCGCGGCCGTGCAGGAGCAGCGCCGGCTGCTGCCGACGGAATATCTCGCCCGGGCCGGGATGCTCTCGAACCGGCTGGTCGCCGCGCATTGCCGCTGCATGACTGCCGACGAGGAGCGAATTCTGGGCGCCGCGCGTGCGGCGGTCGCCGTCAACCCCGCCATCGCGGCCCGCCGTGGGCTCGCCGCTCGCATCGCGGAGCTCGAGCGGGCCGGCTGTCTGATCACCCTGGGCACCGACAACATGGCCGAGGACATGGTCGAGGTCGTGCGGACCGCGCTCTTCATGGAGCGCGTGAGACGCCAGGACGGTCGCCGGCCGACGCCCGAAGAAGCGCTGCTGTGGGCGACGCGCAACGGGTACCGGGCACTCGGCGTGCCCGACGGCGGCTGGCTCGCGCCCGGCAATCGCGCCGACCTGATCCTGATCGATCTGCGCAAGCCCCACCTGACGCCCGCACTGCGCGTGGTCTCGTGCTTCGTGCATCAGGGCATGGCCAGCGACGTCGACGCGGTCATGGTCGACGGCCGATGGCTCATGCGCGACGGACGCGTCCTCACCCTGGACGAGCCGGCGATCGTCGCCGAGGCCGATCGCATCGCTCGGGCCGCCTGGCGGCGCCTCTTCGAGCGGCGGCCGGATCTCTCTCCCCCGCCCGGCTTCGATATGGCCACGAGGTAAACTGAGCCAGGAGCGGAGACCGAACACGATGCGGATCGCCACCTGGAACGTCAATTCGCTGAAGGCGCGGCTCGAGAAGGTGGTCTGGTGGCTCGAGCGCGCGAAGCCCGACGTGCTCCTGATGCAGGAGACGAAGCTCTCGGACGCCGACGCCCCGGTTACCACGTTCAAGCAGGCGGGCTACGAGCTGGCGCACCACGGCGAGGGCCGGTGGAACGGCGTCGCGATCGCCAGCCGCGTGGGCATCGCGGACGTCATCAGCAATTTCGGGCAGCCGTTGCGGCCGCAGGCGACGCCGGACGTGCCGGACGACGAGCCGCTCGCCGAGGCAAGGATGGTCTCGGCGGTCTGCGGAGGCGTTCGCGTCGTGAGCCTCTACGCACCGAACGGACGCTCGCTCGACTCGCCGTTCTATCAGGCGAAGCTCGTGTGGTACGAGCGGCTCGCCCGCTGGCTCGCCGACTCGCGCGACCCGGGCGAGGCCATGGCGCTCGGCGGCGACTACAACATCGCGCCGGCCGACGCGGACGTCTGGGATCCCGAGGCCTGCCACGGCGGGACGCACGTTTCGGAGCCCGAGCGGCGCGCGTTCGCCAAGCTCCAGGCGTGGGGTCTGGTCGACATCTATCGTCTGCGCCAGCCCGAGCCGGGCCGTTACACCTGGTGGGACTATCGCGCCGGCAACTTCCACAAGAACTTCGGCATGCGCATCGACCATCTGCTCGTCACCAAGTCGGTCGCCGGGCGCGCGGTGGCGGTCGAGATCGACCGAGAAGCGCGAAAGGGCAAGCCGCTACCTTCGGATCACGCGCCGCTGCTCGTCGATCTCGACGAGCCCGGACATCTGTTCGACCCGGGCTGGATCAAGAAGAAGTAACCGCTACCACTCCAGCGCGTCGGCCATGCGGCGCTTGTGCCAGCGCGGATCGCCCAGGTAGTGAAACAGCGTCCGCGACATCTGCGTGTGCGCCGGCAGCCCGTACTCGATGAGCACGCCCATGCCGGCGTGCACCTCGTGCGCGGCGTTGCAGACCTCGAGATACGCTTCGCTCGCCACGGCCTTGGCCATGTGCACGCTCGCGGTCGCGGCCCGGCCGCCATCGAGCTTCCACAGCGCCTCCCAGGTCGCCCAGCGTGCGCTGTCGAGATGGTTCACCAGCTTGACCACGTGGTCCTGGACGCGCTGGAACCGCCCGATGGGCACGCCGAACTGGACGCGGGTCTGCGTGTAAAGGACCGACTTCTCGTAGACCGCCTGGCAGCCGCCGACGATGTACGCACAGAGCAGCGGCAGCGCCTTCTCGAGGGCACGGGACAGCGCCGCCCAGCCCCGCTGCCGCTCGCCCAGCAGCGCGCTCGCCGACACCTGCACGTTGTCGAAGCTCACCTCGCACTGCCACGAGAGAAAGCCGGGTAGACGGCGCGCGGTCACGCCGCGAGCGTTCGCGTCGACGTGAAGCAGGCTGACGTCGGTCGGCGCGTCGCCCGTGCGAACGGCCACGATCAGGTCGGTGGCCGCCGTCGCGTCGCTGACGAAGAGCTTGGTGCCGTTGAGGACGAAGCTCCCGTTCCGGCCCTGAGGCGCCAGGGTGATGCCGCCCGGCCCCCACGACGTGTTCGGCTCGGTGATCGCGACCGTCAGCACGCGCTCGCCGCTGGCCACCGCGGGAAGAATCCGCCGGCGCTGCTCTTCTGTCCCGCCCTCGAGCACGGTCAGCGCTCCGAGGACACCCGAGCTGAAGAACGGGCCGGGCAGCGGCCCGCGGCCGAGCTCTTCGTACAGCACCGCGGCGTCGCTCAGGCTGTCACCGCTTCCGCCGTACTCGCTCGGCAGCACGATCCCGAGCCAGCCCAGGCGCGCGGCCTTCGCCCACAGATCGGGGTGGAGCGAGGATTCGGCTTTCTGAAGCCCGACGACCACGTCCACCGGCGCCTCGCGCTCCATGAAGCTGCGCGCGGTGGTGCGGAGCATCTCCTGGCTTTCGGTCAGCGCCAGATCCATGGCTCACTCCGCTCCGTGCACGGTGCCCGCTTTCTCGCGGGTCGAGCGGCCGATGCCGATACGCCGAGCCATCTGCACGCGCTGGATATCGGTGGTACCGCCGGGGTGGACGGACACGATGCCGTTGCGCTGCTGCGTCTCGAGAAACCCGGTCGGCGAGCCCCACGTGGGATCGGTGGTGAGCGCCGCGGGACCCACGGCTTCGAGAATGGCGCCGGTCATCCAGAGCCCGGTGGTCTTTCGGTAGTAGGAGAGCTGCGGGCCCTCGTACGACTTGGGTTTGCGCGCGTAGGTCAGATAGAAGTTGCGCAGGCCGAACAGGCGCTGGACCTCGGTCTTGATGTAGATGTCGGCGAGGCTGTCGCGCACGTCTTGCTGCTGGCTCAGCGGCACGCCGTCGCGCTTCGTTTCCTGGCAGTAGCGGAGCAAGCGATCCCACACGCGGTTGCGGCCGATGCGACCGCCGCCGCCGTGCTCGAGCTCGAGGTGGGTCGTCGCGACGGTCCAGCCCTTGTTCTCGCCGCCGACCAGCGCGAACGCCGGCACGCGGACGTCGTCGAAGAAGACGGTCTGCTTGACGCCCGAGTCGGTGCCGCCCTCGCCGCCGGTGCCCATCAGCTCCATCGGCTGCATCGTGATCCCCGGCAGGCTGGCGTCGATCATGAACCAGGACAGGTTCTCGTGGCGCTTGCCCTTCGGGTCGGTGCAGACGATCATCCAGATCCGGTCGGTCCCGTTGTCGCTGCCGACGAAGATCTTCTGGCCCTTGATGACGTACTCGTCGCCGTCGCGCACGGCCGTCGTCATGCGCACGCCGGCCAGGTCTGAGCCCGCGCCGGGCTCGGTCAGGAGCTGCCAGGTGCGGACCTCGCCGCGATAGATCGGCGGCAGAAACGCCTGGCGCTGCTCTTCGGTGCCCCACACCAGGATCGACGCGGAGCCGAGACGCCCGCCGCTGTCGTAGTAGGGCGGCAGCGAGAGGTCGAAGCGGTCGACTTCTTCTTCCAGGATGATCGCGGGGTCGACGTCGAGCCCGCCGCCGCCGTACTTGGCGGGCGCGGTGGGATAGAGCCAGCCCTTGGCGCCGAGCTGCCGACCGAGGTCACGAAGCTCGAGGTAGCGCCGGTAGTTGTCCTCGGCCGACGTCGGCGTCCGGAGCACCGAGGCCGGCACGTTCGTCTCGAGCCAGGCA
>CAYVHH010000492.1:0-5848 GCA_964450175.1 uncultured bacterium | reverse complement strand
GAGCGCGACGCCGCGGCCGATCCCCGTGTTGCCGCCGGTGATGAGCGCGGTCTTGCCGGCGAGCCGCCGCGTCTGCGGTCCGTCACCGCCGTCGAGCGCGCGCTGCACGTGATCGACGGCGGTCTCCAGCGCGCGCACGTCGACATCGGTCCAGTGACGCGGCCCCGCTTCGACGTGCACGGAGATCCAGCCGGTGAGGAGTCCGCCGCGCACGACCGGCCCCAGCATCTGCGCCGTCACCCCGAAGACCGACATGAGCTCGGGCGGCGGCGCCGGCTCGACGCGACCTCGGAGATCGTCCTGGACGAGCGGACGCCTCGTGTCGTCGAGCCAGCGAATGCTGCCAGCCGCGCGCTGGTCGATCGCGGTCTGCCCTCGCAGCGAGGCCACGCCGGGCGCGAGCGCTTCGGCGGCGACGTCGTTGCAGTGCAGTCCGCGCTCTGGAAGATCGACGCGAAACGTGACGCGGGCCGCGCGCGTCGCGTCGCGGAGCGCGGCGAGGATCTCGTCGAGGCGGGCCGCCAGCTCGGCCGTCGAGCGCATCTACTGGTACTCCGCGAGCGGGCGCGGCGGACGTCCGAACTTCCCCGCCTTGCTCTGGCGCAGCCCCACGCGGACGAGCGATTCGGCCATGGTGACCGCGCAGGCGACCGGCTCCACGACAGTCGCGGCGGTGCGCGCGCGCAGCGCGGCGGCATGGGGTGAGAGCCGCGAGCCCCCGAGGATGACGAGCTCGGCCCCGGTGGCGGCGGCCGCGGCCGCGAGGCTGGCCACCAGCTCGTCCGCCGATGGCTCCGGGGCGCCGAGCGCGGGCAGCTCCACCGCCCGCACCGCCGCGCAGCGGGCCGAGAATCCCAGCGCCTGCACGAGGTCCTCGGTGTACGCGATCATGCGCGACGACGTCGTGACGATCGCGAAGCGATGGCAGAGGGGCACGGCGTAGGCCATGGCCGCTTCGGCGAGGCCGACGACCGGGACGTCGAGGATTTCCTTCACCGCGTTCGTGCCGTAGCTCCCGAAGCCCGCCAGCACGACGGCGTCGGGGACGGGCGCCACCGCCGCGAGGGCCAGCGCGAGGGGGCGGGCGGCCATGGCATCGCCGTAGAAGCTGTCGACCACGGGGGGCCCGCTCCGATTGGTCCACGCCACGATATCGGTACCCGCCCCGGCCGCCGCGCGCGCGAGCTCGGCGCAGGCCTTCGTCACCGCCTCCGTGGCGTTCGGGTTGGCGAGCAGCAGCTTCATGCCGAGGGCTCGAACCGGGCGATCCAGTGGCGCGCGATCGCGTCGCGCCGGGCGAACCAGACCGCGCCCTTGTCGCGCATGTGCCCGAGCACGCGCTCGAGCCCGCCGATGCGGCCGGGGCGCCCGATCATCCGCAGGTGGAGGCCGATCGACAGCATCTTCGGCGCCGACGCGCCCTCGCGCCACAAGGTGTCGAACGCGTCGCTCACGTACTCCGCGAAGTCGCCCGCGGTGACGAAGCGTTGCCGGCCCTGATGGAAGTGCATGTCGTTGGTGTCGAAGCTGTAGGGAATCACGAGATGGGCCCGGCCGTCGACGTCGACGAAGAAGGGCAGATCGTCGCTGTAGGCATCCGAGTCGTACAGGAACCCCTGTTCCACGAGCAGCCGTCGGGTCGCCGGCGAGGGCGTGGACCGCGTGTGCCAGCCGAGCGGGCGCCGGCCGGCGGCCGCAGTGATGGCCGCAACCGTTCGGGCGATCGCGGCCCGCTCCTCGCCTTCCGTCATGTGGGCATGCCGCTCCCAGCGGTAGCCGTGGGCGGCGACTTCGTGGCCGCGCCGCGTTCCGTCGGCGGCGAGCCACGGCGAGACTTCGAGCGCCCGACCGCAGGCGCTCAAGGTGGCCGCCACGCCGAACCGCTCGAGCACGTCCATGATCCGCCAGTATCCGGCGCGGGTACCGTACTCGAAGTGGGTCTCCATGCACGCGTCGGGAACGCCGGTGATCTCGTCGGCCACCTCGTAGACGCCTTCGTTACGCTCGTCGCCGGCGCTGAGCGACAGCTCCGCACCCTCTTCGACGTTGACCACGAACGAGACGGCCACGCGCGCGCGGTCGGGCCACTGCGGATCGGGAGGACGACCGCCGTAGCCCCGGAAGTCACGGCCGCTCATGCGCTGGGCTTCGCGAGGACGGGCGCCCAGCCGCTCTCGGCCCACAGGCGGGTGGCGACGTCCTGCGCGGCCGTGATCACCTCGTCGGCATCGAAGCGGGTGGGCCGCCCGTCGTCCATGAGCATGCGCCCGTCGACGATCACGCTGCGGACGTTGGCGCCGACACCGGCGTGGACGAGGAGGCTGACGCCGTCGACGATCGGCCGCAGATTCGGGGCGTCGGCGTCGAGGAGGATCACGTCCGCCTTCATGCCCGCGGCCAGGGCGCCCACCTCGTTCCCCAGGCCGAGGGCCACGGCGCCGCCGGCGGTGGCCCAGCGCAGCGCGGCGCGCGCGTCGATCGCGCGACCGCCGCCCTGCACGCGATTGATCGCGAGCGCCGCGCGCATCGTCTCGAATAGGTCGTGCGACTTCGTGTCGGTGGCCAGAGTGATGCGCGCACCCGCCTCCTCGAGCGCCTTGATGGGCGCCATCATACCCGAGGATGCGTTGCCGACGGGCACGTGCGCCACGTTGAGGTGCGCCGCACCGACCCGCGCGATCTCGTCGGGATCGAGATAGATGCAGTGGCCGGCCACGACGTGAGGGCCGAGCAGCCCCGTCTCGTCGAGCACCTCGCTGGGACGGCGGCCGTCGCGCCGTCGCACCTGGGCGACTTCGTCGGGGCTTTGCGCCAGGTGCGTGTGCACGGCGGTGCCCGAGCGGGCCGCGAGCGTCGCGACCTGGCTCAGGAGCTCGCGCGAGCACGTGTCGGGCGCGTGCGGCGCCAGAACCGTGCGCAGGCGGCCGGCGTCGTGGCCGTGCCAGCGCGCGGCGATGTCCATGTTCTCCTGCAGGGTCGCGGCGCCGATCGCCGGATCGTACCGGTAGCTCCCGCCGGCGACGGCCGCGAGATCGATGTCGTGGATGCGGCCGCCCACGAACGCGCGCAGGCCGCTCTCGGCCATCGCGCGCGCGCACGAATCGCCGTGACGGTAGTAGTCGACGACGGTCGTCGATCCCGTGCGCAAGAGATCCCAGGCGCCGAGTCGGGACAAGAGGTATACCTCCTCGGCGCCGAGGCGGTAACCCTGCGGCACTCGAGGCGTGTACATCGGCGCGAAGTTCATGTCCTCGACCATGCCGCGAGTGATGACGAGCGGGGTGTGATTGTGCGTGTTCACGAGCCCCGGCATGACGATGCGGCGGCGCGCGTCGATCCGCGCGCGCGGCGCGAAACGGACGCGCGCGGTGGCGGCGGGCTCGACGGCGACGATGCGATCGGCGCGAATCGCGACGGCCCCGTCGGCGATGATGCGGTCGCCGGCGTCCAGGGTGAGGACGAGCCCGCCGTCGACGAGCAGGTCGCAGGGTTCGAGCGCCGCGCCCATCGTCTCGACGCTCAAAAGTCGGCCAGGCGTCGCAGGCCGACGAGCCGATCGGCCACGAGCAGGACGACGATCGTGAGCAGAATGAGTCCCGAGGAGATGGCCGCGATCGTGGGGTCGGGGTTCTCCTCGAGGTATTGCAGCATCAGGATCGGGAGCGTCTTGCTCCGGGCGTCGACCAGGAAGATCGAGATCGGGTAATTGTCCATCGAGGCGAGGAAGGCGAACAACCCCGAGGTGAGGAAGGCGGGCGCCAGCACCGGCACCATCACCGTGAGCAGCGCCCGCGGCGGCGAGCACCCGAGCGTGCGCGCCGCCTCGATCAGGGTGAAGTCGAACAGCGAGAGACTCGCCAGCACCGTGCGCGTCACGTAGGGCAAGGTGATCACGACGTGCCCGATGAGCAGGCCCGCGTACGCGTCGCGCAGCCCCAGCTCGCGCAGCCACGACAGGAGCGCCACGCCGACCACCAGGCCCGGCATCATCAGCGGCGACACGATGAACGTCAAGAGGATCGTCTTGCCCGGGAACGAGGCCCGGGTCAGCGCGATCGCGACGCAGGTGCCCATCACCAGCGAGACCGCGGTCGACAGCAGGGCGATGCCGACGGAAAGCCGCACGGCGGGCCAGAGATCGTGCAGCCGGCTCATGCGCTCGTACCACCGCCAGGACAGCGCCGGCGGCGGCAGGTTGAACACGGCCGACGCGCTGAGCGAGACGGTGAGCGTGACCAGGAGCGGCGCCAGGAGCGTGAGCGCCACGAGCGCCGTGACCGTCCACATGACGACGACCGCCGCGCGCTCGAGTCCCATCAGCGCCCGGGCTGCCAGCGTCGGGCCAGCCACGCGCTCGCGACGACAACGGCCACGGCGATCGCGAGGAGCACGACCGAGACCGTCGACCCGAGCGAGCGGTCGCGCATGAACAGGAACGAGCGGGCCACCAGCACCGACAAGGTCTTGAATCGATCGCCCATGAGCAAGGTCGGGATCACGTACATCGACACGGCCATCGAGAAGACGAACGCGACACCCGCGATCACGCCCGGCATCGTCAGGGGCACGGTCACCCGGACGAACCGATGGAGCGGGCTCGCGCCGAGGGTGGCCGCCGCGTCGAGGAGCCGCGGGTCGATGAGCTTCACGACCGCGAAGATCGGCAGCACCATGAACGGCAGGAAAATGTTGACCGCGCCGAGCACCAGCCCCGTCTCGGTGAAGATGAGCCGCGCCGGCGCGTCGAGCACCCCGAGGGTCATCAGGAGCCGGTTCACGACGCCATCGCCGCGCAACAGGATCGTCCACGCGAACGCCTTTACGACCACGCCGACCGAGAGCGGCAGGATCAGGGCGGCCAGCAGGATCGCCTGCAGGGCACCGGGCGCGCGGGCCAGCGCGAAGGCGGCCGGATAGCCCGCGACCAGACACACGAGCGTGGTGAGCACGGCGGCGCGCAGCGTGTTGCCGATGACCGTCCAGCTGAAGGGGTCGGCGAGGAACCGGCCGTAGCCGGCGAGCGTGAATCGGCCGTCGCTGACGACGCTCGTCACGAGCAGGAGCGCCAGCGGCAACGCGAAGGCCACGACGAGGTAGATGGTGCCGGGCAGCGCCAGGAGCGCGACGGGATCCGCCCGTCTCGGCACCGGCGCCGCGCGAGCGACGACGATCGGCGCGGCGCTCACGACGCGGAGTAGATCAACGTGGCCGACACCGGCCAGCTCACCGTGACGCGATCGCCCGGCGCCAGGCGCTCGACGGCGCCCGCCGGAAGCTCGGCGACGACCTGGTCTCCGTCGGCGGCGTGGCAGTGCAGCACGAGCTTCGACCCGAGAAACATCAGGTCGCGCACCTTCAGCTCGAGCGAATTCTCGCCGCCGCCGCCCACGCGCACGTTCTCCGGGCGCACGGCGGCCACCACCTCGGCCCCCACCGGGAGCGCCGCGCCCACGGCGCGGCCGCGCACGCGGCCGGTCGGCGCGGCCACCAGGAGCTCGTCGCCGGCGGCGGCCGCCACGGTGCCGCGCAACCGTGTGGACATGCCGACGAAGTCGAGCACGAACGGCGTGGCCGGCCGCGCGTAGACGGCGGTGGGCGTGTCGAACTGCTCGATGCGGCCGGCGTGCATCACCGCGACGCGATCCGACATGACCAGCGCTTCGTCCTGGTCGTGCGTGACGAAGATCGCCGTGATGCCGAGATCGCGGAGGAGATGCCCGAGCTCCATGCGCATGGTCTCGCGCAGCTTGCGATCGAGCGCGGAGAGCGGCTCGTCGAGCAGGAGGAGCTTGGGGCGCACCGCGAGCGCGCGGGCCACCGCGATGCGCTGCTGCTGGCCGCCGGACAG
>CAYVHH010000491.1:0-3606 GCA_964450175.1 uncultured bacterium | reverse complement strand
GACCTCGAGCAGCGCCTGCCAGATATGAACCAGCTCGGCCTGGGTCGGATCCTCGGGCGGAGCGTAGTCGCGGTCGAGCTCGGGCCGCTCGCGGGTCGGCGCCGGAAGAGCCGTGCGATCGACCTTCAAGTTCTGGTTGAGTGGCAGCGCGGCGAGCTTCACGTAGCGCGACGGGATCATCTGAGGCGCCAGGCGTTCCGCGAGCTGCCGCCTGATCTCGCCGGCCGTCGGCTCGGCGCCGGCCGCGGGAACGTAATACGCGATCAGACGGCGAGTATCCTGCGCGTCGGCCGTCGCGATGACGGCGGCCTCGCGGATAGCGGGCAAGGCCGCGAGGGCGGCCTCGACCATGGTCAACGACACGGAGACGCCGCGGATCTTGACGAGTGAGTCCTTGCGGCCCAGATGCTCGAGACATCCGTCCGGTCGAAGACGGCCGAGATCACCGGTCCGATAGGTCCGCCGGCCCGCGCGGTCGCGCACGAACGCGCGCTCCGTGAGATCCGGGCGGTTCCAGTAGCCGAGCGCCAGATAGTCGCTGCGCACCGCGATCTCGCCGACCTCGCCGGCCTCGACCGGCTCTCCCGTACCGTCGAGCACCGCGACGTCCATGTCGTCGACCGCGTGGCCGATCGGGATGATCTCGCCGGCGAGCGGCGTGTCTTTGCCCAGAACGAAGCGCCTGACGAGCCCGGTCTCGGTGGTGCCGAGCCCGTTGGACAGAGCACAGCTGGCCGAGAAGTGGCGGCGAAGGAGGTCCACGTCGATGCGGGCGGACTGATCTCCTTCCAGACGAACGACGCGGACCTTGGGAAACACACGGTCTCCCCTCAGGAAGCTCCGGAAGACTGCCGGGACCGAGTGGTAGATCGTGACGCCCTCGTGATCGACGTAGTCGGCCAGCTCGCTCCCGCTCGCGTGGCGGACGTCGAACGGGAGCGACGTCGCGCCGTTGAGCACGGCGCAGAACATGCTCGACACCGCGCCGCTGAAGCTCGGCGACTGCAGCAAGGTCAAGCGGTCGTTCGGGCCGATCCTGAGCGCGTTCGTGTACCGCATCACGTTGTGCAACACGTTACGGTGCGAATCGACGACGCCCTTGGGCTGTCCGGTCGAGCCGGTCGTGTAGTAGAGGTACGCGGGCGCGTCCGCGGCCATCTCGACCCCGAGAGGCTCGGAGCCGATCTCCGCCGGGGGATCGTCGATATCGATGAGATCGACGTCCGCGCCGGCCACTGTCCGGACGAACGACTTCGTGGATCCGCTCACCAGGACCGTCGTCGCGCACGAGTCCTTCAGCATGAAGCCGAGCTGCTCCCGGCCGAGCGCGGTCTCGAGCGGCACGTAGATGCGCCCGGCTTTCAGGACGCCGAGGATCGCCGGGATCACGGCGAGGCCCTGGTCGACGACAACCGCGACCGGTTCGTTCCGGAGGCCGCGGGCGAGGATCGCGTGCGCGACGCGATCCGATCGTCGATCGAGCTCGGCGTAGGTGAGACAGCTCGACCCGACCTTGACGGCAAGTCGCGTCGGACCCTTGATCACCTGCTCGGCGAATCGCCGCGCGAGGCTCTGCTCGATGGCAGAGCGCTGGAACGGAACGAACCCTTCGGGCGCGACGATCGTGGCCACGGCCGAGAGCCTATCACGCGCGGCCGAGTCGGCGGCGGGGGTGGCGGCCATGCTTCGGCTGCCATCGAGCTACGCGAGCGACTCGCCTCTCGCCAGCCACTACGGCCGCGACGCTATCGGGTCACGCCGAAAATTCCAGCGGTTCGGGCGGGCGCGTCCCGGGGGTTCGGGGGCTGGCAAAGCTTTCCGTGTTCGTCTAAGGTGGCGCGCATGAGCATGGTGGATCAGCAGAAGATCCGACGGAGCCGGACAGGGCTCATCGCCCACGACCCCTCTCGCGCCCAGCCTGGCTACACGCTGTTCACGCCGATGTACGGCGACGGCACCGTGGATCTCTTGAGCATGGACGGAAAGGTCGCGCACACCTGGCGCCTGCCCTATCGACCGGGACTCTACGGCCATCTGTTGCCGAACGGCCACCTGCTCTACGGCGGCAAGATCATGGAGGATCTCGATCGCTTCGAGGCGTGGCCACGCTTCAAGGGCGGCGCGGTCCTCGAAGTCGATTGGCACAGCCGGATCTTGTGGGAAGTCAGACACCCGGATCATCACCATGACGCGCGCCGGCTCCGCAACGGCAACGTGCTCCTGCTGTGCCTGTGTCCCCTTCCCGCCGAGCTCGCCGGCCGCGTCCAGGGCGGGCTGCCCGGCACCGAGGCGAACGGCACGATGTACGCCGACTACCTCGTGGAGATGACCACCGGCGGCCGAATCGTGTGGGAATGGCGAAGCTGGGAGCATCTCGACCCGGCGACCCACCCGATGACGCTCCAGGATCGCCGCGCCGAGTGGACCCACGGCAACACGGTTGCCGAGACGGCGGATGGCCACATCGTCGTGAGCTTCCGCAACATCTCGACCGTCGTGATGATCGAGCGCGCCACCGGGAAGATCGTCTGGGAGCTCGGCAGTCCGCCGCTCGCCCAGCAGCACGACCCGCGGCCGCTGGACAACGGCAATATCCTGATCTTCGACAACGGCACGCACCGCCGCGATCATCCGGCCACGTTCTCGCGTGTCATCGAGGTGGATCCGCGCACCAACACGATCGTCTGGCAGTATGCCGACCAGTCGCTGTTCGAATTCTTCAGCCCGTACATCTCGAACGCGCAGCGGCTCGCCAACGGCAACACCCTCATCTGCGAGGGCGTTCACGGTCGCCTCTTCGAGGTCACGCGCGCCGGCGAGGTCGTGTGGGAGTTCGTGAGCCCGCACTTCTTCCACGAGCCGACCGGCCCCGGCCTCAACAACTGGGTCTTCCGCGCCTTCCGCTATACCGCCGAGGAGATCGAAGCCGCTCGCATGGCGTGAGCGGAGCGCGTCCTGGCGGGAAGGGAATCTTTTTCGGCGGCTGTCACCACCGGCGGCTCTCCTGCGTTGGTCAGTTGAGCTAATCCAGGAGGTGCTCATGAGCCCAGCCAACCGAGACGCGACATCGTCGACGCCGAGCGCGAGGGACCTCAGTGCCGGAGGGCGGCTCGTAGCGTCGGACGGCCGCACGTTCCCCTTGCGGGTCTTGACGATTCGAGCCGATGCGCGGGGCGGTCTCGCGACCGTCATGCTGCAGCAGCATTTTGCCAATCCCTACGCGGAGCCGTTGCGGGCCAGCTATCTGGTCCCGCTGCCGCCCGACGGTGCGCTGGCCGGCTACGCGTTCCGGATCGGCGAGCGACGCATCGTGGGCGAAGTCGACCGCATCACCGCTGCCCGCGAGCGGTTCGAGACTGCGCTGGTCGAAGGCCACACCGCGGGGTTGGTCGAGCAGCAGCGCGCGAACCTGTTCACTCTGGAGCTCGGCAACGTTCCGCCGCACACGGAGATCGTCGCGGAGCTGACGATCGACCAGTCGCTCGGCTGGCGCGATCGGGGCCTGTGGGAATGGCGCTTCCCGACCGTGGTCGCGCCGCGGTATCTGGGCGCGGGCGGGCGTGTCGCCGACGCGGAGCGAGTCTCCGTGGACGTGAGCGCCGGTGA
>CAYVHH010000490.1:0-5571 GCA_964450175.1 uncultured bacterium | reverse complement strand
GGCGCGTGGTCAACGCGCTCTATCGCCTGGGCGCCGAGGTCCTCTACGAGGACAACGCGTTCGTCCACGTGTCGGGCCACGCGAGCCAGGAAGATCTGAAGATGATGTTCAACCTGACGCGGCCGCGCTACTTCATCCCCGTGCACGGCGAGTACCGTCATCTCCTCGGCCACGCGCGGCTCGCCGAGACCGTCGGCATCGGTCCCGACCGCGTCTTCCTGATCGAGGACGGCATGGGCGTCGAGGTCTCGAAGACCGAGGCGCACCTGGCCGGCCGCTTTCCGGTGGGTCGCGTTCTCGTCGACGGGAAATCGGTCGGCGACATCGGCGCCGTGGTCCTGCGCGACCGGCAGCTGCTCGCCGAGGACGGGCTGATCGCGGTTTCGCTCGCCGTCGATCGGGACGGCACGGTGCTCGCGGGTCCGGAGATCGCCTCGCGGGGATTCGTCTACGTGAAGGACAACGAGCCCTTGCTCGAGGAGCTCAAGAAGGCCGTCGTGGCCGCGCTCGCCGAGCGCGCCCCCGACGTGCCGTTCGATCGCGAATCGACGAGCGCGATGGTGCGGATGGCGGTTCGCCAGTTCGTCAACCAGCGGTTCCGCCGGCGGCCCGTCGTGCTCCCGATCATTCTGGAGGTCTGATGGCAACCGTCATCTCGACGGAGGGGAAATCGACTGACAGCAAGCCCCGGCGCCGCCGCAAGCGCGGCAGCGACCGCTGGGTCAGCGAGGTCAAGGGGATCGCGGCGCTGCTGGCCGCGGGCTTTGGCCTCATCGCGCTCGCAACCTTCGATCCGGCCGTGACACCCGCGGAGCAGCAAGGCCTGACCGGCCCGGTCGGCGTCTGGCTCGGGTGGGCGACTTTCCAATCCGTCGGCTACGCCGGCTTCCTGCTGCCGCTCCTGCTCGGCGCCTGGGGCGCCTCGGCGTTCCTGCGCCCGATCGTCGTGCGGGGCTGGGTCCCGCTGGCCGGGCTCGGCGTGCTCCTCATCGCCGCCGCCGGGTTGCTCACGCAGGCCACGAGCGTGCGAAGCGGTGCGATCGGCGGCGGTCTCGTCGGCTACGCGACCGCCGGCATGCTCCATGCGGGATTCGGCAACGTCGGCACGTGGCTCATGCTGGTCGCCGCGATTCCGATCGGCGTCTTGTGTGTGACGCGCGTGTCGTATGCGGCCGTGGTGCGCATCACGACGTCGCGACTGACGAGGCTGAAGCGGCGCAAAGCCCAGTCGGCATCCCCCGTGCGGGTGACGGCGGAGGCCGCGCCGGCGGCGGAGCCGCAGGCAACGGAGGCCATAGCACTGCCCGTGGTCGTCGAGCCCTCGCGCCCGCGCGGGCGCCTGGCGGAGCAGGGGCTCGCGTGGCAGGAGACGTTCGACTTCGGCCGCGGCGGCGCCGCGACCTTCCAGCTGCCGCCGGTCGGGCTTCTCAAGGTGCCGCCCGCGTCCGAGCTCACGCTGACGCGCGAGGAGCTCCAGGACAACGCCGAGACGATCCGCAGGAAGCTCCAGGATTTCGAGGTCGAGGGCCGAATCGTCCAGGTGAGCCCCGGCCCGATCATCACCTCGTACGAGTTCGAGCCGGCCGCCGGCATCAAGATCAGCCAGGTGGTGAACCTGGGCGACGATCTGGCGCTCGCGCTGAAGTCGGCCTCCGTGAGGATCGTCGGACCCATCCCGGGTCGCGGCACCGTCGCGATCGAGGTGCCGAACTCCGAGGCGGCCACCGTCTATTTGCGCGAGATCTTCGTCTCGGCGGAGTTCGCGGAGTCCAAGGGAAAGCTCCCGCTGGCCCTCGGCAAGGACGTGACCGGCACCCCGGTCGTCTCCGACCTGACGTCGATGCCGCATCTGCTCGTGGCGGGCGCCACCGGCAGCGGCAAGTCGGTCGGGCTGAACTCGATGATCTGCTCGATCCTCTACAAGGCGACGCCCGCCGACGTCAGATTCCTGCTGATCGATCCCAAGCGCCTGGAGCTCAGCGTCTACGAGGGGATTCCGCATCTGCTGGCGCCGGTCGTGACCGATGCCAAGGAGGCCGCGGCGCGTCTGCGCTGGATCGTCGGCAAGATGGACGAGCGTTACCGGACGCTCCAGCTCAAGCAGGTCCGCAACATCGAGGGCTACAACAAGGCGGTCGGCCCGGAGGAGCGCCTTCCGTACTGGGTGGTCGTCGTGGACGAGCTGGCCGACCTCATGATGGTCTCGGCCGGCGAGGTCCAGACCTCGCTCGTGCGCCTGGCCCAGATCGCGCGCGCGGTCGGCATCCATCTGATCATCGCGACCCAGCGTCCCTCCGTCGACGTCGTGACCGGCTTGATCAAGGCGAACTTCCCGACACGCATCGCGTTCCAGGTGGCGTCGAAGGTGGATTCGAGAACGGTGCTCGACGGCAACGGCGCCGAGCAGCTGCTCGGTCGCGGCGACATGATCTTCGTCCCGCCCGGCGCCAACAAGCAGACGCGCGTGCACGGCGCCTGGGTGGCCGACGACGAGGTGCGCGCGGTGTGCGACTTCTTGCGCAAGCAGGGGACCGCGGTGTACGAGGAGGTCGTGCTGGCGACCGAGGAAGAAGTGGCCGCCGGCGCCGAGGCCGACCGCGACGATCTCTACTGGGACGCCGTGCACCTCGTGATCGGCCAGCGTCAGGCCTCGATCTCGTTCCTGCAGCGGCGGATGCGCCTGGGCTATCCAAAGGCAGCGCGCTTCATCGACATGATGGAGCAGGATCGGGTGATCGGGCCGGGCGACGGCGCCAAGCCGCGCGAGGTCCTGGTCGGCCCGGACTATCTCGCGAAGCGCGGCAAGTAGCGCAAAGCTCGCGGTCGTTCGCGGGGCGGTACAATTCGGCGCGACATGACCCGTGCGCTCGCGATCGCGGTTCTGGCGGTGCTCGCCGCGTCGTTCGCCTGGTCTCCTACGTCTGCGGTCGCAGCCGATGATCGGCGCGACGCGCTTCGCCCCTGCAAACGCGGCGACCTCATCGGGACCTGGGCGATGATCCGCCTGGGAACCGCGCCGTCGGTCCGCGTCGCCGAGTCAGATCCGTACTTCTATCCGTACCAGCGGTACGCCTTTTTGGCCGACCGGAGCATGCGCCATCTCACCGCGACAGCGCCCGTCGGTCCGGAGGAACAGAAGGCCATTCTGTCGGCGCCGCCGAAGACCACGTGGACGGTCGACGACCAGGGGCGGTTGCTCACGCGAAAGACCGGTGCGACGACTCCGGAGGTCGACGCCTGTCAGATCCTGCTAACGAAGGTCAGCGACCCGAGGAGCCCGGTCCCCGGACTCCCGGGTGACCTGCTGCTGACCCACTACGGCGAGGACGGAAAGCCGATCGCGCGACGGCTCTTGCGGAAGATGTCCGGGCCGAGCGAGTAATGAGTCACGGCGGCGATGGGGCCAGCGGTCGCCGCGCGGCCTCGAGGGCCAGACGAGCTCGAGGACACCGAGGACCAAGAGCGCGCAGGCGCCCAACGTCGCGAGCAGGATCACGACCTCGTCCCGCATCCACGGCTCCACATCTCCGATTTAATCCGGAGCGCGCCCGGACCACCAAGAAAATAGGCGCTCAGTAGCGGATCCGCACGCGGTAGGCGAGCTTGGCGGCGCCCTCTTTGGGCACGGTGATCTGGTACTTGAGCGTGTGGGCCTGGATCTTCTCGTAGGTGTGGCTCGAGCTGACCACCTGCCAGTCGCCCGGAACGGGCTCGATGACAGTGACCGTCTGCGCCTCGGTCTTGTGGTTACGAAGCGCGATCTCCCACTCGACCTCGTAGAGGTTCGAGGCGAGCTTCCGAAAGTCCTTCTGGGTGCGCTCCCCCACCAGGTCGAACGCGTTGCCCAGCTTGATCTTCACGCTCTCGTCCTTGGGCGTGTGGTCGATCCAGTCCTCGCCGACGAACTGCTGACTGCCCGAGGCGTCGGCCTTGTAGACGCGGACCTTGCCCTTGGGCAGCGGCAAGCCCAGCCGGTTTTCCTTGCTGTTCTTCACCTCCAGATAGACCGCCACCTTCTGATTCGACATCGGGGCCCCGTAGGTCGTGCGGTAGTAGTCGGCGGCGCCGTAGTAGATCAGCTCCTTCGTGATCGGGATCTCGCTCGACGACAGCAGCGAGAGCTGCTTGGTCTGGTTGTCCTTGATCGTGGTGCGTCCGTCGAGCGTGTAGAGGTGATACTCGAAGAAGCCCTCCGACACGAAGTCGTGGCTCGCGACCGCGGGAGACACCGCCTTGGCCGCCATCTCCATCATCCGCTGGTCGCGTCGCGCATCCGGCGCCCGATTCACGTCGCCGGCGACCAGCTTGAGGGCGGCGTTGCCGTAGGTGGCGCCGCTCTTGTTGTCGATCGTCACCCAGCCGGTGAGGTCCGAGAGCGTGTCCGCGGGATTCAGCACCATTACGTAGTCGGCCTTCCAGGTGATCCCGCTCGTGAGGTACGACGCCTCCACGCGTTGCGGCCGGGCCGTCTGGTTGCGCAGCAGCCACACGAGCGTCGGCTTGGAGACGAGATTCTCGGGCAGCGAGGGCAGGACGAGCCGGCCGTACTGACCCATGTGGATCTGGCCGTTGATCTCGAAGATCGGGCCGTTGGTGGAGAGCAGGGTCGCGTCGTGATAGGTGCCGTCGCCTTGATAGAGCCGGACCTTGCGGCCGACGTACTTCTCCATCAGCTTCTGGCTCGTCAAGAGGTCGTACTCGTAGTTCTGCTCGAGGAGCTTGAGACCGGGCGCGTCGGTGAGCGATTTGAGATGGACCGTGGTCGGATCGATCAGCGCGGCCACGTCCATGAACTGCACCTCGGTCTGCCCCGACGGAAAGCGCACCTCGCGCAGGTCCTTCACGAGCCCGAGGTTGCCGTTGTAGATCGTGACCATGACCTCGCGCTGGTCGTCGCGCGTCACGCTCACGGGGGCGGCCGCCGCGGGCCGGCCGGTCGTGAGCGCGAGGATCAGGAGCGTGGCAATCACAGGCGTTCTCATGACGTCGTTCCTCCGGTCTTCCGGATATCGGCTGCTGTCGAGTTAGACCGGAGCGGCCGCCGAAAGTTCCGGCTCAGCCGCGGGGAGCGGGCGAGGTCAGCCGGTGATGCGCAGGACGACGCGGATTCGTTCGGGAAGCGTCGAGGGCTCCCGGGTCGGCTGCCACCGACCGAGACGCGCGAGCTCCCGAGTGAACTCCGCGTATACCTCGCGCTGGATCGTGAGCTCGAGGATCGGGCCGTCGGGTCCGTCGAATCGGCGAGTCTCGGCGGCGCCGAGCCGTGTGATCAGCTCGCCGATCTGGCGAAGCGCCGCATCGCGGTCGCTCACCGCCAGCTGGCCCAGCACGTCCGAGGGCGCGAACGCCAACGAGGCGACGTTCGGCGACGCCGGGCGACGCGGACCGGGCGGGGCCTGCGAGGCGTCGGCGCGCGCGCCGGGCGCGGTCTGAGCCCTGGCCTGCGCGCGCTGCTCGGCGAGCACCGGTGGCACTTCCTGCTTGGCCCGACGTTCCGCCTCCTGCCGAGCCTCGGCGTCGCGCGGGACCGCCGCGGGCTGCGGAACGGCGGCGGGTGGCGCGGCGGGCTCC